>SLCC01000129.1 GCA_007126035.1 Gemmatimonadota bacterium
AGGCCGAGCCCCCCTGCGAGGCCACCGGCCGAGCCCCCCTGCGAGGCCACCGGCCGAGCCCCCCTGCGAGGCCACAGGCCGAGCCCCCCTGGCGAGCGCAGCGAGCCCGTTGCGCGCGCAGCAAGCCCAATGCGAGCGCAGCGAGCCCACCTGCGAGGCCACAGGCCGAGCCCTCCTGGCGAGCGCAGCGAGCCCCTCCTGCGAGCGTAGCGAGCCGCCACAATGATCCTCGAAGTAAGCTTCAAGGGCAATCGCCGCGGCTATTTCGCCGCTGACGGGGTCGCCGCCGACGCGGACGGCTACGTGATCGTGGAGGCGGACCGGGGCGAGGATCTGGGTCGCGTCACGGCCACGGGTGCGGTGGCGGAGCGCAAGTGCTCAGGCTGCTCCACCGGTTGTGCCGCCCCCGTCCCCGAGAAGCGGGTGCTGCGCCCGGCACGGGGCGACGACCTGCAACGGGCTTCGGTGCTGCGTGCGGACGAGCCCCGGGTCCGGCAGGTCGTCAGGGAGAAGGTGGCCCGGCACCGTCTCAAGATGAAGGTAAGCGAGGCGGAGTGGCAATTCGATCGGAACAAGCTCACGATCTATTTCACGGCGGAGCGGCGAGTCGATTTCCGGGAGCTGGTCAAGGACCTGGCCCGTACGTTCCGGACGCGGATCGAGCTCAAGCAGATCGGGGTGCGGGACGAGGCGGCATTGCTGGGCGGAGTGGGCCGCTGTGGCCTGGAGCTGTGCTGCTCGACCTGGCTGAGAGAGCTCAAACCCGTGAGCCTTCAGCTGGCCAAGGATCAACGGCTCAGCCTGAACCCGGCACAGATCTCCGGGTGCTGCGGCCGGCTCATGTGCTGCCTGACGTACGAACACGCCGCCTACGTAGAGGCTCGCAAGCGCTTCCCCAGGGAGGGCAAGTGGCTGAACACGGCACGAGGTCGGGAGAAGGTAGTGGCCGTCGACATCTGGCGGGAGCGGGTGGTGCTGAAGGATGACCAGGGCGAGCGTCGCACCCTGGAGCTGGCCCAGCTCCGGTCGGAGGTGGAGAAGGACTCGAAGTTGAGCAGGGCCAAGGAGCGACGTGAACAGCAACGACCGGACGGAAGTGGAGACGGCGACGCGTGAACCAGCCACATTTCAGATACATCACCACGGCGATCGACTACGCGAACGGGCCACCCCACCTGGGTCACGCTCTCGAGAAGATCGGCGCCGACGCCATGGCCCGCTACCACCGCCTGAAGGGGGAGCCGGTCCACTTCGTGTTGGGGATGGACGAGCACGGGCTCAAGGTGCTGCAGAGCGCCCAGGAGCGTGGCATCACCCCTCAGGAGTGGGTCGACGACCTGGCAGCCACGTTCGCAGAGGCGTGGGCCGACCTGCACATCAGCAACGATGACTTCATCCGCACCACCGAGCACCGCCATCGGCGCGGCGCCCAGGAGCTGGTGCGGCGGATGAGAGAGGCCGGCGACCTCTACACGTCGACCTACGCCGGCTACTACTGCGTCGGCTGCGAGGCATACAAGACCGAGGACGATCTCGAGAGCCGGGTCGAGGAGCTGTCGCCCGGCGAGCCGGGGCCGGAACGAGCCACACGGCTGCGCTGCCCCCTGCACCGGAGCCGCGAGCTGGAATGGATGGCCGAGGAGAACTGGTTCTTCCGCCTCTCCCGCTACCAGGACCAGCTCCTGGACCTGCTCGAGGAGCGACCCGAGTTCGTCCAGCCCGAGATCCGGCGCAACGAGGTCCGTCGCGTGATAGAGGGCGGGCTGGAGGACATCTCCATCTCCCGCGCCCGCCTCGAGTGGGGCGTACCCTGGCCCGATGACAAAGAGCACGTCATCTACGTCTGGACCGAGGCACTCTCAAACTACCTGTCCGCTACCGGGTTCCCGGAGCCCGGCCACGAGCGGTACTGGCCCGCCGACACCCATGTGATCGGCAAGGACATAACCCGCTTCCACTGCGTCTACTGGCCCGCCATGCTCATGAGCGCAGAGCTCCCGCTGCCGCGCAGCGTATGGGCGCACGGCTTCATCAACTTCGGCGGCGGCAAGATGTCCAAGTCGGAGGGCGTCTCCGCCACCCTCGAAGAGGCCATGGAGCGCCACGGGCCGGACGCCCTCCGCTACTACCTTCTCCGGGACGTGCCATGGAACGGCGATGGCGATTTCTCATGGGACCGGTTCGACCATGTCTACACCGCCGAGCTCGCCAACGACCTGGGCAACCTGGCCAGCCGGAGCATATCCATGATCCAGCGGTACCGTGGCGGCGTGGTGCCCACGGGTCAGCGCACGGACCTGGATCAGCGGATCACCGATACCCTGGTCCGTTATAGGGCGGCCATGGACGCCAACCTGCTCCACCAGGGCATCGCAACGGCCATGGAGCTCGCAGCCGCCGCCAATGCCTTCGTCGGGGAACGGGCACCATGGGAACAGGCTAAGGATCCCGCCCTCAGCCAGGCCCTGGACTCCACCCTGGCTTCCCTGGCCCGCGTCCTGGCAGCGCTGGACACCATGCTCGAGCCGTTCATGCCCGAACGCATGCGGGTCCTGGCCAGTGAGCTGGGATTGGAGGCGGTGCCCATGCTCGCCGACGTGGCCAACCTGGACCTCACCGGTCGAGCGGTGACCAAGGGGGAGGGCCTCTTCCCTCGACCAGACCGGAAATAGGTTGGGATCTCCGGCAAAGTTGTCGCAGACACCCACTTCCGCAGCATTGTGACCCCGCCTCAGAAACGCTTGGCACCGCAGCAGTTAGCGTCAGCATGCCGGAGCGGGCTCGCCAGTTGCCACAATCACGGCTGAAAACACTCTTGACGTCAGCAGAAGGGATGACCTATCCTAGCGGTCATCAAACGAACTGCGGTCAATAAATTCCCCACAAGACATCGGGCTCATGGCACGTCGCCACTGGACAGTCATGGTCATCCGGGAAGGCGAGACCCGGATCCGTCACTACCAGCTCACGCTCCGCACGCTCCAGGCGGCCCTTGGGGTGGGGGTTGTTGTGCTCCTCCTGCCGATCCTGCTGGCTGCCGCCTACGGCGCCACCCAGCAGCCGGCCCAGGATGCTGCCCAGCTCGCTCAAGCGAACGAGCTGCTGGTGCAGGAGGTGACGGATATTCGCAAGGAGATGCGTCGCCTCGAGGCCTCGGTGATAAGCCTTTCTGCCAAGGACGAGAGGTATCGCGTTTTGGCGAACCTGGATCCGCTCGATGATGAGGTGAAGCTGGCGGGTGTAGGGGGTCCGGGGACGCGCACGCTCCAGACCAGCAAGTTGTGGCAGCTGGACCAGGATCTTGCCGCCCTCACATACGGTACGAGCGCCGAGTTGGAGGCTCTGACGCGCAGGGCCAACCTTCTGGCCTCCAGCTGGAACGAGGCCAGCAGCGCGCTGGAGACGCAGAACGACCTGTGGGAACGGACCCCATCCATCCTTCCGGTCAAGGGTCACATAAGCAGTCGGTTCACCTATCGCCGGATGCATCCCATCCTGAACGTCCACCGCCCGCACCTGGGCATCGACATCTCGGCGCGTCGCGGCACACCAGTGATGGCTGCGGCCAAGGGGACGGTTCGGTTCGCCGGTGACACCCGCGGCGACTACGGCTGGATGGTGGACATCGACCACGGCAACGGCGTCGTCACCCGCTACGCCCACCTGGAGCGAGGCAGCATCAGGGTCAGGCGTGGCCAGACAGTCGATCGATGGGACAAGATCGCCGAGGTTGGGACGACGGGTCTCACCACCAGCCCTCACGTGCACTATGAAGTCATAGTGGGCGGTCGAGCTCGCAATCCGGAGCACTACGTCATTGGTGACGTGCTGCGCTTTTGATCGAATCCTTCCCGGCAGCCAGCCGCTCCAGTATCATCGTAAGTTCCCGTATCGTGCCCGGGCGCCTTGATGCTTTGGGACGGCTGCGGTAGTTTTCTCTCCAGACAGACTACTATTTTCCGAGGTGGACATGAGACGAGTGGTGCTGAGTATCGCCGCCGCCGCTGCCGCTGTGGGCACGGTCGCCTGTGGAGGCACGGACGTGGCCGTGGTGGCTCAGCTCGAGGCCGGCCGTACGGCCACGGGCGAGCAGACCGCGGTTGCCCTGGGCTCCCTGCCGGTACGGCTATTGCCCTACGACCGGGACGCCCTCTTCGATTCGCTGGCCCAGGCTCATCCTGTTCCGGAGCCACAGGTCCCGGACACGATCTTCGAGCTCCAGGAGCGGGTGATCGAGCGGCAGCGTGAGTGGCAGGAAGCGGAGAGCCGGTGGGCAGCGCTCCGGGACAGTCTGGCGACGATGTCGGATCAGATGGACCGGATGGACCGGGGCTCGGGCGAGTATTTCGCCATGTTCAGGGACTTCAATGACCTGGCGGACGAGGTCGACGTGCTGGAGCGGCGGTCCCAGCAGGCGTTCCAGGATTTCAGCTCGCTCCAGACCCAGCTGACGGAGGAGGCCCGGGAGATCCAGATGCAGCGCGAGCTGTGGGAGGATGAGGCCTTCACGCCGGTGGACTCGATAATCGAAGCCCGTCTGGAGCAGATGGGCAGGACGGAGCATGTGGACACGACCACGGCGAACGGCCTGGCCCGGTTCCGCAACATCCGTCCCGGCAACTGGTGGATCACCGCCCGTTACGACCGTCAGTTCGACGAGTTGTACTGGAACGTTCCCGTGCTCGTGGAACGTGGTGAGGACCTGCAGGTCCGACTGACTGAGGAGAACGCGGAAGTCAGACCCAAACTGTGAGGCCACGTGCCTGAGAGCTCGACCATGAAGCAGGCGGCGCTGACGCTGGATATAGATAGCGACGGCGTCGCCTGGTTCGTTTTCGACGACCCGGACCGCAAGGTCAATATCCTGTCCTCGCCGGTCATGGAGCGGCTGGACGAGCTGCTGACGGAGGTCGAGGAGGCGGCCCGTGCGAGCCGCGTAAAATCACTGGTAGTCCGGAGCGGCAAGGACGGCAGCTTCATAGCCGGGGCCAATCTGGACGAGATCGCGGTTCTGCGGGACTCGGCGCAGGCCACGGCCCTGGCTACGCGGGGGCAGGCGGTCTTCCAGCGGCTCCACGACCTGGAGGTCCCGACCATTGCCGCCATCGACGGCACCTGTCTGGGTGGCGGCACGGAGCTGGTGCTGGCCTGCGATGTCCGTGTGGCCAGTGACCGGCCGGAGACCAGGATCGGGGTCCCCGAGATCCGTCTGGGCATCATACCGGGCTTCGGCGGCACTACCCGCCTGCCCCGGCTGATCGGACTAATGGCCGCGTCAGACCTGATCCTGACGGGCAAGGCGGTGGATGCCCGCAAGGCGGAGAGGCTGGGCCTGATCGACGAGCGGATGCACCAGGCCGTGCTGGTCCGCCGCGCGCGGGAGATCGCCCTCGAGCTGGCGGACGGCGGCCAGCCGCCTGGCCGTCGTCGGCCACCGCTGGCCCACCGGCTAGCGGAGTCCACCGGCCCGGGCCGGCGTCTGATCCTGAAACAGGCGCACAAGCAGGTCCTGGAGCGGACGCGCGGCCATTACCCGGCACCTCTGGCCGCCCTGTCCGTGATGCGTCGGTCCGCGCGCAAGCCCCTCCGCCAGGCGCTGGTGATCGAAGCGGAGGCGGTGGGCCGTCTCATCGCGGGCAGCGTCTCGAAGAACCTGATCCACGTCTTCCGGCTCATGGAGGGCGCGAAGAAGGCGGGGCCCGAGGTCGAGGCACCGGCGGTGGAGCGTGTGGCCGTGGTGGGCGCCGGCGTCATGGGTGGCGGGGTCGCCCAGCTCCTGGCGCACCGTGGTCTGGCCGTGCACCTCAAGGACATCGACCAGTCCGCCCTGGCCACCGGCCTACGTCATGCGCGGGAACAGTTCCAGAAGCTCGTCACTCGGCGCAGGCTGGGCCAGCGCGAGGCGGATGACCGGATGGCCGCCATCTCGCCGTCCCTCGAGTACACCGGTTTCGGTATGGTGGACCTGGTTATCGAGGCGGTGGTCGAGCGGATGGACGTGAAGCAGGCGGTCCTGCGGGAGGTCGAGCAGGTAGTGAAGCCTGATGCCGTGCTCACCACCAACACGTCCGCGCTGTCGGTAACGGAGATGCAGAGGGTGCTGGAGCGGCCGGAGCTTTTCGCCGGCATGCACTTCTTCAACCCCGTCCACCGCATGCCTCTGATCGAGGTCATCCGCGGCGAAGCCACGTCCGACGTCGCCGTGGCCGCCGTATTCGGTCTGGCGCTGAAGCTGAGCAAGACGCCGGTCGTAGTGAAGGACGGCCCGGGCTTCCTCGTCAACCGTATCCTCACGCCGTACCTGAACGAGGCGGGATACCTGCTGGCAGAGGGCGCGGCCATTGCCGAGGTGGACGAAGCGCTCCTGGACTTCGGCATGCCCATGGGCCCGTTCCGGCTGCTGGACGAGGTGGGTCTGGACATCGCCCGCCACGCCGGGGCCACCATGCACCAGGCATTCGGTGAGCGTTTCGCACCCGCCCCGGCCCTGGAGGCCCTCGAGGCCACCGATCGGCTCGGACGGAAGAACGAGAAGGGGTTCTACGTCTACGAGAAGGGTCGGGACAAGCACCCGGACCAGTCCATCTACGAAGAGCTCCAGGCCGTGATCGGAGCGGAGCGTAGGGGGCTGGGGGCGGCGGACATCCGGGACCGTTGCGTCTTCCCCATGGTGAACGAAGCGGCGCGCATCCTCGAGGAGGGGATCGCCCGCTCTCCGGGCGACATCGACCTGGCAATGATCACCGGCACCGGGTTCCCGCCCTTCCGCGGCGGCCTGCTCCGCTTTGCCGATCGGCTGGGCCTGGAGATCGTGGTGGACCGGCTGGCCGCGTTCGAGGCGGCCCATGGTGCCCGCTTCACGCCAGCGCCCCTGTTGCGCCGCAAGGCCGACGCGGGCGAGGGGTTCTACGACTGAAGCCGCGAGTACCGCGGCCGGTCCGGCTCCACTATCGCCGTCCGCCCGACCGCTGCGAGCTGTTCCAGCAGACGCTGGTCCACGAGATGGACGCGCTGGTCACGTTCGCCCCGGCGGCGGGCATCCCGCGTCCGGTGGAGGTGGCGGGCACGGTGGTGCTCGAGGCGGCGGCGCCCGTTGTCTGGTTCACCTTCCCTGGTCTCTGGCACGACATCGGCCGGTTCCACCTCCCCGACGGCCGCTTCACCGGGTTCTACGCCAACGTCCTGACACCGGTACGTCTCGACGACGACGACTGGCACACCACGGACCTCTTCCTGGACGTCTTCCTCACGCCCGCCGGGGATGTGCACATTCTTGATGCCGAGGAGCTGGCCGGGGCGGAGGACAGGGGCTGGGTCGCCGCCGACGTGGCCAGGCGCGCGAGGGCCGAGGCCGCGGCTATCGCCAGGGCGGCCCGCGCCGGGGAATGGCCGCCAGCCGTGGTCCACCACTGGACGCTGGAGCGGGCGCGCCAGGCCGCCGCTGGCACCTGCGCCCGGATCCCGGTGTATCGGGGTGATCCGGGTAGAGCATCACAAGGTGGGAGGTAGGATGTCCGCAGTGCAGCAAGGGTGGCCCGTCTGGGCCGCGCTGATCGTATTGTCGGTGCTGGCATGGCCGACGCCTGTGGCGGGACAGTCGAGGGAGGCGGCGCGGGCGCTGAACCTCGTAGAGCGGGCGGTGGAGAGCCGGGCCAAGGGAGACCCGTCCGCCGAGGTCGTCATCTTCGAGATAGCCGACTTCCAGTGCCCCCACTGCGCTCGCTTCGCCACCACCGTGGGCAAGGAGCTGGACCGGCAGTACGTGCAGACCGGTAAGGTGCAATGGGTCTTCGTCAACCTCCCCCTCCATACCCACCGGCTGGCCTGGGTCGCCGCCAAGGCCGCCCTGTGCGCAGGCGCAACGGGCGACGCCTTCTGGCCCATGCACGACCGCCTCTTCGCCGAACAACGCCGCTGGAGCGCCATGGACCACCCCGGCCAATTCTTCACCCGGCTCGCCACCGAAGCGGGCGCACCAGAGCCCGAGTTCCAGGCGTGCATGATCGAGGACCGCGTGGCACCCCTCATCCTGGAAGACTTCGGCTCAGCGGTGAGCGCAGGTATCACCGGCACCCCCACGTTCATCATCATGAAGGGCGACGACGTGGTGCACCAGCTCGTCGGGCTCCACACCATCGAGGAATGGGGCCAGGTCCTGGAGGCGGTACTCGCCCGGTGAACCCCGGACCTCGGAAGGCTGTCTGGCAAACACCCCGGCTTCGAGGGCAGCACACGGTCGGAGCTCGGAGTTCGGAGCTCGGAGTTCGGAGCTCGGAGCTCGGAGTTCGGAGCTCGGAGTTCGGAGCTCGGAGCTCGGAGCTCGAGTCGAGCGCCCGGGACTGTCCGCCGCCCGGCAGCCCTCCGAAGCCCGCCAAGCGGAGGGGCGTGGTTGCTGGG
>SLCC01000177.1 GCA_007126035.1 Gemmatimonadota bacterium
CAGTCGGTCTACGAATCGGTAGGGTCCGTGGCCCAGTTCGTCGTCTATCCCGGCGTCGGCCACACCATCACCCCGGCGATGTTCGAGGACATCAAGGAGTTCTTCCGCGCCCACCGCTGAGCAGCAGTTGCACGAGCTGGCCCAAGCGGTCGCGACAGGGCCAGCCCGGCCCACCGACCACACAGGGGATGCGTCGCCCCGGCACGGCTCGTGAAGGCGCCCGCCCACCATGAGGCAGCAACAGGAAGAGCTCGCACGCGCCACCCGCGACGACCGCTACCACCGCCGGGTCGCGAAAGCGCTCGGCCGCGCGCTGGCCCGACGACCACGACCGGCCACGGGAGCGGGTCCTGGCACGGGCGCCCCTGCGCCAGCTGTTCGAAGAGGCTGCCCGGCGGGCCTGAACGCGTGGTGATGCGGCGGCACATCGACGCACGCTATAATGGATGGGGGTCCGAGCGGATCGAAGGAATGAGTCTGTCAACGAGGATTGGGGTGAAGGTCTGGATCGATGCCGACGCCGCGCCACGGGACGTGAAGGAGATCACCTTTCGCGCCGGCAAGCGGCTGGAGCTGCCGGTGGTGATGGTGGCCAACCGGTCGCTCCAGGCGCCACGGGGGAACCCCTTCGTGTCCGCCGTCCGCGTGGACGGCGGGCCGGACGTGGCCGACCGCTATATCGCCGACACGGCCAGCCCGGGCGACGTCGCCATCACCGCTGACATCCCCCTGGCCGCCGCACTGGTGGAGCGCGGTGTCCTGGTGATCGATCCCCGCGGCGAGGAATACACCGCGGAGAACGTGGCGGAGCGGCTGTCGGTGCGTGACTTCATGGACAGCCTCCGCGGCGCGGGCGTGGAGACGGGCGGCGCCCGGCCGTTCGGCGATCGGGACAAGCACGCGTTCGCGGCCGCCCTCGACCGCGTCCTCACGCGGGCGGCCCGCAGCCGCTCGGGCGGTTGAGGCCCTCGATCCACGGTCACGCCCACCTCGAGGGGGATGGCGCGCCGGGCCTGATAGCCCGGGCCGCTCCGGCTCGGGCGAATCAGCTCCAGTCCTCCACCTCCAGGCCGGGAACGAGACCGAACTCGCGCTCGTTCAGCGTCGCCAGCGACAGGTCGTGGGCGACGGCGGCCGCCGCCAGCCACAGGTCGTGGGCTCCGATCATCTCGCCGGTCGAGACCAGCTCGGCCCAGAGCTCCGCGTGGAGGCGCGCCGTGGGCACGTCGATGGGCAGCAGCGGAAATGCGTCCAACACGCCTTCCACGAACGCCGACCGGCGGGCCCGCCGCGACCGGTCCGCCGCCCGATGGACGCCGTGAAGCAGCTCGCTCACGGTGATCACCGACAGGAAAAGGGCGTCCTCCTCGCGACCCCGGACCCGCGCGTCCAGCTCCACCCCCGCCCGCTCCCACCCGATCAGCACGCTGGCGTCGATCAGGACTCCCACGGGTCCTCCGGCGACCCCGCCTCGAGCTCCGCACGCGCCGACTCCACGTCCTCGGCGAAAGACGACGCCTCCGCCTCGTCCAGCCGCGGCAGCGACGACAGCAGCCCCGGCAGGTCGCCCAGTCGCGTGGCCGACGGCAGCGGGCTCAACTCCGCCACCGGCTTCCCGCCGCGGACCAGGACGAACCGCTCGCGCCGGTAGACCACGCGGTTGATATAGTCGGAGAAGTTCCGGAGCAGATCGGTGACGTTCGCGCTGATTTTCATATAATCATATTGTATGATCGCGGCATCCGTGGCAAGGGGGCCACCGCCGTGGAGTTTCGCCGGAGTCCGAGCTCCGGACTCCGAACTCCGGACTCCGACCGCCCCTCAGCCACCCGGCCGCCGGTTGCCGGGCCTCGGCGGGTTGTCGGGCGGCGGCGGGCTGGCGGCGCTCGACTCGAGCTTTGATCCCCGAGCTCCGAACTCTTCAAGCGGAGTGGGTATGCACTTTATCTCAAGCGAACACCAGATCTAGTAGTCCGCCACGATGGCTCTGACGGCATTCGAGCCCCGCCGCATCCGCGCTGGCTACGTTGCTCGGGCCGCGGTGGTGCGCAAGCGTGGAACCTCGGCGGCCGGCCGAGCTAGGAACCCTCCTGGGAGCCGGCCTATCCGCGCTCCTCCCCCGCCCCACCCGGTCCCCCACCGCGACGGTCCCGGCCCCGTCGGCCCAGGTCGGCCCCGTCCTCGGGGCCATGCCGGCGGGCCGGGCGCACCTGGTGGCCTCGGACGCCGGCCACGAACCGCGCGCGGTCCTCGACCCGTCGCTGTAGCACTTCAACGACCGGGGTCTGTCCGTGGGGATCCCGTGGCCCGACGAGTTGGTGGACTCTGCCGACGTGCTGGTCGTGGGCCACGTCGTCGACCACTCGCCCCGTCGCCTCTGGCTGGAGCTCCCCGAGCTGGACCGCTGGGCCCGGCGGCGCGGGGTCCTGGTCATCGTCCCATGGCGGATGCGGAAGCAGGGCGAGGAGGTCTGGGTCCCGCGGCTCGCGGCGGTGAGCTCGTGGCTGGTGCACGTGCACGACATCGCGTGGGACAAGCCGGTGTCCCGGCGGCCGTCGTATTACCGCGTGCCGGCGACGGTGTACGTGGAGGGCGCGCGGATCAGGGAATTCTCGCTCCGTCTGCCCGCGGCACGGCGCGACGGTCCGGGCTCACGGCCGGGGCCGATGCTGACGCGGGGGCGGGGCGGTGACTAATGTCGACGGTAGCGGTCCAGCTCTCATTATTAGGTCCACCTGGCGTGCCTACGCTCGAGACTCTGGACGTGTTCGACATCCGTCTTGCCGCTGAGGGCGAGGCGCGCTGTCTCGAGCCGACCTACGCAAAACTGCATTCGATTGAGGGACATGACCTCGACATCCTGTCCGCGCAGGGCCATCTCTCGCCGACATTGCTACTATACAACTGGAGTGCGACGTTGTCCCTACTCAATCCTTTCGCAATGCTCAGCCTGCATCCTCGATGTCCACGATCAACATCGAATGGTCCGACACGCCGGTCTCTCTCTCGTGGTGCGAATAGACACAGCCATGCAGCCGCTCCAGCAGCGGCGGCGACGCGAACGCGTGATCGATGCGGAACGCCCTGCCCCGCCCGTACCATGAGTACTCCCGACCTTCGTGGTTGCAGTGCCGCCAGGTCTCCGTGTAGCCGACATGGCGCAGCTCGCGGTACTGATCCGTGAACTTGAACGGCCGACCCGCGTGCATCTTGTCCATGGGTGGTCGCCCGTGTTCCAGTCACCGCCGATCAGGTAGGGCTCGTCTCGTCGACGTACCGCCGCGGATCGGACAGCCTGCCACATGCGACGCTTCCGTTCAGGCTGCCGTCCAGTCACCGGCACGTAGACGCCGGCGATCCGAAGCCGGCGCGACGGGATCACCACCTCCGCCCACCGCTCCGGAAGCTCCAGCTCCGGCGCGGACGGGTCCACCGGCTCGATCTCGAGCGCTGCCGCGATCACGACGCGGGCGGAGCCGTGGTCCCCACCGGCGGAGTGCTGGTGCGTGAAGCCCGCTGCGCGCAGCGCGTCCTTCAATGCGGGTCCGAAACTGTTCCCGGATCTCAGTCACGTGGCCGGGGCGACTGGACGGCTTCGTCACCGGACCTTCGGAAACGTTCGCGGCCAAGGCCTCCGGTCTTCCGGGACCGGCAAGGCTGCCGGGACCACAGCAAACCCGGCTCTCTCCGACCTCGATCCATTTGCCGAAGGCCGAGGCCGGAAATACATCCGTGGCGTGCTCTTGGAGGCACGTGCGGGCTCAATCTTGCCTGCCAGGTGCACCTCACCGTGGTGCGCCTTGGCTTCCAGGAGCACGAGGCCGCGGATGCCTCGGACCTGGCAGGTCGCGATCAGGTCCCAGTTCGGAACGTTGGCGGCCCGTGGGTGCGCGAGCCACCAGCGCTCCAGCGCCGGCGCATCGAATAGCCCGGCCGTTCGTGCCGCGAATCTCTCATCGAGCTTGGCCTCGCCGAACCGGTCGTTCAGCTCCTGAATAGTGGCCGGCAGCCGCTCCTTCTCCTGCTGCGACATGGCGCGCGGGTCCTTGGGGCCGCGGGGCTCCAGCTCACCGCCCTTCCCCCGCTCCGGCGTAAACGAACCGGACGCGGTCTCGCGGATTCCGTAGGACTCCATGTCGATCTGGTCCTGGATCTCGCGGGGCAGGTGCTCGCGCTCGCCTCCGTCTCCTCGTCGCCGAAGAGGTGGTGGTCCTGGATCCGGTTCTCCAGGTCGTGCAGCAGGTTGGGGTCAGTGCCCTCGGAAAGGATGGTGTGCTCCTGGTCATCTCGCCGGGCGAGGACGACGCTTTGTGGTCGTGGTGAGATAGGGGTGATTACCCCCACCCGGGCCGCTCAACCCGCTGCCTCCTCGCCCAGTCGTCTCCGCTTGCATTTCCCGAAATGCAAGAGTACTCTTACCCTATGCTCCAAACGACCCAACACCGGATTTCCATTCGGCTCAAGGCCCTGCGAGAGTCGAACGGCCTGACCCAGGACGCTCTCGCGAGGGCGATGGGTTTCAAGCACCGCCAGATCATCGCGAGCATTGAAGCCGGCGAGCGAGCGATCAGCGCTGACGAACTCGTCCGTGCCGCGAAAGCGCTACGCGTCGATATGGATGTCTTGACGGATTCCTTCCGCCTCGTTGGCGAGGGACGCTTTTCGTTCCGGGCGGAAGGCGTGCCGGCTGCGACCCTGGACCAGTTCGAGGATCGGGCGGGGCGCTGGATTGCGACGTTCCGGACCCTCCAAAGCGAAGCCGGAATCCAACCTTCCCGTCTCGGGCAGAAGCTGGAGCTCACCGCCACGGCGTCCTTCGAGGACGCGCATGCGGCCGCCGAGCAGATCCGCCAGGAGTGGTCGCTGGGTGATCGACCAGCGGAAACGCTGCGGGATGCCGTCGAGCGGGCATTGGGCGTCCAGGTGCTCTTCGTGGACGCACCCTCCGGCCTGTCGGGTGCAGCCGTCCAGCTTCCCGGGCTGAACACGATCCTCATCAACCGGCGCGAGTCTGAGGGACGCAGGCACTTCGACCTGGCCCACGAGCTCTTCCACGTGCTGACCTGGGACGCCATGGCGCCGGAGCGGGTGGAGCCCCGTGAGCCGCGCCCCGGGAAAGGCAACCGGGTGGAGCGCCTGGCCGATAACTTTGCCGGCGCGCTCCTAATGCCGGAGCATACCGTGGCGACGTACTGGGCAGTCCGACGCGAAGGCGAGGACATCCACGATTGGCTGAACGCGGCGGCGACGGCTCTTCATGTGAGCGCCGTCGCCCTCAAATGGCGCGTCGTGATCCTCGGCCACGTTTCGAAAGCAGCGGCGGAGGCGCTCGACGAATCCCGGCTGGCCAACAACGGCGGCCTGGTACAGGATACCGCTCCCCTGCCCTTCAACCGCCCCTTCGTCGGCAGGGTATATCACGCAGTCGAGGACGGCCGCCTCTCCCTTCGGAAGGCCGTCGACCTGCTCGGTCTCGGGGTCGACGCGTTTTCCAGACTGTGTGGCGCGTACAATCTCGAGCTCTCCTACGAGGTTTAGCGACAGGCGGTGGACAAGCCCGAAGCGGTCCTGGTCGATGCGAATGCGATCATCGAAGCGGTTCGGACGGGCTGTTGGGCGGCCATCACGGGGCAGCTCAGGGTGGAAACCGTCGAGGAATGCCGCGGTGAAACGCTGCGCGGTTCACCGGCCAGCCACCCAGGGTACGTCACCGTCACTCCCGACGACCTGGCCAGACTGCACCGTGTCCATGCGGTGGATGACATCGTTCGCGCTCGGTTCAAGCTTATCTATTCGGGAGCGGATGGTATGGACCCGGGCGAGCAAGACCTGCTGGCACACGCTCACGCGAGCGCACAGGATGCCTGGGTGCTTTGCTCCCCCGACAAGGCGTCGGTCCGGGCGGCTGTCAAGCTGGGGCTCGGAGACCGTTTGCGTGCCCTTGACTCACTGGTGGATGCAGTGGGAGTGAGGCCCTCCCCATCCCTGTTACGCCAATACACGACTGCTTGGCTGACATCGTTTCGTACCAAGGTGATCCTAGAAGGTTTGTAGGGATCCTGCTCATGGGCCCGGCTTCGACCGCGTCCTCTTCGTCGCCCACCGGGGGAGCAACCGGTTCAACGAGGCGGCGCTGACCCGGGGCGTGGCGACACGGGCCCGGGCCCGGAACGCCCTGGAGCAGCACCAGCGGCTGGGCGGCGCGCGGACCATCGGCTTCTGCGTGTCCCAGCGCCACGCGGACTTCATGGCGGAGTTCTTCACCGAGTCCCGGATCCTCTGGCTCCAGCAGTTCGGCCGCGGGCTGCGCCACCTGCCGGGGAAGACGCTGCGGGTCATCGATTACATCGGAAACCACCGGGTCTTCCTCACCAAGACCCGGGCGCTCTTCGGCCTCGGCGCCGGCGACCGCGCCGTCGCCTACGCCCTGGAGCAGCTGGCCGCCGGGACCATGGAGTTGCCGCCGGGGTGCTCCGTCACGTACGACCTGCAGGCCATCGACATCCTCCGCTCCCTCCTCCGCCCCGTACCGGCGGGCGACCAGCTGCGGGCGTACTACTAGGACTTCCGGGAGCGGAACGGCGCCCGGCCGCTGGCGGCGGAGGCGTTCGACGACGGGCTCAACCCCCGGAGCGCCCGCCGGACCGGGTACGGCTCGTGGCTCGACTTCGTCGCCCACATGGGCGATCTCTCCCCCGAGCACCAACGGGTCCGGAACCAGCTCGGGCCTGCCCTGCCCCGCCGGCCACGAGATGCGTCGAGACAGTCGATCGCCTCCGTCAGCGCCTGCCGCCAGGCTTCCTCCGTCAGCCTATCGAGCATGATGGGGGTCGGGGCGATGAACGTTTCCCGAATCTCCGCGCGATTGCCGGCCGGCCACCCGGCGTTCCACTGGACTCCGGGCTCGCCGTCCCTCACGCCGCCGATGTGGTGCGTATTCCGGAGCAAGCCGGCCATCGATTCCGGTCGAAGCCGGCCACCTATTCCGGAGCATGCCGGCCACCCATTCCGGGCATGCCGGCCGGCCATTCCGGCAGATGCCGGCCACCCCTGCTGAGGGCGAGCGACGCTGGATGACATGAACCCGTCTGGCTGTCATCTTCCTCCGGTCCTGAACCCGGAGAGGGAGCTCAAGGGCCTTCAGTACAGCCAGTCCTGCGAGCTCTACCATCGCTGGCGTAAGCGCTTGGACCCTGTCCTGCGGTCAGCTCGAGCTGTCCGTGCGCGTCTCGAGCAGTCGCAGGATGCGGTCGTTCTGCTCGCGGATGATCGATAGGTCGTGGAGCATGCGTACTGGTGGTGCTTCCTCCGGCATCATCTCCCAGCATCGTGACATCATCGTCTTCATCACCGCGGGGCCGCGACCTTTGGTGGCTGTGTGAAGTGCGAGGAGCCCCGCGATCGCGCCGGCCGCTATCAGGACGGTCCGTTTCACGTGTCCTTCTCCTTGGTCTCGGGTAATGCCGGCCGAGGGAACGGTGGCGCGGCGTCAGCATCGTGCAGTTGGCGTGCAGTGCGGGCAGTTCGATGACGATCGCGACGGCATCGCGAGCCGAACTGCGCACGTCCACATCCCCTGCCCTTACCGTGCCGACCCGATAGTGCAGCGCTCTCGGGTCGCGACCGGCCGTGAGGCGTACGCGCTTGCCGGGCACGACCTGAGCCACAGTCGCGCTCGTCTCGATGGACGGGCGAGGGTATCCTTGGAAGGAAGCCCCTTCGATCCAACGGAGGCACCATGTCGGTCGAGGAACTGAAACGGGAAGCGCTCAAGCTGCCTGCCGATGAGCGGGAGCTGTTGGCGATGGAACTTCTGTCCAGCCTCCGGAGCGAGCTGACGTACGAGGAGGAGTGGGCCGTAGAGGCAGACCGCCGGGCCATGGAGATCCGGGAGGGACGCGTCGAGACCATCCCCGCCGACGAGGTCTTTCGGAAGGCCCTCGACCGGCTGAAGTGACCTGGCCCCGCTTCCATCCCGAAGCGGGTCTTGTTTTCTCTCACCAAACTCGTCCCGCGAAGCCGATCGTGCAGTTCCCGGGCCTTCTCCTGATAGAACGACCGGCGTTCCTCCGGATCGTGACCTTCGAGGATCTTCTGATGCTCGTCGCGGATCCGGCGGACGAGGTCCACGGCGATATGCAAAGCATCCGCTTCGAATCGGGCCGGAATGACGCCTCGGGGTTTCCTACGGCGAAGTCGATCAGGCGCTGGGTTTCGTCCAGGAACTCATCCCCTGATCCGACCCGGCGCTCGTCATAGAATAGCCCGCCCGAGACCATTTCCGCCTCCGCCTCAGGGTGGAACTCGAACCGCGGCCTCACCGCGCCACCAGCCACGGGTCAAACGTCGTCGGTGCGACGCTCGC
>SLCC01000032.1 GCA_007126035.1 Gemmatimonadota bacterium
ACGAGGAGGCAAACGAGGAGGCAAACGAGGAGGTGGACGAGGAGGCGGAGGAGTTGAACATACGCCCTCGTCAGGCTGACGAGCCACATTAGGGAGCCGCTTGACGCGATCGTTTGCTACTGAAGCTGTCTCTGTTTCCGGACCGGTGGGTCTTCATGTATGGACCAGCGCCTGGCGGCGCCTCGCTCCCGGCGCGGCCCAGACTCGCGGTCACGCACTCGGTCAAGGGACCTGTCTGGTGGCGGACCTGGCCGGTAGCCAGTCCTCTCCCGAATAACTCGGCTATTCCAGCCTCCTGATCGCTCTGGCCGCCGCATCCAGGGCGGTGGTCACCTGGTCCAGGAGTTCCCTGGTGGCGGCCAGGGTCAGCCCGTCGGAGCCGACCTGGCTCTTCAGTCTGCGGATTCTGGCGGACGCGTGTTCTATGGTGGACGCCGGGTGGTCGCGATCGTCTTCGTCTGCGAACGGGTTGCGCGGTCCGAGCGGTGGCATGTCGTCGTCGAACGGGTTCTTCAAGATCTGTCGCTTCCTTTGCAACTGTGTTGTGCGTGCCCCGACGTGTAGAGCAGTAGCTAATCGCTTCGGTCGAAGAATTCCAACTCCTTGTCCCTGCGTCGATCCGGGGCCTGCCTCGTACCCCTGCGCCCACCACCACTACTATCCGGAACCGGCGCCGGGGCGCTGTCGTTTCGGCCCGAAGCGGGGCGCTCTCTTCTCCAGGAAGGCGTGTACCCCCTCGGCGCAATCGGGGGAAGTGAAGGCCCGGAGCTGGGCCTGCGCCTCCATCTCCAGGATCTCGTCAAGGTCCGCTGCCAGGCTGCGCCTGAGAGTTCGCCTCGCGTCGGCAATGACTTCCGCCGGGCCGGCGGCGATCTGGCCGGCCAATCCGCGCACCGCCTCCTCCAGGTCGTCGGCGCGAACCACGTTGTTGAACAGTCCCACGCGCTCGGCCCGCCGTGCGCTGATCATCCCGCCGGTGAAGACCAGCTCAGCCGCGAGTGCGGATCCGATGAGGCGGGGCAGGAAATAGGCGGCCCCCCAATCAGGGTGGAGGCCGATCCGGGTGAAAGTCAGGCCGATGGTGGCGTTCTGGCTGGCGATCCGGATGTCACAGGCCAGGGCCAGGGCAGCGCCCGCACCAGCCGCCGCGCCGTTAACCGCGGCGATCACCGGCTTGGACATGCCGTCGATTCGCTCGACCACCCGCACGCCTGCCCGCACCAGACTCTCGAACTCTGCGTGGTCGTTGTGCCGCAGTAGCTCCGCCAGGTGCTGGACGTCTCCGCCCGTGGCGAAGGCTCGACCGACGCCGATGATGGCAACGCACCGCACCGCCTGGTCATCGTCCAGCTCTTCCAACGCCGATTCCAGACGGTCACGCATGTCACCGGAGAACGCGTTGAGGCGCTCGGGCCGGTTGAGCCGAACCCAGCCGAGGTGACCCTCCCGGGCCACCACGATCTTGTCGGAATTGGTCATTACCTACGTTCCCTCCGCCTCCACCACGGGCGCTACACCCTGGTCAATCTCGATGCACCTGACGATGAGCCCGCTCCCGTGCAATTCGGCCTCACCCTGACCACTGCGCCGCCAAGGTAACCAGGCAGAGGTCATAGACCAAGCGCCCACGATCCCCCCGTGAGGCCGCAGGCCGGACCGACGCTCCCCCAGCCGCCCACTGCGCGCCCCCCACTGCGCGCCCATCACCCCAACTCCACCCACACGCTCTTCACTTTCGTGTACGTCTCCAGGGCGTGGCGTCCCAACTCCCGCCCCTGGCCCGACTGCTTGTAGCCACCGATGGGCGACGCCGCGTCCAGGGGGTGGTACGTGTTGATCCAGACAGTGCCCGCCTGGAGCCGTCGGGCGGTACGGTGGGCGCGATTGAGGTCCCGGGTCCAGCCGGCGACCCCCCGGACCGGGTGCCCGGCCGCTCCTGCGCCTCGCCCGGCGCGTTGCTTCCCGTTGAACTGCGGCGTGCGCTTCTCCAGGTGTCGCGACGCCATCGCTCGTGGCGGTTCCTCAGTGCAGAGGCGAAACAAAACGGACGCACCGCTGGCCAGGACCGCGGGCGCGTCCGTCTTCAGAACAGCGGGATTGTACGAGCCCTGTGAAGCGGAGGTCAATAGGCGAGGTTGTGGGGCTTGACGTGCAGGTGCACGGGCTGCTTGCCTCTGCTCATGCGTGCTCGTAGCTTAAGCTTAGCTTGAACCCTTCCGAACAGGACAGGCTCGTGCGCCACAAGCTCTCCCGGTCCCTGGGCCCGATCACCGCGGCACTGGCCGTGGGCCTGGCCGGGTGCGGTGATGACCCGGTGCAGCCGGACGCGCTCTTCGAGTTCGTCGAGGCGGAGGCCGTGGTCCGGTCGGCAGCGGCGTTGCCGACCTTGAGCGAGATCGTGCTCGACGCGCCGGTCACCGACCCCATCCAGCGGGCGACCCTGGACCTGGCCCACCAGCTCTGGGTCGCTGGCAGCGCCCGCGCCCACATTGCCGGCCCCGCTCAGAGGAGGTCGGCCGTCACCCAGGCCGGCCCCCTCCTGGCCGAGCTGGTCACCGATGAGGAGTGGGCCGTCCTCCGGGTCAGGACCGACGAATGGACGGCCATCGCCGAGGGTATGCTTCGCCACTTGAGCATCCCCGCTGTCGAGTATCGTCTCGCCTCTGCCCGCCGGCACCTGGCCCGCTCCGACGACGCAACCAGCAGGGAAGACAGGGTGTACCATGTCCTGCTGGCGATGTCGGACCTGGTGGAGACCACGCCCCGCTTCGTGGCCCGTGCCCTGGTGGACCGGGCCACGCGGCTGGTGGCGGCGGCGGACGGCGCCGCGAGAGAGGACCTGGACGAGACCGCCAGCGCCGCCCTCGAGAGGGCCCGACGGCTGGCGGACTGGGCAGCCCGGGCAATGGAGGACGGCGACGACGTACGGGCGATCCAGCGGGCCTATTACGCGATCCAGTTGGTGGAGGGGGTCAGATGAACGGCAGGGTGGGATTGCGGAACACTGCGGGCGTGGCGGCCATGGCCGCGGCGTTGTCGCTGTTTGCCGGCTGCGGTGGGCAGCAGGCGGTAGCCCCCGAGGACGAGATAGTGGTCTATCGGGTGCCCGTGACGGGCGTCATCGAGTTGGGCCTGGCCCCGTTCATTGACCGCAGCCTGTCCGAGGCCATGGCGGCCAACGCGGCGGCGGTGATCCTGGATATCGACACGCCCGGCGGCCGGGTCGACGCCGCCCAGCGGATCGTCAAGTCGCTCCAGGACGCCGACATCCCCACCTACGCCATGGTCAACCCCCACGCCTTCTCCGCCGGCGCCATGATCGCCCTGGCCGCAGACTTCATCTACATGCGACCCGGGTCCGTCATCGGAGCCGCCACACCCGTCACCGGGGAGGGGCAGACGGCGCCGGAGAAGATAGTGAGCGCCATGCGGGCCGAGATGCGATCCCTGGCCGAGCGGCGGGGGCTCGACCCTCGCGTGGCCGAGGCCATGGTGGACGAGAGGATCGCCGTGGAAGGCGTGGTGGAAGAGGGCGCCCTCCTGACGTTGACCGCCGTGGAGGCGGAAGGCATCGGGTACGCCGAGATCGTGGACAGCTTTGCCGACCTGCTGGACCGGATCGGGGTGGCGCCCGACCGGGTCGAAGATGCACGGCCCAACTGGGCGGAAGGGATCGTGCGGTTCATCACGAATCCGCTCGTGGCGCCCCTCCTCCTGTCCCTGGGCTTCCTGGGCCTGATCATAGAGATCAAGACCCCGTCGTTCGGGCTGGCCGGAATCGCGGGCGGCACTGCCCTGGCCCTGTTCTTCGGCGGGCATTACCTGGTGGGGCTGGCCGGCTGGGAGGAGATGATCCTGCTCAGCGTGGGGCTGGTGCTGCTGGCCATCGAGATATTCGTGGTCCCCGGGTTCGGCGTATTCGGGATCCTGGGCATAGGGGGCATACTGGCCAGCATCTATCTCAGTATGATCGGCAGCATGTCCACCGTCGCGGACTACTCGCAAGCAGCAATGGTCCTTTCCGCCAGCATGCTGATCGTGCTGGTCAGCGCCTGGGTCATCATGCGGAACCTCCCGAAGAACATGCGCCTGTCCCGCTCCGGCATCCTGCTGGGAGAGGTCACGGGCCGTGACACCGGTTACCTGAGCAGCGCGGTCAGGGGCGAGCTGGTGGGCGAGCGCGGCGTCGCCATCACCGACCTGCGGCCGGCAGGGGTGGGACGGTTCGGCGACGAGCGGATCGACATAGTGGCGGAAGAGGGCTGGCTAACTGCCGGGACACCTATCCAGATCGTGCGGGCGGAGGGCTACCGTCACGTGGTCCGGGCGGTGGAAAGCACGGAGACGGTCGGTCGACACTGACCGCCGTCTGGCCCCCGACATACGCCCGCCCCCGATGGCCGTTCCGGTACGACGGAGGTGTTGCGCTGGCGGGCGCCATACCGTATCTACCCTGCCAGAAGCGAGTCTCCCAAACACGAGGTTGTGGAAATGCCGCCTGAAGGCGTAGTACTGGTGACGCCCATCCTGCTCATCATCGTTGCGCTCATCATCCTGGTCATCCTCTGGGCCGTGCCGGTACGGCTCTGGGTCGAGGCCGTCTTCGCCGGGGTGCGCGTAGGGCTTGGTGACCTGATCGGCATGCGGTTGCGGAAGGTCAGCCCTGCCGCCGTGGTCCGCCCCCTGATCGCCGCCACCAAGGCGGGCCTCGAACTCAGCACCAAGCAGCTGGAGGCCCACTACCTGGCCGGCGGGCACGTGGACCGGGTGGTCAAGGCCCTGATCAGCGCCGACAAGGCCAACATCGTGCTGCCCTTCCAGCAGGCGGCCGCCATCGACCTGGCGGGCCGGGACGTGCTGGAGGCGGTGAAGGTCTCGGTGAACCCCAAGGTCATCAACACGCCCAAGGTCGCCGCCATGGCCAAGGACGGAATCCAGCTCATCGCCATCGCCAGGGTCACGGTCCGGGCCAACATCAACCGCCTCGTGGGCGGTGCAGGCGAGGATACGATCCTGGCCAGGGTCGGCGAAGGCATCGTCTCCACCATCGGCTCCAGCGTCTCACACAAGGCCGTGCTCGAGAACCCCGACGCCATCTCCAAGACCGTGCTGGGGAAGGGGCTCGACTCGGGAACGGCATACGAGATCCTGTCCATCGACATCGCCGACGTGGACGTGGGCAAGAACATCGGCGCCGAGCTCCAGACCGACCAGGCCGAGGCGGACAAGCGGATCGCCCAGGCCAAGGCTGAGGAGCGGCGGGCCATGGCAGTGGCCGCCGAGCAGGAGATGCGGGCCAAGGTGGTGGAGATGCGCTCGCGCGTGGTCGAGGCCGAGGCGGAGGTGCCGAAGGCCATGTCCGAGGCCTTCCGGGCCGGCAACCTCGGCATCATGGATTACGTGCGTTATCGCAACGTCAACGCCGACACCGAGATGCGTGAAGCCATCGCCAAGGAGGGTGACGGGCATCGGGACGGCAACAAGCAGGGGTAAACGGATACGATCGTGGAGCTCTTCGAGATCCTGTTCATCGTCTTCATCATCCTGATCCCACTGATGGAAGGGATCAGGAAGAGCCGGCAACGGCGCGGCGAAACCGAGGACGTGCAACTGCCCACTCAGGGGACCGGGCGGCCGCGGCCCGGCGCCTCTGACCGTCCTCGCCATGAGCCACGGGAGATGACCGAGCGGCGCCCTCCTCCTGCCCCCCGGGAGCCGGAGCCGGCGGAGGCGTCCGACATGATCCCGGACGACCTCTGGGAGATCCTCACAGGTGAGCGCCGCCAGCGCCCGCCGGAGCCCGAGCTGGAGCCGGAAGAAGCCATCGTCGATCTTGAACAGGAAGAACCGTGGCGCGAGGTGCCGGATCGGCGCTGGCGAGAGGAGCCCGAGGAGGAGGACTGGCGCGAGAAGGAGCTGCCCGAGCCCGACCTGGAGCCGGTCATGGAGGAGCGGTTCGAGCCAGGGCACAGGCCCGCCCCGCCCCCACCCGAGCGGAGGCCGGCCCGAGCCGTACAGCCGACGCACGCCCATCGCGAGCCGGAACCGCTTTCCACCCGGCGGCGACGCCCTTCGCTGCGGGACCTGACCGATGAGGTCCCTGCACCCGCCAGGGAGTCGTCGCCCCTGATGCGGACGCTCCAGAGCCCCCAGGGCCTGCGCGACGCCATCCTGCTCCGGGAGATCCTGGGACCGCCCAAGGGGCTGAACAGCTGACTGAGGGTCCACGCCCTGACACCGAGCCGTGCCGGAAACAACGCTGGCCCGGAACAGCAACGGCCGGCACGACCTGGCCACACATGAGCGGGGACTCCACCACCGTCGAGTTACGCGCCTTCGAGCCGGGCCAGCACATTGACCTGCTCCGGCACTGGCTGGGGATGCCGCACGTCCAGTGTTGGTGGGGCGAAGGGCCGGTCGCGCTGGAAGAATCCCGCACTCACCCACCTGACCAGCACGCCATCATCACCGCGAATGGGGTGCCCGTAGGGTACCTGCGGTGGCAACGACCCACACCCCGAGAACTCGCTGACGCCGGACTGAAAGACCTGCCGGATGCCCTCATGGACGTGGACATCCTCATCGGTGAACCCTCCGCAACCGGCCGAGGAATAGGGCCGCGAGCCCTGGGGCTGTTGGTGGAGCGGTTGGGCCACGATCCCGACCTGGCTTGGCTGGGATTGGGGAGCTCCCTGCGTAACCGTCGCGCCATCAGGGCCTGGGAGAAGGCGGGCTTCGCGTTGTTCAAAGTGTTTCAGGATTCGGAGATCGGGCCGGCCGTCTATCTGACCCGGCCGTTGCGCACCAACGGATGACCGCCCCAAGCCGGATACGCGGGCGCCCCCTGTGTCATTGCTCCGGGGCCCGTGCAGCAGTATGTTGAAAAAAGCAGTGTCCCGAATGAAGATTCCTTTCCGCGGGAGGCTCCATGCCGGTACAGCCCCGTGTGGTCCTGACGCTGATTATTCTGGCCATTGCCGGCACGTGGTCCAGCGCGCTGAGTGCTCAGAGCTGGGAGGTTCGGACAGGTGCGGACGTGTCAAGCGACGAAGAAATTCGCTACGCTACCGCGCGAGGTGCCGGAGGCGAGTCGAGGACCCCGGCGGCGGCTCCCTACATCGGGCTCCGGTGTGAGGCCCGCGGATCCTCGCTCTTTTTCGAAGCGCAGATGACGTCCCTGAACGCCGCCGACCCCGTGCCGGTATCAGTCCGGGTCGATGACCGGCCAGAGAGGACGTTCCATTTCACCGCCACCGGACTGGGCACGGGCGCCTACTACACCTGCTGTCACGGCCTGGCAGACGACGATGGCTTTCGCGCATTGATTGAGGACATGAAGGGCGGGCGGACTCTCACGCTTCTAGCCACGGATGCCGAAGGCGTCTCCTGGGACTACTCGTTCCCGCTCCCGGGGGTAACTCACGCCATGGAAGGCCTCGGTTGTTTCTCGGAGGCGGAGCTCCTGACGTCTGTGGAAGACGAGGAGCCGGTCAGAGAAGAGACGGACACCGCCGCGAAACCAGTCTCCGATGCTCGAGAGACCACACGGCCAAGTGCATGCATTGACGTGCCACCTTCCCTACTCAACACCGCCGATGTGGGCCGGGCCCTGGCGCGCCACTATCCGCCCACACTCCGCGACGCTCGCATCGGGGGCACCACGACCCTAAGGGTGTTCGTGGTTGAGACCGGTCACGTGTTGAACACCCAGATCGGCCGCTCAAGCGGCCACCAACTGTTCGACGAGGCCGCGCTCCGTGTGGTGGAGGTGATGCGGTTCTCGCCGGCACTGTGTGGCGGCGAGCCCCAACCCGCGTGGGTCAGCATCCCTATCGTCTTTTCCCTGCAATCTGGGTCTGCGCCCCGTCCTCCGCGCCGGCGTGCGATTCCGGATCCATGAGCACGCATCGGCATCACGGCCTCTCCGGCGGTGTCTGAGGGTTCGGAGAACACCTCGGTTCACCCGTACACACTCCGCTGACTCTGACCTCTCCGAGCCCACCGCGTCACGCTGTTGGAATGTTTGGGCTCGCCCCGCAAGCATGAGAACCGCCGGCTCGGCCGAGCCGCTCGAAGTCGCCGGCCTGCGTCGGCTCCGGCGCCATGAGAAAAATGGGGTGACTCCCTCGCACCAAGGGCTCGACCAGGCCCAAGATACAGGCTATCTTAACAAAATCTGTGAAGGTTCCGCCGGGGTGGCGAAATTGGTAAACGCACGCGGCTCAAAATCGCGCGGGCGCAAGCCCTTGCGGGTTCGAGTCCCGCCCCCGGCACT
>SLCC01000124.1 GCA_007126035.1 Gemmatimonadota bacterium
ATCCGGATCGATCTCATCGGATGCTCCTGTACTGTCGTTGACGAGCGTCGTGGTCACGGATGATGACGACAGCCGGGCCGGCGGGCAATGCCCCCGGGGCTGGCGGCGCTCGACTCGAACTCGGAGCTCCGAGTCGAGCGCCCGCCACCCGCCGAAGCCCGGCAACCGGAGGCCGGGTGGCGGAGGGGCGGTCGGAGCTCGGAGTTCGGAGCTCGGAGCTCGATTCGAGCGCCCGCCACCCGCCGCCGCCCGGCAGCCCGCCGAAGCCCGGCAACCGGCCGACGCCCGACAACCGGGCCGCCGCCAGGGACGGGTCGCTCCCGCCTCCTATCCTGGCGGGCGGATCCGCTGGTCCTTGAGGGAGGCCGGGTCCTCGACCGGCTCGAGGTGCGTGAACGCGGTGCAGCCGGCTATACGCTCCTCGATGGCCTCCTCCACCTCCTCCGCCAGGTCGTGGCCGCGTTGCACGGTCCACTCTCCGGGCACGAGGACGTGCATGGACACGAAGGCCCGCCGGCCCGCGCGCCGGGATCGGACGGCGTGGAACTGGATCCCCCGCGCCTCGTACCCCGCCAGCACTCGACGCACATGCTCCAGCTCGTCCTCGTCCAGGGAGGTGTCCAGCAGTCCGAGCGCCGACCGCCGCACCAGCCTGGCGCCGGTGACCATGATGTGGGCGGCCACCGCCAGGGCGATCAACGGGTCCAGCCAGCGCCACCCGGTTAGGGCCGCGGCGCCCACGCCCACGATGACGCCGGCGGATGTCCAGACGTCGGTCATCAGGTGCTGGCCCGTGGACTCCAGGGTGATGGAGCCGTGGGTCCGGCCCGCCGCCAGCAGCGCGCGGGCGACCCAGAAGTTGATGGCCGTCGCCACGCCCGCCGCTATCAGCCCGGCGCCCACCAGCTCCAGGGGGCGCGGCTCCAGCAGACGCGTGACCGCCACCCACGCTATGCCCAGGGCGGCGAAGACTATGAGCCCGCCTTCGAAGCCGCTGGCGAAGTACTCGGCCTTGGAATGACCGTAGGCGTGCTCCTCGTCGGGCGGCCGGTCGGCCAGCACCAGCATGAGGTAGGCGACCACGGCGCCGGCAAGGTTCGCCAGCGATTCCACCGCGTCGGAGAGCAGGCCCACCGACCCGGTCACCCACCACGCGCCCACCTTCAAGGTGATCACGACCAGCGCCGCGGCGGCGGCCACGGCGGCGAAGCGCTGGAGACCGGGCGGCTTCACCGTCACTCCCTTGCTCCGGGCTCACCAGGAAAGCGGCAGGCGGGGCGGTTTCGCATATCACGCAAAGATATGCCGTGGAGCAACGGCGGCAAAACGGTGGGTGTTCGGCCCTATCTGCCAGTCACGGCTCCATGGGCCGCACGGGCGGCGGGATCGTGTCGTTCGGGAGCGTATCGATGACGGTCTGCTCCTGCACGGGCAGGTCGGCCTGGGGCCTGTCCACCCGTTCTTCGCACGCTCCGGCCAGGAGGGCGATGGCGAGGACGGCAGCGGTGTTTCTCATGGCGCACCCTGGTTCCTGTCCACGGGCTCATGGACGCAAGACCCCGGCCCCGTGTCAAATAGCCCCCTCTGGCGGCGCGGCCGTTGATCATCTAGCGTTTCTGGACGCGTAACCATCAACCGGAGGACCGCCGATGACCGGCACGTGGCCCAGGCCCGTTCTGCTCCCGACGCTCGTGATGTTGCTATCGACCCTGGCCGCCCCGGCAGCCGTCCGGGCGCAGGTCGACGATCCCGACCCGGACCGGACGCGGTCGGAGCGGGTGGATGAGCTGTTCATGGCGTGGCACCGGCCCGACTCGCCTGGCGGCTCGGTGCTGGTCATGCGCCACGGCCAGGTGGTCCACGCCCGGGGCTACGGCATGGCCAACCTGGAGCACGGGGCGCCGAACCGACCGAGCACGGTCTTCGACATCGCCTCGATCTCGAAGCAGTTCGGCGCCTTCGCCATCGCGCTGCTGGAGGAGCAGGGTCTGCTGTCCCTGGACGACGACGTCCGGCTCCACATCCCCGAGCTGCCGGACTTCGGCGAGCCGGTCCGGGTCCGCCACCTGGTGCACCACACCAGCGGGATCAGGGACTGGCCCGGCACCCTGCGCCTGGCGGGCTGGGACTACATGGACGTCATGTCCTTCGAGCAGATCCTGAACATGGCGTACAACCAGCGGGAGCTGAACTTTGCACCCGGCTCCGATTACGCGTACTCCAACACCGGCTACAACCTGATGGCGGAGCTGGTGACGCGGGTCACCGGTGAGTCGTTCCGGGACTGGACCGACCAGCACATCTTCCAGCCGCTGGGCATGCGGGACACCCACTTCCACGACGACTGGACGGCGGTGGTGCCCGGGCGGGCCGAGTCCTACGCGCCGGTCCGGGGCGGCGGGTTCCGTCGCATACCGTCGAGCCTCACCGCCCTGGGCTCCAGCTCCCTGTTCACCACCGTGGAGGACCTGGGCCGGTGGATCAACCACTTCGACGAGCCGGTGGTAGGTACCGGCGGCGCCATGGCCCGGATGCACGAGCGTGGTGTGCTGACGAACGGCGACACGATCCGGTACGCCTTCGGGCTCAACGTGGACGAGCACCGCGGCGCCACTGCCATCCATCACGGCGGCTCCTGGGCCGGCTACCGGAGCATGTTCGTGCGCTTCCCCGACCACGGCCTGGCGGTGGTCATCCTGGGCAACGTGAACAACCTGAACCCGGGCCAGCTGGCCTACCGGATAGCCGACATCTACATCGGCGATCGTCTCGAGCCTGCGCCCGAGCCATCCCGACCAACGCGATCCGCTGCCAGCCAGGAGCGCTGGAGCCCGTCCGCTGACGAGCTGCGCGCCCTTGCCGGGAGCTACTGGAGCGACGAGCTCTTCACCGGCTACGACCTGGTGGTGGAGGACGGCGACCTGGTGGCCCGCCACTTCCGCACCGGCACGTTCACACTCCGCCCCGTGGAGCCCGACGTCTTCCAGGCCCCGTGGTTCGGGCGCGTGGAGTTCCTCCGCGACGACGACGGCAGCGTCACCGCGTTCACGTCCAACTCCGTACGCGTCCGCGGCCTCCGGTTCGACCGGACGGCAGCGCCGGAGTAGGAAGTCCTCGTGGCATGCCAGGTAGCCAGACCCGGGGCAGGCCCGGCTTATCTTGTCCGCGACTTCTCCCGGCGTCGCCGCCACGGCGGCGCCCGTGACAGCCAGGAGGCAGCCATGTTTCTGTGCCGCAGCGCCCGCGGATCGGGCTCTCGTTGGGTCCTCGTCTTCATCGCGATCCTCTTCTCGTACACCCCCCTGCCCGCCCAGGACCTGGCGGACGTGCGGATGGTGTCCGACCCGGCCATATCCGGCCAGCACATCGCCTTCCAGTACGACGGCGACCTGTGGGTGGCGAACCGGGACGGCTCGGCCGCCCGGCGGCTGACCACCCACGCGGGGATCGAGTCCAACCCCCGCTTCTCGCCGGACGGGCGGTGGCTGGCGTTCACCGGCGAGTACGACGGCAACACCGACGTCTTCGTGGTCCCGGTGGCGGGCGGCTCGCCCACGCGGCTGACCTGGCATCCTGGCGCCGACGTGGTCCAGGGCTGGACGCCGGACGGACGGGCCGTGCTCTTCCGCTCCGCCCGGTCGGTCCATACGACCCGTCACACCCAGCTGTTCACCGTCGCCGTCGAGGGCGGCCAGCCCGAGGCGATCCCGGTCCCGCACGCGGCCAAGGCCACGTTCTCTCCCGACGGCCGTCGCATCGCCTACACGCCACTCTCGGATGCCACGGACCAGTGGAAGCACTACCGAGGCGGCCGCCACGCCCGGATCTGGCTGTACGACCGGTCGGACCACGCGGTGGTGGAGGTCCCCCAGCCCGAGGGCCGGTCCAACGACACGGACCCGGTCTGGCTGGACGGGCACGTCTACTTCCGCTCGGACCGGAACGGCGAGTTCAACATCTTCTCGTACCACGTGGCCACCGGGCAGGTCGAGCAGCTCACCCACCACGAGGACTTCCCGGTGGTGGCCGTCTCGGGCGGCGCGGGCTCTTTGATCTACGAGCAGGCCGGCTGGCTCCACGTCCTGGACCCGGCGACCCGTCGCGGCCAGCGGCTCCGGATAGCGGTGACCACGGACCTGGCCGACGCCCGACCTCGCTACGTCAGCGGGCCCCAGTACCTCCGCAACTACCACATCTCTCCGTCCGGTGCCCGGGCCGTCTTCGAGTACCGTGGCAACATCGCCACGGTCCCCGCCGAGCACGGGGACGTGCGGTACCTGACGGCGTCGTCCCACACCCACGAGCGGTCGCCTGCCTGGTCGCCGGACGGCCGCTGGATAGCCTACTTCTCCGACGCGTCCGGCGAGTACGAGCTGGTGGTGGCGCCGCAGGCCGGGCGGGGCGACGTCCGCCGCTACCGGATCGACGGGGCCGGCTTCTACGAGGACCCGAAGTGGTCGCCCGACGGGACGCGGATCAGCTTCACAGACAACTCGTGGAGCCTCTACGTCCTGGAGCTGGACGGCGGCCGGGTCAGCAAGGTGGCTTCCGAGCGGATCTACGGGCCAAACAAGACGCTGCACCACGCCTGGTCGCCCGACTCCCGGTGGCTGGCCTACACGCTGAACACGCGAACCTACTTCCAGCAGGTCCACCTCCACGAGGTGGCCACTGGCCGCTCCACCGTGATCACCGAGGGGTTGTCGGACGTGGCCGAGCCGGTCTTCGACGCCAGCGGCAGGTACCTCTACTTCTTCGCCTCCACGGACGCGGGCCCGGTCCGGGAGTGGTTCGCCCAGTCGAACCAGGACATGGACCTGAGCGGCACCCTCTACCTGGCGGTGCTGGCTCGGGGCGAGGAGTCGCCGTTGAAGAGCCGGAGCGACGAGGAGCGACCGGACGGTGCGCGGCCGGACGGGGAGCGGCCGGACGGGGAGCCGTCGGCTGCACGGAGCGGCGGAAACCGGTCTGGCGGGGAGCCCACGGTCACCGTGGACTTCGACGGCCTGGCGGAGCGGATCGTCACGATCCCCGTGGGCAGTGGCCAGTTCCGGTCGTTGCAGCCAGGCGAAGCGGGGCAGCTCTACTACCTCCGCGACCAGGACGAGGGCGGTTGGGGCCTCCGCCGGTTCGACCTGGACAAGCGGGAGGAGCAGACGCTGCTGCCTGGCGCCACGGCGTTCGCCCTGTCGGCGGACAACAAGAAGCTGCTGGCCCGGGTCGGCCAGAACTGGCTCATCTCGGACGCCGGCAGGGTCGACGCGTCCCGGGGCCGCATAGCCACTGGCGACATCCGGCTCCGGGTCGATCCGGCCGCCGAGTGGCGCCAGATGCTGCGGGAGGCCTGGCGCATCAACCGGGACTACTTCTACGACCCGGGCATGCACGGCGCCGACTGGGACGGTGTGTGGGCGCGATACGAGCCGTTCCTGGACCACCTGACCAACCGGGCTGACCTGGCCAGGCTCATCCGCTGGATGCTGTCGGAGTTGGCGGTGGGCCACAGCTACTCCAGCGGCGGCGACTACGGGAGGCGGCCGGACCGCGTGCCCGGCGGCCTGCTGGGCGCCGACTACGAGGTGGCGGACGGCCGCTACCGGTTCGCCCGGGTCTTCGGCGGGCTCAACTGGACGCCCGCGCTCCGGTCACCACTGACCGAGCCGGGCGTGGACGTACGGGCAGGCGAGTACCTGCTGGCGGTGGACGGGGTGGAGATCCGGCCGCCGGAGAACATCTTCAGCCGGTTCGAGAACACCGCCGGCCGGCAGGTCCAGATCACCGTCGGCCCCCGGCCCGACGGCCGTGACGCCAGGACCGTGACGGTGGTGCCCGTGGCCTCCGAGGCGGCGCTCCGCAACCGGGCCTGGGTGGAAGGCAACATCCAGAAGGTCCACGCCGCCACCGACGGCCGCGTGGCCTACGTGTACGTGCCCAACACCACCACGCTGGGCCACGAGTACTTCAAGCGCTACTTCTTCCCCCAGGCCCATCTCGACGCCATCATCATAGACGAGCGGTACAATGGTGGCGGTCAGGTGGCGGACTACTACATCGACCTGCTCCGTCGCCCCTACAGCGCCCACTGGGCCACTCGTTACGGCGAGGACATCAGGACGCCTATCGCGGCGATACATGGCCCCAAGGTCATGATCATCGACGAGACCGCCGGCTCCGGTGGTGACCTGCTGCCGTGGATGTTCCGGGAGTACGGCATGGGCAAGCTCATCGGCCGGCCCACTTGGGGCGGGCTGGTGGGGATCCTGGGGTTCCCGGTCCTCATGGACGGCGGCTCGGTCACCGCCCCGAACCTGGCCTTCTGGACCGAGGCCGAGGGCTTCGGCATCGAGAACGTGGGCGTCCCCCCCGACATCGAGGTGGAGCAGTGGCCCGCCGACGTGGTGGCCGGTCGTGACCCGCAACTGGAGCGGGCCATCCAGCAGATCATGGCCGAGCTGGAGGCGAATCCGCCGGCGCAGCCGCGGCGCCCACCGTTCCCGGTCCGCGTCAGGTGATGGTGCTCCAACAGGCGCTGTTGGACTGGAAGGGCCGCGACCCGGACAGCGCGCCCCGCCTGGCGCAGGAGTTACTGGCGGCCGGGTCGGCCACGGCGAGGTCGTCGGGCCCGGAGTCCGACGCCGGGCCGGAGCAAACCGTGCCGGCCGCCGTCTGGCACGAGTACCTGGACCTGACGGGCAGCCCCGAGTTCCTCACCGCGCTCCCGGACCGTGAGGCCCGGGAGCGCTGGGCCCGCACCGCGTTCCAGGCCATCCGCCTGTCCAACTACTCGCTCCGGACCATGCTGGACCAGCGGGTCCTCAGCCATGGCGACCGGATCCTGCTGGAGGACCTTCGCGAGCCTGACACGCCGTACTGGACGTACGCCGAAGTGGCACGGTACGCACGCTCCATCGCCGGGCTGTTCCTGAGCCTGGCGGAGGAGCCCCGGGTGGCCATCCTCTGCGAGAACAACGTGGACGGGGCCGTCGCCGACCTGGCCTGTCTCACCGAGGGCATCCTGGTCACACCGCTGAACGTGCACATGGACGAGGAGACCCTGGGCTGGGTCTTCGAGCGGCTGGACATCGGCATCGTGCTGACCGACACTGAGGACCGGCAGGCCAGGGTAACCGCCGCCTGCGCTCGCACGGACCGGCGGGTGCGGGTCTTCCGCACCGGCAGCCGAGCGCCGGCCGTATCGCCTGCCGAGGCCGGTGACCATGACGCCGGCCAGGCCACCACGGACGAGGGCGACTCCGCCCTGGAGACCCGGTCGCTGCGGCAGGCCTGCGCGGGAGTGGACCTGGCGCAGGCATCCAAGCTGCTGTCGCGGCGCCGGCCTGATATCATGGCGGCGGCCACAGTCATGTTCACGTCCGGCAGCACCGGCCAGGTGAAGGGCGCGGTCTTCAGCCAGTACATGCTGTTGACCAAACGGTTCGCCCGGGCGGCGGCGCTGCCCGAAGTGGGCCGCGACGAGGTCCTCCTCAGCTACCTGCCCCTGTTCCATACCTTCGGCCGGTACCTGGAGCTGCTGGGCATGCTGTACTGGCGGGGGACGTACGTCTTCGCCGGCAACCCGTCCGGCGATGCCCTCCTCGCCGCCATGGTACGGGTCGAGCCCACGGGCCTGATCAGCGTACCGGTCCGCTGGACCCAGATCCGGGAGCGGTGCCTCGATGCTGCCGATGACTCGGTCGCCGTCGTCGATGGCCGGCAGCTCCGGGATGTCGTGGGATCGCGGCTCCGGTGGGGCCTGTCCGCTGCCGGCTACCTGGATTCCCGGGTCTTCCGCTTCTTCCATCGCCACGGCGTGGAGCTGTGCAGCGGATTCGGGATGACCGAGGCCACCGGCGGGATCACCATGACGCCGCCCGGCGCGTACATGGACGGGACCGTGGGGCTCCCGCTGCCGGGGATCCAGACGAGACTCACCCGGGCCGGTGAGCTGGAGATAGCGGGCGTCTACGTTGCGGAATATCTGGACAACGACGGCCCGCCCGGCTCGCTCCCCGACCTGGGCCCGGACGAGGAACGGTGGATCGCCACCGGCGACGTGTTCCGCCGCCACGGCAACGGCTACTACGAGATCGTCGACCGGATCAAGGACATCTACAAGAACAGCCGGGGCCAGACCGTGGCGCCCCAACGGGTCGAGCAGCAGTTCGTCGACGTGCCCGGCTTCCGGCGCACGTTCCTGGCCGGCGATCACCGGGACCACAACGTCCTGCTCATAGTGCCGGAC
>SLCC01000114.1 GCA_007126035.1 Gemmatimonadota bacterium
CGAAGGAGACGAAGGACGCGGAGTGGGTGTGGGTATGGGTATAAAAACACTCGGGCGGACTGGATTGCCGCTTCGAGGAGGTTACGTGAGCAGCCCCTCTCCACGTTACATGTACGATATACGTCATAACGCACGTGTAACCCGGGGACGCTCCACCCAAACGTCTTGCGCCAGCGATCTTACGGGTCCCGCCTCCGTTTCCTCCGCCTCCTTCGAGCCCCCCCGTGTCACGATGTTTGAAGGTTGCCGACGCGTCGAGGCATGGGAACAGCCCAGATCTGGGAACAGCCGGCCGATTAGCGGGGCAGCCTCTCGGAGCTCGGAGCTCGGAGTCGAGCGCCCGGCACTGTCCGCCGCCCGGCAGCCCTCCGAAGCCCGCCAAGCGGAGGGGCGTGGTTGCTGGGCGGTCGGAGTTCGGAGCTCGGAGCTCGGAGTCGAGCGCCCGGCACTGTCCGCCGCCCGGCAGCCCTCCGAAGCCCGCCAAGCGGAGGGGCGTGGTTGCTGGGCGGTCGGAGCTCGGAGTTCGGAGTTCGGAGCTCGGAACTCGGAGCTCGAGCCCACCATGTCACCCGTGGAACCCCTGGCCCCGCCTCGCCGTGCGTGCTACGTTTGCCGCCATTGGTGCTACCGAAGGCCGGGACCGACTGGGGAGAGGCAGATGACGAAGGCGATCCCGATGGCGGAGAAGCGGATGACGAAGCTGATACGGTTCGGAGTGTCCATCGAGGAGTCGCTGCTGTCGCGGTTCGACGACCTGATCCTTCGTACGGGCGGTGCGAACCGTTCGGAGGCGGTGCGGGACCTGATCCGGGCGCGGCTGGTGGACGATGCCACGGCGGACGACGCGTCTGAGGCTTTCGGCGTGCTGTCGATCGTCTACGATCACCATCAGCGGGAGCTTCAGGACCGACTGATCGGGATCCAGCATGACCACACGGACCGGATCATCAGCACGACGCACGTCCATATCGACCATCGCAACTGCCTGGAGATCATCCTGTTGCGGGGTCGTGTGGGTTCCATTCGGGGGATGGGCGATGCGCTGTCGGCGCTGAAGGGTGTGAAGCACAGCCGTCTGACGTTGACGACCATAGAGAGCTGAGGGGTTTGGGTCTATGCGCGTGGACATCCTGATAGGTCGGCTGGTCTCGAGGCTGGCCGGGCCGGCTCTGGCGGTGGTCGTGCTGGCGGTGGTGGCGTTGCCTGGTGCTGGTCAGGCGGCGCGTGACACGATCCAGGTGGTAGAGCTGGACCCGTTGGTGGTGACGGTGACGCACCTGGAGGTACTCCGCAGCCGATTGGCCAATTCGGTGTCGGTGGTGACAGGTGCGGATATCAGGGAGCGGGGATCGGCGTCGGTGCTGGCGGCGGTGAGCGAGCAGGTCCCGGGCGTGTTCGTGACCCAGCGCGGTGTCATGGGCTATGGCGTTGCTGGGGGCGCTGCTGGTCGGATCACGGTCCGTGGCGTGGGCTCGAGTCCGAACACGCAGGTGCTGGTGATGGTTGACGGCCGGCCGCAGATGATGGGCCTGATGGGTCATCCGATCCCGGACACCTACGTGAGCAGCGGCGTGGAGCGGGTGGAGGTGGTGCGCGGTCCATCGGCCGTGTTGTACGGCACGAGCGCCATGGGTGGCGTGGTGAACGTGATCTCCCGTCGTGACTGGACGCCCGCCGTGAATCTGTCCGGTGGTGCGTCGTACGGCTCGTTCGGCAGCCGCCGGGTAGAAGGGGCGCTGGACTGGGGATTGAGCGAGGGCAGCGGCTTCTCCGTGTCGGCCAACAGCTATCGTACCGACGGTCACCGTCCCTGGTCTTCTTTCGAGATTGACAACGTGTCCGCCCGTGCCAGCAGCCGCCTGGGTGGCGCTCTCACGCTGCTGGCGGACGCCGCTGTCTCGGACATGCTGGCCTTCGACCCCGGCCCGGTATCGGCTCCCCGCGAGGACAGCTGGGTGGACATCGTACGCGGCAGCACCGGTCTGTCGTTGGAGAACAAGGGCGACGTCGTTTCGGGTGCCACGCGGCTCTTCCTGAACTTCGGTCGTCACCGGATCCGGGACGGCTTCCGGTCCAGTGACTACACGCTCGGCCTCCAGCTCCACCAGGGCCTCCATCTGGGTGGCGGCCGCACGTTGACGGTTGGTGGCGACGCGAAGCGATTCGGCGGCGAGGCTGAGAACAGCGAGCGGGCGCAGGACTGGGGTCGTCACCACGCGGACGAGCTGGGCGTGTTCGCGATGCTGCACGCGCCCGTTACTGGCCGGTTGGTGGGCACTGGCGGCGTGCGTGTGAACCATCACAGCGCGTACGGCGCGGAGGTGGCCCCGCAACTCGGCGCGGCCGTCCGTCTGGGCGAGGCCACCACGCTGCATGTCCACACCGCCCGCGGCTTCCGTAGCCCGACGCTCCGGGAGCTGTACCTGTTCCCGGCGCCCACGCCGGACCTGGAGCCGGAGCGGGCCTGGAACCACGAGCTCAGCGTGCTCCATCAGTTCGGTCCGGCGACGTCGCTGGAGGTTGCCGTGTACCGGATGGAGGGGTCGAACCTGATCCGGGTCACGGGCGCCCCACCGAACCTGGTGCTGGAGAACACGGGCCGGTTCGTCCATCGCGGCGGTGAGGTGGCGGTCATCACGTCCCCCCGTCGGGGGCTCCAGCTCGATGCGTCCTGGGGCTACCTGGACGTGGGTGAGCTGACCCTGTCCCACCCCAGGCATCAGGTGAGCGGCGGAGTGCGCTACGCCTTCGATCGTTTCACCACGCGTCTGGGCGTGCAGCACGTGTCCGGTCTCTACGGCGCCGACTTCGCGCAGAACCGTCTGCCCGACTACACGGTAGTGAACGCGCGCGTCGCCAGTCGGCTGCCGGGCGGTCTCACGGCCTTCCTCGAAGGCGAGAACCTTCTGGACCAGGAGTATGAGGTGATGCCCGGCTACGTAATGCCCGGCCGTGGAGTGGCGGTGGGGCTCCGGACCGGCAGCCGGTGAGTGCTGGCATGACCAGGGCCGCGGTCTCTCCCCGTGCGGGTCTGTCCGCTGCCGACCTGGCCTTTGCCGGGCTGTTCGGTGCCGCGGCGCTGTTGCTGCCCACGGTCTTCCACGTCCTCCAGCTCGGGCGGGTGTTCATGCCCATGTACCTGCCGCTGGTGGCCCTGGCCTTCCTGGTCCGGCCAGTCCCGGCGGCGGCGACGGCTTTCATGGTTCCCCTCATCTCCGGTGCCGTGACCGGCATGCCGCCGTTCTACCCGCCGGTCGCGCTGGTCATGGCTGCGGAGCTGGCCGTCATGAGCGCGTTCATCGCCCTGGTCTATCGGTGGCGACCCCGGGCCAACGAGTGGCTGGTGCTGGTGCCGGTGCTGATCCTGGGCCGGGTGCTCAACGTGGGCCTCATGTACCTGGCGGCCCTGGCTTTGGAGCTGCCCGCCGCCTTCGTGGCGGGGCTGTCCCTGGTCTCGGGCTGGCCGGGCATCGTGCTGATGCTGGTGGTGGTGCCGCCGCTGGTCCGACTCGTCCGTTCCACGGAGCATGACCATGTGCCAGTCTGACGCGACGCCGCACCACCCCGTGCACCGGGACGAGCCGGCCTGCCGGGGCTGTCCCGGTGACGCCGCACGCCGCGAGTTCTTCGACGAGATCGCCGGGGGCTGGGACGTCCGCGTGGTGACCGACGCGTTCAAGGCCCGCCTCCGTGCCGCCATCGAGTCGCTGGGCATTGCCGTGGACGAGACGGTGCTGGACCTGGGCTGCGGCACCGGCAACCTCACTCGCCTGCTGGCGGAGCGCCTGGGGCCCGGGTCCTCCATCATCGCCGCCGACTTCTCGCAGGGCATGCTGGACGTGGCCCGGGGCAAGCTGCCCGACGATCCCAGGATCCGGTGGTCATGCGCCCATGCCGATTCTCTGCCGGTGGAGTCCGCCAGTGTGGACCGGGCGATCTGCTTCTCCGCCTGGCCCCATTTCGCCCAGCCCGAGCAGGTGGCCACGGAGCTGTGGCGCGTGCTGCGGCCTGGCGGCCTGTTCCATGTGCTGCACGTGGATGGACGGGAAACGATCAACCGGATCCATGCCCATGCGGGCCCCGCCGTCGCCCATGACCTCCTGCCTCCCGCCGTTAAGCTGGCGATGCTCCTGGGCGGGGTCGGGTTCGAGCCGCTGGTGATGGTCGACGAAGCCGACTACTACCTGGTCACCGTGGCCCGGCCGACGGAGGCCTGAGCCCATGGTCCCGACCCGCCTGCTGGTGGACCGTCCCCGAAGTTCCGATGGCATTCGGTGCTCACCGAACTCCGGAGACGGTCCACTCGGTGCCGGGACCGGACCGCTGGCGGCGGCGCACCCGACCATCCGGGTTCTGTTCGGGGCCGTCATGGTAGTGGCGTGCGTTGCGACGCCGGCCGCCCCGAGCCCGGGACCGCTCCTCACCGTGGCCGTAGCGGCGGCGACGCTGGTCATGGCTGGCCCATGTGGGCGGGTGATCAGTCGTGGCCTGCTCTTCGGGCTGGCCATCTACCTGCCGCTCCTCGCCATACTGCTGGCGCCCGTGGCTGTCGGCGCCTTCCAGGAGTCGCCGGGCACCGCCCCCGCCCCCGCCGCCCTGGAGGCGGCCCTGCTCACCGCCGTCACCATTGCCATCAAGGGCATGGCCGTCCTCGTCGTGACGCTGTCGGTGGTCTCCACCCTGCGCCCCAGCCAACTCCACCAGGCCCTGGGAGCGCTGCCCCTGCCCCGGACCATGCGGCTGCTCCTGATCCAGATCGTCCACCAGACGGGCATCCTCTTCCACGAGACCACCCGGATCCGGCAGGTGCTGGCCGTGAGGAGCGCGGGCGACGGCGCGCGGAGCCGCTGGCGGGTCCTGTGCGGTCTCCCGCGCGCATGGCTCGAGCGGGTGGCGCTGCGGGCGACCAGAACCGCCCGGGCCATGGAGGTGCGGGGCTACGTCCACATGCCCGCCCCGCCCTTCCCGGGACCCCGGCAGTGGCGACGCGTCGACCTCGCCGCCGCCCTGGGCTCCGCCGCCTCACTCGCGGCGGCCATCATCCTCCACGTCGCCTGAGAACCATGAGCAGCGGTCATGACGCCTCCGCACAGGCCCGTACGGGCGGGACGGGCGCTGACGGCGGCGCGGGTCGTTCGGGCCCGTCGGGCGCGGGCGGGACCGGCGTCCTCGAGCTGGTGGAGGTGACCGTTCGCTACGACGGCGCCGCGGACCCGGCCCTGGACCGGTGCAGCCTGAGGGTCGGAGCAGGGGAGCGGGTGGCGCTGCTGGGCGCCAACGGGTCAGGCAAGACCACCATCTTCCTGGCCGCCGCCGGGCTGGTCCCTTACGCCGGTCGGATCACCGTGGCCGGCCTGCACCTGGACCGGTCTCGCCCGGAGGAGGTCCGCCGGCACCTGGGCCTGCTGTTCTCCATACCGGAGGACCAGCTCCTGTTCGCCCGGGTCCTGGACGACGTGGCCTTCGCCCTCACCAGTCGCGGCACGGACACCGCCGAGGCCGAGCAACGGGCCAGGGCCGCCCTGGACCACCTGGACGCCGGGTACCTGGCGGAGCGCTCGCCCTACCGCATGTCCCGTGGCCAGAGCGTCCGCGCGGCCCTGGCCGGCACGTTCGTGGCCGGCCCGCCGTTGCTGCTCCTGGACGAGCCCGCCAGCGGACTGGACCCCGCGGGCCGACGGCTCCTGATCCGCCACCTGAACGACCTGCCGTCGGCCATGCTCATCGCCACCCACGATATCGACTTCGGCGCCCGCTGCTGCCACCGCTGGGTCCTGCTGGACAGGGGCCGGGTGGCGGCCGGAGGGACCGACTTCTCGAAGGTGGAGCTGTAGACTCCGGGCGGCCTCCGCTTGCCGGGCTTTGGCGGGTGCCGGGCTTTGGCGGGTGCCGGGCGGGAGCGGGTGCCGGGCGCTCGATTCGAGCTCCGAGCTCCGAGCTCCGAGCTCCGACCGCCCGGCCGCCACCCGGCCGCCGCTTACCGGGCTTCGGCGGGTGCCGGGCGGGAGCGGGTGCCGGGCGCTCGATTCGAGCTCCGAGCTCCGACCGCCCGGCCGCCACCCGGCCTCCGCTTGCCGGGCTTTGGCGGGTGCCGGGCGGGAGCGGGTGCGGGCGCTCGATTCGAATCGGAGCTCGAAGCTCGGGACCCGGCTCGGAGACGGCCGACCTCTATATCTCCCCCCACTCGCCGCGCCAGGCCCGGTCCAAAATGTCTCGGACCTCGCCGTCGCCGACCTGGGTGAAGTCCTCGTACCAGAGGCTCACGGCCCGGAACGGCTCCGGCGTGATGGAGCAGACCACCTCGTCCACCTGGTCCCGGAAGCTGTCGCACGTCTCTGCCGCTGCCACCGGCACCGCCACGACCACGCTGTCCGGGTCCCGGGCCCTGAGCGCCGCCGCCGCGGCCCGCATGCTGGAGCCCGTGGCCACGCCGTCGTCTACCAGGATTGCCGTCTTCCCCTCGAGCTGCGGCTCGGGCCGGTTCCCACGGTACGCCCGTTCTTGTCGCTCGATCTCATTCTGTTCGTCGGCGGCGACCCGGGCGATGTCCTCGTCGGGTATGCGGAGCCGGGCCGTCACGTCCTCGTTGATGACGCGGATCCCGCCCGAGGCGATGGCGCCCATGGCCAGCTCCTCGTGGCCGGGCACGCCCAGCTTGCGCACGAGGAAGACGTCCAGGGGCGCGCCCAGCCGGCGGGCCACCTCGTAGCCCACGGGCACGCCACCCCTGGGCAGGGCGAGAACTACGATGTCATCGCGGCCGGCGTACTCCCGCAGGTCCTCGGCAAGCCTGCGTCCCGCCTCGTTCCGGTCGCGGAACTTCTCGTGTCCCGGCATCGTTACCTCCAGGTCAGATCCCAGCCAACTCGTCCCGGTCCAGGTGCCGGCGGGCGCCTACCCGCACCCGCCACCGCGTCCGCCAGGGCCGGGTGCGCGCTACCGCCAAAGAGCAGGAAGTCAGAGGTCATTGGACCCCCCAAGGTGTCGTCCGAACCAGTCCCGGGCCAGCCCCGTCACGACCTCGAGTTTGCCCGGCTCCTCGAAGAGATGGCTCGCCCCGGGCACCACCTCCAGCTCGACCTCCGCCTCCATGGCTGCCAGGGCATCCCGGTTCAGTTCGAGCACCGGCGAGTCCAGCGCTCCCACGATCAGCAGGGTGGGCGCCCGGACCCTGGGCAGGACCTCCCTGGCCAGGTCGGGCCGGCCGCCTCGAGAGACCACCGCGCCCACACGGTCGGGGCGCTCAGTCGCCGCCACCAGCGCCGCGCCGGCCCCGGTGCTGGAGCCGAAGTAGCCGACCCGTAGCGACGCCGTGTCGGGATTGTCCCGCAGCCAGTCGGTTGTCCCCACGAGCCGGCCTGCCAGCAGGTCGATGTCGAAGCGCAGGTGCCGGGTCTGGAGGTCCACCTCCTCTTCCGCGGCGGTAAGGAGGTCGATGAGCAGGGTGGCCAGGCCACCCTCCACCAGCCCCTGGGCCACAACGCGGTTCCGGGGGCTGTGTCGACCGCTGCCGCTGCCGTGGGCGAAGACGACGACGCCGCGAGCTTCCGCGGGTACGGTCAGGTCGCCAGCAAGGGTTGCGGCGCCGACGGCCACCCGCACCGATTGCTCCAGGTTCTCCATGCCACGCCTCCTGCCCGGGTCCACAAGCTCGGGACGTGACCCGGCGTGCACGCATCATTCCACTTCCGGCTCTGCTCCGATTTCGGTGCAGTCTGGACCGTTGCCCGAACACCCGCCCGGCTCCTATTCTCGTACGGTCGTGGCCGCCGCACCGATCCAGGAGGACGACGACACGTGCCTACCATGTACTGCCCGCTGTGCAACCGCCCGGTGGAGGCCAGGCGCCAGATCGGGGTCGGGACCGTAGCGCTGGCGGTCCTGTCCTGGGGGCTATGGCTCCTGGCGATCCCGTTCTACCAGAAGCGGTGCTCCATATGCAAGAGCCCGTCGGTGACGGCGTTGCACCGCGACGAGGAGTTGACCACCAGATCCAGGGGTGGACCCCTCGGCGAGCCGGAGCAGCGCCTCCGCCTCATGGAGAGCGAGCTCGAGGTGGCGCACGACGCCATCCAGCGCGTAACCACCGAGCGGGACTTCTATCGCCAGCTACTGGAGGACCCCGCCGCCCGGAGGACCGAACGGCCCGACACCGAACGGCCCGACACCGAACGGCCCGACACCGAGCGGCCCGACACCGAGCGGCCCGACACCGAGCGGCCCGACACCG
>SLCC01000126.1 GCA_007126035.1 Gemmatimonadota bacterium
GGGGTGATACTTCCACTTACCCACTACCTGTCGCGGTTGAGCAGGTTACGTCGACACCAGCTCAGGCCATGACGTAACCTGCGTCGAAGCCTTCCCGTACCGCCTCTGCCACCTTTCTGGGGGCGACGGCGTCACCGATGACCCTGGCCTGGTCGAAGGCCCTGAGCCACGGGGCCACCATGTCGTCGTCCACCTTCAGGCCCATGGCCAGCACCACCAGGTCCGCCTCTAGTGTCTCCTGGCCTCCGCCGTCCACGTTCTGCACCTCGAGGCGTCCATCCTCGATGCGGAGCAGCTTGCGGGACGTGAGGATCTCAACCTTCGCCTTCTCCAGTTTCGAGAGGATCCCGATCCGGGTAACAGCGTGCTCGTCTGCCGCCGCCTCCGGCAGCATGTCCATAACGGTCACCCGGGCCCCCTGCGCGGCGAGCATGTCTGCCGTCTCGCACCCGGTCAGGCCCGCACCCACGACGACCACATGCTGACCTTCCGCTGCGGACTGGCGTCCCCACAGCACGTCCAGGAAGGTGCAGACCCTGCCACCCCGGACCCCGGGGATATCTTCGGGGATCAGGGGCATGGCCCCCACTGCTACCAGCACCGCGTGCGGCTCTTCCTGCTGGACCATCTCGGGAGTCGCCTCCGTTTCGAGGCGCGCCTCCACTCCCAGCCTCTCCATCTCGCCAACCAGGTAATCCTTGTACCAGGCGATCTGCTCCTTGCCCGGCGGCTTGCAGCCCGGCACCAGCTGACCGCCCAACTCGCCCCTCTTCTCGTAGATCACGGGCTTGAAGCCTCGCATGGCCAGGACACGGGCGGCCTCCATGCCACCAGGGCCGCCACCGATGATGGCCACCTTCCGGCCGCCGCCCACCTGAGGCATGTCTGCCGGGATCTCGAATTCCCTGCCGGTCCGGGCGTTCACCGCGCACTCGATGGGACGGGCCTGGAAGATCACCTCGATACAGTGCAGGCAGGATATGCACTGGCAGATCTCGGCGTCCCGGCCCTCACGCGCCTTCCTGGCCCACTCCGCGTCCGTGAGCATGTCCCGCCCGATGGCCACGAAGTCCGCCTTGTCATCAGCCAGGATCCGGTCGGCGAACGACGGTTCCCGGATCACGCCAACCGTCACCACCGGGATGCTCACCTCGCCCTTGATGGTCTCCGCCAGGTGGACGCGCCAGCCCTGGGGGTAGGTGATGGGCTCCAGCAACGTCTGCATGCTCTCGTACGTGCCGCAGGAGATGTCCAGGGCATCCACACCGTTGGCCTCGAAATGGCGGGCCATGGCCTTGCCCTCCTCCAGATCGATGCCGCCCTCCAGGAACTCGTCGACGCTGTAGCGCACCATCAAAGGGAAGTCGGCCCCGCATGACTCCTTGATCCCCTCCACGATCTCCGTGACGAAGCGGAGCCGGTTCTCCAGACTGCCACCGTAGTCGTCCTCACGGCGGTTGCTCCGAGGGCTCAGGAACTGGTTGATCAGGTAGCCGTGGGCGCCGTGGAGCTGGACTCCGTCGAACCCCGCCGTTTTGCACCTGACAGCGGCCTTGATGAACCGTTGCACCAGGTCCTGCACCTCCCCCGTCGTCAGTGCCCGCGGCTCCTCACCCACCGTCGCGTTCGTCACCGCGCTCGGGGCCACGATCTGCTTGCCCCCGGTTATCCGGCTGTTCGACTGGTTGCCCGCATGGTGGAGCTGCGGGAACACACGGGTCGGGTACTTCCGGATGGCCCCGGCCAGCCTGCTGAGGCCGGGGATGAAGCGGTCGTCGTCGGCCCGCGTCTGCACCGATACAGCGCGGCCCAGCTCGTTCTCCACGGCCACGATCTCCGTGATGATCAGACCCGTTCCACCTCTGGCACGCTCCTCGTAATAGGCGATCTGGTCCTCGGACACGCTGCCGTCAGCGTTGCACAGGACCGTGCCCATGGCAGGCATCACTACCCGATTGGGAATGGTCAACCTTCCGATACTACCCGGCTTGAACAAATGTGGGTGGGCGGTCATCCGACCCTCCATTATCTCATGTCAGCGGTCCGGGCCGGCCGATCCATAAGCCACGGCCGACCATCCAGTTCGAGCGCTGTCGGCGGATCTGGCCCCGGGGACAGGACGATTCGGCTGCCGCCTGACTCTCCCGCCGTCACCCGTACTACTGCGGCACCGGTCCGATACCAACCGCCTCGCTCGAGCGCCACAATGGCCGTCCGTTCGCCACGCCGGACTGGCCGAGCGGCGGTGGATCAGGCAGCAAGTTCGGGTCCCGGTGGTTGGACGATCGGATAGTCGACACCAAGCGGCAGCAGGGCGTCCATCGGGAGGTCCATCGCCGCGGGGCCGGGCCAGCGGATCGCGAGTCGTCAGGTGGCGCGCATGCGCTGTGCCTGTCCGTATGTCGCAGGATCGGCTCCCGCTCACTGACGGGAACGGGCTCCCTGGGCGGTGCGGCTGCCCGTTCCTCGGGTCGTGGCCGGGGAGCCTCGGGACGCCAGGGCTGGCACATATGGCGAAGATATGCCTCCAGCGACACGGTGGCGCAATCTGTCCCGGACGCCCATCCTCCCGTCATGAATGGAATACGCTATCTGGTGAACCGGGTGCGGGGCCGTGAGATGGTGGTGAGCGTCGACCTGCTGGGTCGTCCGGCGCTGATCTCCGTTGCCGCTCGCCGTGAGCTGGCTCGTGTCCGCTCGGTCTCCACGGAGGTGGACCTGCTGGGGAGGCTGCTGGAGCACGTGGAGCCGGACGACGTGGCCTACGACATCGGCGCGAACATCGGGATCGTAAGCCTGCTCCTGGCCCTGCATCGTGACCCCGGAGCGGGCCGGGTCCATGCCTTCGAGCCGGAGCCGGTCAACTTCGACCGACTGCGCCGGAACATCGAGTTGAACGACGTGGCCGACCGGATCGTGCCTCAGCGACTGGCGTTGGGCGCGGGGCAGGGGGAGGCGGAGCTGTTCGTGCGGCCCGGTGCGGGCGAGGGCCGCCACTCCCTGGCCACGGCGGCGGGGTCCAGAGGCTCGATCCGGGTGCCGCTGGATACCATTACCGGCTTCGCCCGCTCCTCCGGCGAGCCGCCGGACCTTTTGAAGGTCGACGTGGAAGGCGCGGAGGGGCAGGTCCTCGAGGGGTTGGACGGGTTACTGCCGGTGCATCGGCCCCGGGAGCTCTTCATCGAGATCCACCCCAAGGGTGGTGGTGATGCCATGCCTGACGGCCAGCCGATCCACGACTGGCTCGCCGAGCGGGGGTATGATCTGTCCTGGGAGCGGCGCGAGCGGTCCCGGATCCAGCGCCACTACCGCTGACGACCTGTGGGTCCCTGGCGGAGCCGCCTCAATAGGAGCCTGCCGCGGGACAGCCGACGGGCCAGGCCATTGCCGGCTCTGCCGGACCGGTCTCTGCCTTTGGCAGCGTGCCGAATCCGGAACAGCCCGGGTATCTCCACCGGGGTACCGGGCGTCCCCAGGAGCCAGCGGAAGGTGCGGTCCTCGTACGTCTTGACCCAGCGGTCCACGGGTCGCTGGTAGTGGGCGATGTGGCCGCAGTAGCCTGCGGCCCGGGCCACGTCGCCCCTGACTATCTGGAACCCGCCCACCGCCCTGTCCCTGGTCTCGGGATGAAACTCTTGCGGATCGATCTCCACCAGTCGCCGTCCGCCGGCGCCTTCCAGCAGCGGGTCGTCGGGCTCCAGGATATCCGATACCTGGTGCCGGCGGGGGAAGAGGAGGAGGTCGTCGCTACCGCGCAGGGCCGACGCTGCCCCGTCTAGCGCGTCCTCGTGGAAGGTCACGTCGCAGTCAGTGAACCAGATCCAGTCCGCATCGGTGGCCCTGGCCGCCATGTTCCGGCCGATGGCCCGACGGAACAGCCGCGTCTTCTCCAGCGGCCACCAGTTCCAGCGGACGTTGGGTACAGAAAGGGTGCCGAAATGCTCCAGCAGCTCCCGGGTGGCCGAGTCCTCGGGGCTGTAGAAGACGGTCATGGTAACGTGGGGAAGCCGCGGCGGATGGAGGACCAGGGAGGAGAGCTGGAAGGCCAGGAGCCGGTGATAGCGCCAGCAGTGACTGACCAACTCCAGCGCCACGGGTGCGTCAGTGGCTACCCTCGGCAGGATGTCGGGCAGCGCGGGCGCGAACCACCTCCGCGGGACCAGGCCCGTGGCGGTGAAGCGGAAGAACCATTCCAGGACGCGACTTCGCACCATCGTCTTTCCAGTTTGAGCGGAAGGTGGAAGATCGCTGGACTGCCGGGAGCGATCAACCCGTCGCTCTCCACGGCGTGGTTCAGACAGCGGAACAGCGCTCTTGACACCACAAATCTCCCGACCTATCGGTACCCTGGAGAACCTCTCACAAAGTGAGGACGTCATGAATCGGCGGTTATTAGCGGGAACGGCAGCGTTGCTGCTCGTGGTTCCTCTCTGTCTGTCCGCACAGACGGATCAGACCGGTGTCATCGAGGGCCGGATCATGGATGAGGCGGGGCAGGGGCTTGCCGGTGTGGAGGTGACCTCGGCGCGCCCTGACGGCTCATACAGCCGGCAGGCGCTGACGCGTGAGGACGGGCGGTTCCGGATCGGCTTCCTGCCGCCCGGCCAGTACGATGTGGAAGCGCGCTTCATCGGGTACCGGCCCGTGCGCGTAGAGGGGGTGACGGTCCGGGCGGGCGAGGCGGCGTCGGTGACGGTGCGGTTGGAGACGCAGGCCATCGGGCTGGACGAGATCCGGGTGCGGGCGGGGCCACAGTTGATCGACCGGCAGACGTCGGAGCTGGCCTCCACGGTGAGCTCTGAGGAGATCGAGGTCCTGCCCACACCGCGCGTGGCCACAGGGTTGATCAACCTGGTGCCCGGTGCCAGGCCCGGTACCATCTGGGGCGGCTCCACGTCCCAGGCGAACGCGTATCAGATAGACGGCGTCTCGGTGAACGACCCGGGCTTCGGCGGCAACTTCCTGCTGCCGAACGTGGACTGGATCGAGGATTTCCAGGTCCGTGGCCTCGGCGCGGGTGCGGAGTACGGCAATTTCCAGGGCGGCCTGGTCAACATCGTCACTAAGACCGGGAGCAACACGCTCCAGGGCGGCTTACGTCTGAACTTCGAGGACGTGGACCTGAACGCCAGCAACATCAACCTGAACGAGGCTGGCTGGGAGACGACCAGCCGCATGGAGGCGAACGCGGAGCTGCGCGGCCCCCTGCTCAGGGACCGGCTGTACTACTACGCGTCACTCCAGGAGATGCGGCGAGACATACGGGTCGTGGACCGGGCGGCAATGTCGGCGGCGCCCGACGCGGAAGGTTTCATCTTCCAGCCGCTGCTCGAGGAGCGTCGTGAGTTCAAGGCCCTGGGCAAGTTGACGTGGGAGGCCAGCGCCGCGGACATCTTCAACCTCTCGATGGGCCGTGACCTGGTGTACGTGGACAACGGCGGCCTGGGCAGCTACGACCAGCCGGAGACGGCGTACAAGCGGGATTCGCCTGCCACGTTCGGCAACCTGTCGTGGCAGAGGTCCTTTGCGCGGGGCAGCCTGCTCCAGGCGAAGGTGACGGGTTACACGGCCCGGAACGACGATCTGCCCATGGGCGGTGACCTGCCGGCGATCCGGCTGCTCTCGTCGCCCCAGTACCAGTACCAGAACGCGTTCTACACCCGGCTCCAGTCCCCACAGAACATCGCCCTGAACGTGGATTACGATGCGTCGCTGCGCACGGGTGACATCGTCCACAACCTGAAGATCGGCGGCACCTACGGCATGGGCTGGTGGGACGAGGAGCGGCTGCGGAATGGTGGCTTCACCTGGCGGCCCGACCCGGGCGCCGGGAACCAGATCGACCCCGCCGACCCGTCCACCTGGGGCTTCATATCCAGCGACTGGGGCGGGAACATCGGCCTGCATGCCCGGTCGGTCAACTCGGCTCTCTACATACAGGACTACATCCGGGTCAACGACCGGCTGAACCTGAACGCCGGCCTGAGGCTGGGCTACTGGGAAGGCCACATGGACGATGGCACCGGGGTGAGCAACAAGGTGGCTGACGCCTGGGGCCTGGCCCCGCGGGTGGGTGCGACCATTGACGTTCTCGGCGACGACCGGCTGATCGCCAAGGCCCACTTCGGCCGGTACTACCAGAACATGTTCGCCCTCATGTTCGACCGCTGGGAGGGCGCCCAGGTGTTCCAGGACCTGGAGTACTGGGACTGGATCGGGCCGGGTCTGCCGGATCCGAACCGCCAGTACACGCTGGAGGAGCGGGACCAGTACTTCGAGTTGTGGCGGGCGGTCCCCATGGGTCAGGAGGTGGGGCCCATCGTGGACTACTCCCAGCCCTACGTGAACCAGTGGGTGTTGGGTCTTGAGCGGGAGCTCAGGGCCGGGTGGAAGGCCGAGCTGGTGTACGTCAACCGGCGCAACCATGACATCCTGGCGCTCCAGGACATGAACATGGCTTCGAACTACACGGCCTATCACAACGTGGAGGTCTGGAACTTCCGCGACAATATCCCGGTCTGGGATCAGAACTGCACGGTGGAGCTGGCCCAACAGGGCGCCTGCCAGGGCCTGATACTTCCCACGCTCTACGTGAGCAACCAGGACATCATTGACCGTGGCTCCGCTCCGGGCGTATCGGATCCGAACGCTCTCACATTCGAGCAGGACCTCCAGCTCACGAACGTGGACGACGCGGTGCGCCAGTTCCACCAGGTCCAGATGAACGTGCAGGGACGGATGGCGTGGCTCGGCATGCGCGGCTCCGTGGCCTGGACGGACCTGCGGGGCAACTTCCGGAGCGTCAGCGGCTACGACGACCCGTTCGGCACCGGCGCCGGCGCCTTCGTCCGGCCCAACGAGCAGATCAACTTCCATGGCGCGCTGCCCGGCTTCAGCGACTGGGAGGGCAAGCTCAGCATGACCGCGGACCTGCCCTTCAGGTTCAGGGGCGGCACCTTCATGACCTATTACTCCGGTGATCGCTACACCCCCAGGTATCGGATCGACAGCCGCAACCACGACTTCTATCTGGAGGACGGGACGTGGCTGCACTTCAACCTGATCGGCGACGTAGACGGCCAGATGGTCTACCTGGAGGAGCGAGGGACCAGGAGATACCCGGCTGAGTTCCTCATGGACATGCGGCTGGACCGGGCTTTCCGCCTGGCGGGCGGTGCCGACTGGATCCTGGGCCTGGACGTATTCAACCTCTTCAACACCAACGTGGTTCGCTCACTCAAGACCACGGTGAACGGAGTGGTGGCTGGCGGTGACCTGGATCTCGACCCCACCACCTTCTTCGAGGCGGTGCGGTTCCGCACCCCGCCGCGCACGCTGCGCCTGTCGGCTTCGGTCCGCTTCTGATCGCAAGCCTCTGAACCGGCCGGACAGGCCGGAGCTCGACGTGGCCGGCCCCTCCCTCGAGGGCGCCGGCCACGGTTGTTCAGGAGGGCAGGGAATCCAGGATGGTGTGGATGAGCTCCTCGAAGACGTCGAGCTCCATCCAGCGGATCACCACCACCAGCTCGTTCTCCCGGTCCACGTAGACCCTGTTGCCGGAGCCCGAGTGGAAGAAAGCCGACTCGGGGGCGTTGGCCACGAGCTGGTTGTTCGTGTTGAGACGCCAGTTCATGAATCCGTAGGTGTCCCTCAGCTCCGTGGGCGTCTCGGCCAACTCGAACCACTCACGGGAGAGGAGCTGTCTGTCGTTCCACTGGCCCTGGCTCATGGTGAAGAGCCCGAAGCGCGCCAGGTCACGGGCGCTTATCCACATGCTGGCGCCCCAGCCTCCGCCAGAGGACGAGCCCTGCAGCTGCTGGCCGTCGATGCTGACCCAGGCGTTGTCGTAACCCTGCCAGCGCCATGTGGTGGATGCGCCGATGGGGGTCATGACGTACTCGTTCAGGACCTGGGGCAGGGGTCGGCGCCAGACCTGCATGGCGGCCAGGGCCAATCGCGCCGAGGCCACGTTGGAGTACACGTAGAGAGTGCCCGGCTCCTGCAAGGGCGTGCCCGCGGGGCGGCGGCCTTCTGCGTGCCAGGGCTTGCCCCAGATCTCGCCCTCCCACTCGCTGATCATCCGGAGCATGTGGTCCCAGGTGATCTTCCGGTTGTGGTCGGACGAGAAGTCGTCGAAGCCGTCCTGCCCCCGGACGTACAGGTGAACGGGGTCGTGGACGTCCCTTAACAGGCCGTGATCCAACGCGAGACCGGTGGTGATGGTGACGAAGCTCTTCGTCACGCTGTAGCTCATGTCCACCCGCTCGGTGTCGCCCCATTCGGCCACGATATAGCCGTTCTTGACGATCATGCCGCTCACGTCGCCGTGGTCGCGGACCGGGCCGATGATCTCGCGGTGGGTGTCCTCGTTCCCGGCGCGCCACTGCTGGATGGCCAGCTCGGGCTGCTTCGGGATCGATGTCGGGTTCTCCTGGCTCAACCCGATGGCCCGGGCGACGAGGGTGGGATCCATCCCCAGCTCCTCGGGCCGACGTCGCTGCCAGTCCTTCCCCGGGCCGGGGTAGTACCTGGTGATGCTGGTGGCGGCGGTATCGGTCTCGTCGCCGCCGCCACGCTCGCCCGGGCCATCGACCAGGGGCCGGGCCATCAGGGCGGCGGGTATCAGTGCCAGCACCAGGCCCGACTTCAGGCCTGCCGTGGTCATGAGCAGCTCTCTCATATCATCGTTGAGTTCGCGGTAGCAGTCAGCGGTACCTCTCGAACCACGCCAGGATGTGGTCCACGTTGGCGATCAGCTGGCTGGGTCGGTTCACCGTGTTGTGCCAGGCCCCCGGGATCACCACGTACACCGCGTCGACGCCCCGCACCTTCAGCGCGTTGTACAACTGCTTGGCCTCCCACGTGGGCGTCCGCAGGTCCCGTTCGCCGACCACGACAAGCGTGGGCGTCTCCATGTCTCCCACCAGGGAGATGGGCGACCTCTCCCAGTACTCCATGGGGTTCTCCCACGCCCAGCCCGGGTAGCGGTTGTCGGCGTAGGCGTAGTAGTTGTCAGCCGCCAGTGTCTTGCTGATCCAGTTCATCACCGGCTTCTGGACCGCCGCGGCCTGGAACCGGTGCGTCTTGCCGATGACCCATGCCGTCAGGGTGCCGCCGGCGCTGCCGCCGGTGATGAAGAGCTGGCCGTCGGTGGTCATGCCCTTCTCGATCAGGTGGTCCACGCCGTCCATCACGTCCTGGTAGTCACCGCGACCCGGGAACGCGTGGTACAGGAGATTGCCGAACTCCTCGCCGTAGCTGGTGCTGCCCCGGTAGTTGGGGTAGAACACGATGTAGCCCGAGGCGGCGTAGAGCTGGACCTCCGCGGAGAAGCGGTCGCCGTAGCTGTTGATGGGCCCGCCGTGGAGCTCCACCAGCAGGGGGTACGTGCGGCTCGGGTCGTAGCCCGGTGGCGTCACGACCCAGCCCTGGATCTGGCGTCCGTCCAGCGACGACGTGTACCAGACCTCCCTGGCCTCGCCCATGGTCCGGCGCCCCAGGAGGTCACCGTTCAGGTCGGTAAGCATGCGAGGCTCGTCCCAGCCGCGCCGGATGATTGCCAGCTCGCCCGGGTGGTACGGCCTGGTCTGGTTCATGGCGATGGTCCCGTTACGGGAAACGGTGAAGTCCCCGCCGCCATAGGGCCGGCCGCCAGCCGATGCGCCGCCCAGGTTGTGGGCCACCACGGACGTCTGCCCGCGCAGCGTGGTATGGCCGATCTTGGTGTTCCCCCGGTCCTCGTACTGGATGTAGAGCCCGCGACCCCTGGCATCCCATGCCAGGTCGTCGATGGACCGGTCCAGCCCAGTCTCGATCTCCCGGTCGTTGGAGCCGTCAATGTCCATCACGTACAGCCTGGTGATCTGATAGGTCTGGACCCTGTCCTCGTAGCCCAGGTAGGCGATCTGGCGCCCGTCGGGGGAGACTACGGGCGAGTGGTTGGGCCCATAGCGGTCGGTCAGTTGGGAGATCTCGCCCGTTTCCAGGTCCACGGAGAACAGCTCGCTGTCCCGGTGCTCGTGCTCCCAGTCGTCCCGCCGGTTGGCCGAGAAGATCAGCTGCTTCCCGTCGGCCGACCATGCGGGCGTCCTGGAATGGTGGTAGTCCCCGGACGTGACCTGCCTGGCCCCGCCGCCGTCGGCGCTGACCACGAACAGTTGGGAGTAGCCGTACTCCAGGATGCCCGTCCGATCGGCCTCGTGGTTCAGGCGCGTCTCGACTCGTGGGGGGGCGGCCCAACGGGCGCCGTCGGGCCGCCGGGGCGGAGCGACGAGCCTGGGCGCCGGCTCCGGCACGTGCATGGAGAAGGCTATGTACCTGCCGTCGGGCGACCACGACAGGTTGCCTGGCGACCGCTCGAGCCGGGTGACGCGGGTGGTCCGGTTCTCCTCGACCCAGTGGACGAATATCTCGCTGCCGCTGGTTGGGTCCCGGCTGACGAAGGCGACACGGGTGCCATCGGGCGACCAGCGCGGTGAGCTCTCGGTGGCCTGTCCGCCGGTCAGCTTCATGTGCCCCGACCCGTCGGCGTTGATGAGCCAGACGTGGGACAGCCGGCGGTCCTCCATGATGTCCATGCTCCGCCGCCTGTACACCACCTGCTGGCCGTCGGGTGAGATGCGCGGGTCCTGCACGTATTCCAGGTCGAATACGTCCATACGTGAGAACGGCTTGTCCTGTCCCTCCAGCGGCGGGGCCGCCACGAACAGGACCAGCAGCAGCACTACTCTGATCACAGGCATTGAATCGGCTGTAACTGGTCATTTCTTCCGGAGCACCCGCCGCCCCGACGCGCGCGCCGGGGCCAGAGCCGGATAGTTCCCGGGCAGGCCGACGACGCCCCCACACCACCGTCGCCGACCTGCCCGGGCTGCGGCCACGCGCATTCTGCACGAGGCAACGTGCCAACGCATCAATAAGTAGATACCCTCTCAGCGAGATCAGTACTATCGAGCAGTAGCTCCATCATGGCTCGGGCGGCTGTGGCGGCGACGGCCCGGATCAGGTCGGGATCGGTGCCGTCGCCCACCTCGTAGGTCACGGCGGGTGCACCGAACTCCCGGTAGAACCAGTTCCGGGAGGTAGGGGAGGCGAGACCGGAGGGTGAATCGTCGACATGGTAGTCGGGGAGCTCCCGGTCGATCCGGTCGAGCCACCGGTCGATGAAGCTAGCCGGCTCCGTCTCCAGCTCCCGGTCCAGGGTGTAGAAGACGTCGCGCCAGGTGGAGTGGAAGTCGGCGGCGAACCAGACCCGACCGAGGCCCTGTTCCCGGATCCGGAGGAAGGCGTCGCGGACTGCCCGGGTCTCGGGCTGCCGGAACGCCACCCAGTCCCGATTCAGGTCCACGCCGCCGGTATTGTGCCGCCAGTGGCCCAGGTCCACCCCATCAGGGTTGACGAGCGGCACGGCCCTGACCTGGAAGTGCTGGCGGAAGCGCCGTGCGAGGGGCGTGTCACCGGCGATCTCCTCCACGAACCGGATCATCCCCAGCGTGACCGTGACTTCCGGCGGATGTTGGCGCCCTATTAGAAGCACCTGTTCCGTGGCCCGCGGGTTGTCGGTGATGGTGAGCATGTGGATATCCCGGCCCCGCCGGGAGCGACCGATGACTTCGCTGCTGACGTGGGACAGGGTCGCCAGGCTATCGGTCCAGCTCCAGAGCTCGGCCGATGTGATCAGCTTCTGGCCCGCCACCCAGAGCGTGTCGGGCCCCACATCGAGCAGGAAGGTGGCGGTGTTGGTGATCGTGTCCACCCGTACCGCTTCCGGCGCAAGGGGCTGCCAGACCCGGCCGGCGAGCCGCGTCTTGGGCCAGTACCGGTGCCGACCGTCGTCGTATTCCAGCCGTAGCACGACGGACTCCGGCCCATCCGACCAGACCTTGAACGCAAACCAGGCGCTGTTGTTGATTGGCGCGTTCTCCGGCCGAATCAGACCCACGAAGAGCGTGTCGCCGTCCCTCCAGACGTCGTTCAACCGCCCGCCGGGAAACTCGTTGCTGAACCACACGCCGGCGTCCCGGAACCCCACCGTGCGGCGGTGCACATCCTGGATGGGCCGATCCAGGGTGATGGTGTAGGCCGGGTCCTCGGGAGTGGGGACCGGTGCCTCCGACGGAGCAGTGGCCGGGGCACATGCGGCGGTGATCGATAGCGTGGTCAGGAGCAGCCAGTGTCTCATGGTCGAAGATGGGTGCGAGGGTCGAGTGGATGGTATTGTGACACCAGCCCCACCAGCCGGCAATGCGCTGAGCGCGGCCCTGCCGCGCGCTGTTGTGTCACGCCCGCCTCCCCGCCCGCATCTTGCAGAGAGCCGCGTCGGAGTCCACCGCGGAAAGGAGAGCACCATGCGCATCCAGAGCAGTGCGTTCGAAGACGGGGCCCGGATCCCCGAGCGGTACACCGGTGATGGCGACGACGTCTCCCCGCCGTTGTCCATCCAGGACCTGCCGGAGGGCACCGCCTCCATCGCCCTCATCGTGGACGACCCGGATGCCCCGCGCGGGACCTGGGTCCACTGGCTGATCTGGGGGATACCCGCCGACCGGCCGGAGCTGCCGGAGGGCGTGCCCGCTGACGGCCTGGTGGAGGAGCTGGCCGGGGCGCGCCAGGGTAAGAACGACTTCGACCAGATCGGGTACGGGGGGGCCGCCCCGCCGCCGGGCCACGGCACCCATCATTACCGGTTCACCGCCTACGCCCTGAGCGAGCATATCGACCTGGACGCAGGTGCCACCCGAAACGCCCTCGAGACCAGGCTGGACGACGTGACCCTGGAGACAGCCACCCTCACCGGCACCTACTCCCGGGACTGACAGCCGGCGCGGCCGGGCAGGCGAGGCCGGAGATGGGACGGGTCCGGGAGTGGGCGGAGAGGCGGGGCCAGCGGATACGCGGCCACAATCCGTGGGTGGTGGCGGTCCGCACCGCGAATCGCTTCCTGGAGGTCCGGATCATGGGCCTGGGCGCCGAGATGGCGTATTATGCCCTGCTCTCCATCATCCCGCTGGTCGCAACTCTGGGCGCCGCCATGGGGACCCTGGACCGGGTGATAGGCGCCGCCCAGGTCAGCCAGCTCGAAGACCTGTTGGTCCAGTCTCTGGAACGGATCTTCAGCCCAGAACTCACCGCCAGCGTCATGGAGCCCCTGGTGCGGGGACTGCTGGCCCAGGAGCGGACCGGATTCGCCATTGGTGGCCTGCTGGTGACCTTCTGGTTCGCCGGCGGCGCGTTCCGCGCGGCTACCCGCGCCCTGGATGAAGCCTACAAGGTCCCGGAACGACGGGGCACGCTGTCCCAATGGGTGGTGGCCTATGGACTCACCGTGGGCGCCGTGGTGGGGCTCGTCATCCTCCTGTCCCTGGTGGTGGTCGGCCCGCTCCTGGGCGGAGGGCACGCCATTGCGGAGTGGTTGGGTCTGGGGGTCCTGTTCCAGGTGGCCTGGGTCACGGTACGGTGGCTGGTCGTGGGCGTCGGCGCAATCGCCTACCTGGTCTGGGTCTATCGCATAGCGCCCAACGTCCGGAACGGCTGGCGGGACTGCGTGCCAGGCGCCATCCTGGCCGCCGTCGGGACCCTCCTGATCACTGTCGGCTTCCGCTTCTATCTGGACTTTGCTGGACCCGCCGCCCCGGAACTGGGCGATGCGGGGGCCGCCGTCCAGCTGGTCAGCCAGACGATCGGCGCCATCCTGGCGGCCATGCTCTGGATATGGCTGGTCAGCTGCGTGGTCCTCACCGGTGGTGTCTTCAACGCGGAGCTGGACCGGAGCCGAGGCGTGCGACGCTCCACGAAGGCGTGAGAGGCCCCTCGGGGCTGGACCTGGTGGGCAGGGCAGACAGGGCGGGACAGAGTGAAGGGCGAGGCGCTTTGTGACTCGACAGTAGGCGTGGGGGCGCGTATCCTTCTCCCGACTGATCCGACAGGTACACGCTGTCCGCGGTGAGGCGGCCGGGCCCATGGCAAAAACGGCCGTCGTGGGTCCCGCTCTTTGCCAGCCGGGGCAGATCGAGGATATAGATCGGGAGGCGAAGCATGCCTGATGTGGCACCGCAGTTGATGCAGGAGATTGCCCACCAGCACCTCTTCAACCAGTTCTGGCTCTCCGTCTTCTTCGTCATCCCCATGGTGCTGGTCGCCCGGGCGGCGGTGGCGGGCACGCGCTATTCGGCCATCCTGATCATCGTCATCTTCGGGTTGTTGATGGGGTACCTGTTGGTGGCGACGGGTGTGTCGGAGCCGGGTCTGGCAGACTTCCCGATGCTGGGCATGATCGCCCAGGCCACGGTGATCGCCCTGGCGGCCTCCTTCTTCGTGGGTGGCCAGGAACTGCGCCGGATCCTGGCGGGACTCGAGCTGCCACCGGACCAGAGCGTGATCTACAGCACTGAGCAGGTCTTCTTCGGCACGGGCAGGACGCAGTTGATCTTCGTCGCCCGGGCCTTCTTCATGCTGCTGGGGATCGAGGCGCTGACGCGGGTGATACTCGGGACGGTCCCGGATACGTCGCTGGGGCGGTACTATCCTCTCATCGCCTACATGGGGCTGGTGATCGCGGTCATCCTTATCGACCACAAGGCCACCATCCAGGACAAGAAGCTGTACCTGCGCAAGGGCGTGGCCGAGATGGCGGCCGTCGTGGGCATACTCATGGCGGGCTACTGGGTCGCCACGCTCGTCCGGCCCGTGGTAGCGTTGCCCCAGATCTTCTTCGTCATGATCATCGCATCGGGACTGGGCTCGCTGCTCTATCGCTGGCAGCACGGCCCTGCCATCCGCTGTCTGCTGTTCGCCGGAATCCCGGTGGTGCTGGCGGGCAACTTCGTCGTCGGCGGATCGCGCATTACCGAGGCCTTCACGCTCACCGGCATGAACGCGGTCCTGGCCTACGGCTTCTTCGGCCAGGTCCTGTGGATGTTCGGTGGGATGGCCCTGCTGATCCTGTTCGCCCGGACGGCGGCGGTCCGGAACCTGGCCCCGGGCATGGCCGGCGGCCTGAGCCACGCGGGCCTCACTGGCGCCTGCACCGCTGGTGACCTGGGCGACGCCGCTGCCAAGCGGGCGCCAATCATGATCAACATCCCCTTCTTCGGGCATATCTTCGTCTTCTCGGTGCTGGCGGTGAGCGTCGAGCGAGGGGCACTCACGCTGGGTCCGGCGCTGGCGATAGTGGCGGTCGGGATCTTCCTCACGGCTCTGGCCCTGCGGAATCTGCGCCTTGGCGGTGAGCGGGAGGACCTGGAGGTGAGGGCGCTCATGCAGTTCTCCTTCGGCTGGCAGATGTGCGCGGTGTTCGGCGGTCTACTGCTCCTGGCGCTGTCGCGGATGCCCGTTGACGACGCCATGATGGCCAAGGCCGCATCCATATCACACTTCGGCCTCTTCGCGGCGATCCAGGAAGGGATGGCGGGGGACGCGGCCCAGCTCATGATCGCGTTCGTGTTCGCCATGCCGTTCCTGGTGCACCCCCTGGTGTTCTTCATGTTCGGGCGAGCCATGGAGAACGAGGGCATAATGCCCCGTCTGGCTGTGTACGCCCTGGCGCTCATCGGGATCGGCGGTGTAGCCGGGTCACTGTTGCTGGCCGGCGGCTGATTCCGGTAGTGGCTTCGTGGGCCGCACAGATGTCCGGTCGTGCGGAGCGAGCCGGTGGGCTGGTCCGTCCACGGGAAGCTTGACCTGGGGGCGGGAGCAGGGACAGCGTTGAGACACAAACGCTCCTGCCCTTGTCCGCGATACGAGTGGAGGACCTATGCCAAGCCGACCCCGTGCGCCTGAGCAAGCAGCCGCCGAGAGCGGGGGGGCTGGTAAGACATCCACGGGTCTGGTCCAACCTGCGGTTGGGGCGTACGATGACGGTACCGATGGCGGGGCGGGGCACCAGCCACACCGCCGACTGCTTTGCGTTCTGAAGGAGGGACGAGCGATGTACCGTGTGTCGGCCAGAAGCACCGCAGGTCTGACAGTGTTCGTCGTGCTGTTCTCCGTCGTGCTTTTCCTGTGGCCCGGCTCGGAGGCCACGGCACAGGGACCGGTTGTGGCGCCTTTCCCGGGCGCGGTGGAGGATCCGAGGAATGAGATCCAGATGGAGCGGCCGCCGGAAACCAGGGCGTCCATCTTCTACACGAACGCCAGCTTCGAGGAGGTGCTGGACCACTACCGGGCAGGCGCCCGGAGCATCGTGGAAGTGGAGGCGGGTCGCCAGTTGGACCTGATCGTCGGCCATCACGGCGCCATGCCCCTCTATGTCTCGTTGAGCAGGCACACGGCGCGGCCCGACCAGTGGATCATCCGTGGGGTCGACCGGCTCCGGGATGGCTTGCTCGCTTCAGCGGCCCTGGCAGGCGGCGATCCGACGGCGGTCCAGCAGGATGGAGCGGATCCAGAAGAGCGGTATGCCAAGGTCCTGCGGCTCCACTACCCGTACATGGCGGGACCGGATGGCGATCTCGCGCCTGCCTCCCGGGTGCTGTTCGAGCGGTACCAAGCGGAGAGCCAGATGGATGAAGCCGCGCTTGCGGCAGAGATTCAGCGCCTGACCATGGCCGGTGACCGGGAGGGAGTCCAACGGCTGATGGCGCAGCACATGGGCGGCGACGGCAGCTCGTGCCCCGAACACTGGACCGCGCTCCTGAAGGAGGCGGAAACGCTGGGCTACCGCACCATGATCCGCATCGACTGGCAGTAGGCCGGCTCAGGGTCCGGCGTAGAACTCTCTGACGCGGCGACGGGCCTTCCTGGCTTCGTCGTCGCGTCCTTGTTCTTCCATAATGGCCGCCCTGAGCAGGTGCGCCTCGGCGGCCATATGCGAGTCCGGGAAGCTCCTGACCGAGCGGACAAGGAGCTGGTAGGCCCTTTCCAGGTCCCGGTCCGGCCCGTCAGAGAAGAGGTGCTTCGCTTCCGCCACGTCGGTCTGCCAACTCAGCCCCGCTTCGCCCATCCGCTCAGCCTCCCGGGCGGCATGGAACGGCTCCAGCGGGTCGACCTGGTCGAGCGTCAGAACCGGCGGCACAGGTGCCGCGAAGAAGTCCTCGAGGGCCAGCACATAGGCCTCCGCCTCCATGCGGTTGTAGTCTTCCTGCCGCAGTCGCTCTTCCTCCGCGGGATTGGTGAAGAAGCTGGCTTCGCCGATGACGCCTGGGATGCCGTAGGAGTTCCTGAGCACACTGGTCCCGGCGCCAGGGAAGATGACGTGGTCGGATACGACGGAAGTAGGCGCTTGCCCGTCGAAGAGCTTTTCGTTCAACCGGCGCGCCAGGAGACGGGCCAGCCGTACACCGGCCTGGTTGGCCGAGGCGTAGGCATGGTAATAGACGATTGGGAAGTTGGCGTCGGGGTCCGCGGTGGCGTTGTGATGGATGGAGACGAAGGCATCCGCGTCCACCTCGTGGGCCAGTGCCGCCCTGTCCTGTAGGTCGACGTGGACGTCTTCGCTCCGAGTCATGACCACATTCGCGCCGCGGGCCGTCAGCATCTCCTCCAACAGCAGGGCGACCCGGAGGTTGATCCACTCCTCCCGTTCACCAGTGGGGCCGACCCTGAACGTGTCCGTCTCGGCGGTACCCCCGTGACCCGGATCCACCACTACGGTTCGGTCCTCGAGGTTGGACGCGCCATCGGTAACGCCGGCGCCGCATGCGGAGCCGACCAGGGCCACGAACACCGAGAGAGCCACCGCTGCAAGCGCGGGCGGTCTGCGTCGCCGTGTCATTTCGTTCGGCCTTGGAACAGCATCAGCGCACGGCAGGGCCGGCCGTGGCGGCGGGTGCGAACCGGCCGTTGCGCGGATAGAGGGCGTCATCAGCGAGGCGGTGGACACCCGTCTCGTCGCCCAGGATCCGCTTGGTTCGCAGGTACCTGCCCGTGTTGTACGCGTCGTAGTCGGGGTCCTCCGGGCGGACGCTGTTGAGGCGGATGCGGCCGCTGGCATGGATGAATCGGTTGTCGCCCACCCACATGCCCACGTGCACCACTCGTTCGGGTGTGGTGGCGGTGGCAGGCCGACCGAAGAACAGAAGATCGCCTGGTCGTAGCGTGCTGAAGTCGCCGGCGTGTTCCACGAGCATGCCGGCATGGATCTGTTGTGACGCATCCCTGGGTATGACCAGTCCGTTGAGCAGGTAGACCGTCTTGGTGAAACCGCTACAGTCCATGCCCTTGGGAGAGGTGCCGCCCCAGAGGTACGGCCGGCCCAGGAAGCTCATGGCCACGGCCAGCAGTGATTCCTCGGTGGCCCGCGTCGCTCTCGTCCACTCCTCGAAGAGCGCGGACTCCGCCTCGGCCACGTACGCTTCCCGGCCATCAGGGAACATGACGCGATGGAAGCCGGCCTCGGAGCCCAGGCGGACCAGCAGGCCACCCGCCACCAGGTCCGCCACGGGCGGGGCGGCGTGGGACGGCGCCGAGCGGGCCACGCCGTCGGGCTGAAGATAGATCACCTTGTCGGCCCGCCGGTGCGCCTCCAGCTCCGCTTGGTCGACGCGGTGGACACCACCTCCGTCGACCCAGGACAGGTAGCCGTTGGGGACCTGGACCAGGAGCCAGCCGCCGCGCCGCTCCAGCACCCGGAGCGGGGTGCCCAGGGGCGCCTGCGTGGACAGCTCCGACGGGTGCCGCGGTTCGGAGCGAAGGTTGGCCACCGAGATGTTGACCAGTGCCCAACCCGCCTCGCCCGGCGCCAGGTCCGGGAGCCTGACCACCTCGTCGTCCCAGTCCAGGCCATGGGCTGCCAGGGCACGGGTCAGTCGCTCCGCCGCCGCCGGTTGATCCGTGGTGCCAGTCAGCACCAGTCCCGCCTCCGTCCACTCCGCCTCCACGTCGAAGCGGGCGACCCGTCGGTCAGGGGCGTAGTCCGCCTGGATGGCCGCGATGGTATCGGTCAGGAAGGCCGGCACCCGCGCTGTGGTAACGGCTGCCGCGTCGTCAGCCGGCGGTGCGGGAGCCCGGGGCTCCACGCTCAAACCACCGCAAGACACGAACAGTAACAGCGCCGTGGCCGTGAACACGGCCCGAACAGGGTCCAGGGTCTTCATGCGTCTCCCTCGGGTTACCGCGAGCAGGTGCATCGCCTGGGACGAGGATATGGCCTGGAAGGGTGATCGGAAAGGGGAGCTGGCCGCCCCCGTGGCGGCTGGCAGGCGGGTGCAGCAGCGGAGACCCGGGCAAGTGGACGTCTGGAAGCCTGGGCTACCAGTGGGGCATGAGTTGGGGAGCCAGTTGGACCGCCCGGCTGCCGATGTAGGCCTGGGTATACAGTCGCACCTGCCGCCCGTCCCAGATCTCGACCAGGTGTATGTCTTCCGGATCGTAGGACAGCAGCTCGTCCATGCCGCCCAGGGCCCTCTGGCCATCAATGACCACATTCACCCGGACCAGTCGTCCCCGGCGTAGCACGCAAAGCTCGGCGGGGTCACGGCAGGGCCGGAGGTGGAGCCCGGCCCTTGTGGCCACCCACTGGTCCATTGCCCCCACCGGCGCGGCGAGAAGGGAGTTCCTGTCGAATGCACGGACGCTACGTCCGGAGCTGCGACGGCGCTGCTCGAACCGGTCCATCTGGACCCTGATCCCGCTCAGGACGATAGGGTCCGGGCGGAGCTCGATGCGCAGTGGGCCCGGCACTTCGGACGCGTCGAGCCGCTGGCGGTGCTGGAAATAGCCCAGTTGACTGATCACCAGCTCCAGCGGGCCGCCAGGCAGGTCTCGGATCAGGAACTGGCCGTTCGGGCCGGTGCTCGCGGCGCGCTCGGGTTCCGCGATCCGGACGGAGACGCCCGGGATGGGCGTTCCCGTGTCAGCGTCTACCACCACGCCCACCAGGCGTGCCGAGTCCGGGACGGCACTCTTCTGGCCGACCAGCGAGGCCGGGACCAGGAGCAGTGCCCCGGCCAATGCCACGGCACACCCGGTGGTGCGGGTCATCAGGTCACGGCTCCATTTGCGCCGGCTCGGATTCGGTTCCAGTAGCCTCAGCGGCGGCTTGCGCCCGGAGCGCTCGCCGCAGCACCTTGCCCATGAGGCTCCGGGGCAGTTCGGTACAGAACTCCACCGTGGCCGGCACCTTGTACGGCGCCAGCTGGGTACGGCAGGCCTCACGGATGTCCTCCACCGTGGCCGCGGCGCCGGGCCGGAGTACGACCCACGCCTTGGGGACCTCACCCTTCCTATCGTGGGGGATGGCGGCCACGCCCACGTCCGCCACCGCGGGGTGGGTGGCGATGACCTCCTCGATCTCCCGGGGCCATACCTGGAGCCCGCTGACCTTGATCAGGTCCTTCTTCCGGTCCACCAGGAACAGATAGCCGTCCTCGTCCAGGTAGCCCAGGTCCCCGGTCTTCAGCCACGGATAGCCGTCGCCGTCATCATACAAAGCCTCCGCCGATTCCTGCGAGTCCTCCCAGTACCCGCTCATGACCTGTGGCGCGCGCAGGAGCACCTCGCCCACCTGGCCGGTGTCCAGGTCTACCGCGGCGTCGTCGGCGTCCACCACCCGCAGCTCCACGTCCGGGAACGGCAGGCCCACCGAGCCGATCTTGTTCGTGCCGCGTACCGGGTTGGCGCAAGTAGCCATCATGGCCTCGGTCAGCGAATAGCCTTCCACTATCAGGCCGCCGGTAACCTCCTCGAACCGGCGCTTGGTCTCCGCCAGGAGCGCCGATGCGCCGGAGAAGCAGCCGCGGATCGACCTGATATCCACCTTCCCGGACCGGACCTTCGGGTGCTCGAGCATGGCGGCGAACAGGGCGGGCACGCCCAGGAACAGCGCTGGCCGGGTCCGGTCTATGGTGGCGACCACATCGTCCAGGTCCCGCGGGTTGGGGACCAGGACCATGGGGTTGTGGCCCATCAGGGCTATGCTCTGGCCGCCCGCATTGGCGTAGACGTGGAAGAGGGGGAGCGGGATCAGGATCCGGTCGTCCCACTCATCCAGGATCGGGCTGAGCCAGCTCCGGATCTGGAGACCGCTGGTGACCAGGGCCCGGTGCGGGCCCACCACCGCCTTGGCGCTCCCGGTGGTGCCGCCGCTCATCAGGAGCACAGCCGGGTCGTCGGGCAGCGTCCGGCCACGCTGAGGCGCCGCGTCACGGTACGTCTCCAGGAGCTTGGCCATGCGGTGGTCGCCCGGCTCCAGCCGGATACGGTCACCCTCCTTCTTCTCCTTTGCCACCGTGAACAGGAAGCGCAGCAGGGGCGGGAGGTACTCCTTGATGTTGACGGTTATTACCCGATCCACCGTGGTCGCCGCCTGGAACGCCTTCACCCGCGGGTAGAATCGGTTCAGGACCACGAGCGCGGTCGGTCGGCTTCGGCCCAGAGCCTCCTGGAACTCGCGGTCGCTGTAGAGCGGGTTCAGCGGCGCCACCACCGCGCCCAGCTTCCAGGCGGCCAGCTCGGCGATTATGAACTGGGGGCAGTTGGGCAGGATCAGCCCGACCCGGTCCCCCTTCCGGATCCCCAGCTCCGCCAGGGCCGCGGCGAACGCATCGCTCTCCTGGTCGAGCCGGGCATGGCTCAACTCCACGCCCTTGAACAGCACCGCCGGCGCATCCGGCCGCAGAGCGACGGCCTCTCGGAAGTAGTCGAGCAGGGTGTGCTCGGGATACGGGCGCAGCGTTCGGGGTACGCCGTCGTCGTACTTCTCCTGCCACGGATAGTCGCGCACTGCCGCTCTCCTTGGTTGGCCGCCCGCGGGCGGTGGGGCTCCCGGCCGATTGAACACGCGCCGGCAAAATCACCGAAGCAAGCTACCGCCCCAGCCCGGATCATCGCCACACCTGGCCGGCGGGGCAGGCGAGGCCGGGCTTGTGGTCGAAGGGCGGGACGGGTAGGCTCCTCTGTCGACACCGCGCCCAACGCTGCCGGCGCTGACCGTCTGGGATCCCGCACAGGAGATGGAAATGGCGACGTCGCTACCTTCCCCCCGCCCGCGAGGCGGCCGGCTCGCTCCAGGACTCGGACATCTTCCAGTCCTCGTGGTCGGGCTGCTCCTGGCAGCGTGCGCCGGGCCGACCCACGATCCGATCCGCGTCGAGCCCCGGGTGGGGGACGCAGCGGGTCAGGTCGTGCGTGTGGACGGCGGCGCTGTGGTCTCGGCCAACGAGATCGCGAGCCGCGTGGGGGCGGGGGTCCTCGAGGCGGGTGGGAACGCGGTCGACGCCGCCATCGCCACCGGCCTGGCCCTGGCCGTGGTCCATCCCACCGCAGGCAACATCGGCGGCGGTGGGTTCATGGTGATACGGTTCGCCGATGGACGAGCCACGGCCGTGGATTTCCGGGAGAAGGCGCCCCTTTCGGCTCACCCCGAGATGTTCGTCGATGACCACGGCGTCTACTCCCGTCGGGTCCAGGCCAACAGCCATGTGGCCGTGGGTGTGCCAGGCACCGTGGCCGGGTTCGTCCTGGCCCACGACCGTTACGGCAGCTTCCACTGGGCGGGCCTGGTGGAGCCGGCTGTGGTCCTGGCGGAAGAGGGTGTCATCCTCTCCAATGCGCTGGCCGCGTCGCTGGCCAGGCAGGTCACTGGACCTATGCAGCGGTATCCCGCCAGTATCGAGGCCTTCTCCGACCTGGGCGAGCCATACGCGGCGGGCGACCTGTGGCGCCAGCCGGACCTGGCCCGGACGCTGGACAGGATCCGACGGTATGGCCGGGACGGGTTCTACCAGGGCGAGACGGCGCGGCTCATCGTGGCGGAGATGGAGCGGGGCGGCGGGCTCATCACGCTGGAGGACCTGGCACGCTACCAGGCGGTGGAGCGGGAGCCGATCCGGGGCAGCTACCGGGGCTATGACGTGATCAGCATGTCGCCGCCCAGCAGCGGCGGCGTAGCCCTGGTCCAGATGCTCAATGTCCTGGAAGGTTTCGACATCGGTGCCATGGAACACGGCAGCGCCACCCATGTCCACCACCTGACCGAGGCCCAGCGGCTGGCGTACCGTGACCGTGCCCGCTACCTGGCCGATCCGGATTTCGTCGACGTGCCCACCGCCACGCTCATCAGCAAGGAATACGCTGCGGAGCAGCGTGCCGGGCTGGATCCTCTGAGGGCCGGAGAGTCCCGGGTCGAGGACGTGCAGCTGGCGGCTGAGAGCATGGAGACGACCCACTATTCCGTGGTGGACGCCGACGGCATGGCCGTCTCCGTGACCTACACGCTCGAGGCGGCTTACGGCTCAAAGATCACCGTGACCGGCGGCGGCTTCCTTCTGAACAACGAGATGGGCGACTTCAATCCGTGGCCCGGCCTGACCACTGAGGCGGGCCAGATCGGCACGGAGCCGAACCTGGCCCGTCCAGAGCAGCGTATGCTATCCAGCATGACGCCTACCATACTGGCCCGGGATGGTGACCTGGTGGCCGTCATCGGCAGTCCAGGCGGCCGCACCATCATCAACACCGTGCTCCACCTGGTGATCAACCTGGTGGACTTCGGGTTGGACCCCGAGTCCGCGCTGGCGGCGCCCAGGACCCATCACCAGTGGTTGCCCGACCGGATAACCATCGAGGCGCGTCACGGCGACCACGCCGTGGTCCAGGCGCTCCAGGCCATGGGGCACCGCGACGTCCGGATGGCCGGCGTGCAGGGCCAGGCCCACTCGGTTGTGGTGGACCGCACCACCGGTCAGACGGTGGGAGTGCCCGACCCGCGCTATCCGGACGCGGGCGCCGCGGGTTACTGACCGTCGTCGCCGATGCCCTTGCGGCGGGCTTCACCGCCGGGACGAGCGCGGCCGCCGGGCGGTGACGGTGCCAGCCTTCCGCCCGCCACCCGCCCGCCACTCCTCAACGCTCGGGGCCGCCCACGCGTCCATCATGACATAGGCGGGGACCTGGCACCATAATCCTCGACCGACGCCCCTCTTGCCGAGGTACCATGAGACACAGCTACCTGTGGGCGGCGATGCTGCCCCCGCTGCTGCTGGCGCTGCCGCCTGCCGGCGACCACGCCGTCGCTCAGCAGGCCGCCACCGTCGCCACCGTCGGCACGTACGACGCATACGCCGATTACGACCAACTCACCGGCACGCTCCGGTCCCTGTCACGGAACCGCCTGGCCTCTCTGGAGAGCATCGGCAAGAGCGATGGCGGCCGGGACCTGTGGCTCCTGACCATAGGGAACGACAGGACCGGGCCGCTGGACCAGAAGCCCGCCCTCCTGATCGTGGCGAACCTGGAGGGCAACCACCTGATCGGCAGCATGACCGCCCTCTACACCGCGGACCACCTCCTGGCGGAGTACGGCCGGGACGACCGGGTGACGGAGCTGCTGGACACGCGGACCATCTATGTCATCCCCCGGATGAACCCCGACGGGGCCGAGCTGGTCCGTACGCACCCGGCATACGAGCTCCCCTTCAAGCCGCACTCGAGCAACCCGGCGGCGGGCGGCATGAACCACCGGGAGATAGGGCAGGACCTGAACGGCGACGGCTTCGTCACCATGATGCGGGTCCGGGACCCTGA
>SLCC01000147.1 GCA_007126035.1 Gemmatimonadota bacterium
CTGCTATGCCTGCATCGGCGCGCCCTGCCGGAGGCGCGCATCCATACTCTCGGGGCTCACCGAGCTTCAGAATCGGTCCACCAGGAACTGCCGGAAGCTATCGCAATGGCGAGCGCCGTGGGAGGGGTGAACCGTGAGGCGGGATATCTGGTCCCTACGGGACTACTGTCTGTCGCCGCCGCCGTTCCCGCGGCGACTCGCCGGCGGCCCGGCCTGGCGGGCGCACCGCCTCCCACGCGTCGCCGGGGCGTTCTAGCCATCGGACTGGGTAGCGGCCGTCGGTGCTGTCCAGGAAAGCCTGGAGCTGACCCAGCGTGAGGAAGCCGGGCAGCGGATAGCGGGCCGGTACCTTCTTCAACTCCGTGTGGTACCGAGCGATGGAGCCGAAGTCCAGCGGGTACTTCTCCTCGTCCAGCCCCACGAAGCTTCCTGTCCGGCGCGCCCTTCCGAGGAGCTCACGCCAGCCGTCGATGCCCACCAGTCCCACGCATTCCACCCCGTGGTTGAAGAGCATCATCCTGATCTCGTCGTACGGCTCGGTCCCGTCCAGGTACCGTCCGAGCGCCTCGGCGGAAGGCTCCATGTTGAACTTCATCCAGTACGGCACCGATCCCGTTCTCAGCGTCCAGTACGGCTCCATGAGGATGAACGACTCCACCAGGAGCCGGTTCGCCTGGAACCCGCGTTCCCGGTACCAGCCGCGGTAGAGGTCGGCGACGAGGTGGCTCAGGTGCTCGGGCTCCTCGAAGTGGACGGGCACTACCCGGTACCCTTTCCTTTGCGCGAGCAGATCTATGTCTCGTGCCAGCGCTGGCTCGAACCCCCACTCGGCCTCTGGCGCTTCCGAATCGGGCTCGGGCGGGTCCCAGCGGCGGCGGTGCGAGCCGTAGCGCGCCAGATATGCCTCGACCCGCTCCGAGCCGTGTAAGAACTCCTCGGGAGTGGCCCCGCCCAGGGCGCCCATCTGGAAGTAGTACCGGTCATCCACCTTGGTCGTCGGCCAGGTGCGACGGCACTCGACCTGGAGGATCACCCCACCGGGCTCCAGGTGCTCAGCGATGAACCGTTCATACTCGCGACCCAGGTTCAGTCGCTTGACCCGGAAGTAGGTCATGAGCTGGAGTGTCAAGCGGTCCTGATTCGGGTCGTGCATGTGGTGGAGCTGGAGCTCCGGGTTGGCGTCCAGCAGTCGCGCCCCCGCCTCGCGCGCCGCCTCCAGTCCCTCCCTGGCATCATCCGGGTGCCCGTCGGGCTGAGCTATTGGGATCAGGAAGGTCTGGGGCAGCCACGGGATCCCGAGCGCGGCGCAGAGATGGACCAGCGCCCCGCTGGAGGAGCCGATGGCGATGGCCGGGTAGCGCCGGCCCCGCGGGTACAACCCCGTCACCCACTTCGAAAGCTCCTCGGCCTTGACCTTATCCACCATCTTCCCGGGGATCGCCTCGCCGCCGCTGCCCGCGCTGTAGACCACCTCCCGGGCCCGCTCCGGCAGCCGGTTGGCCAGATGGGTCAAAGAGCCTGCCGGCGGGAGGCCCAGTGACGGGAAGTCCTTGCCTTGCAGGAACCTGCCCAGGGCCCGGCTCATGGCCGTGGCCGAGTCGAAGTTGGCGATGTACGGTGGGGGCGGCTTCTTCATGTCAGTCGGCCCGTCCGCCACGACCACAGCAGCGCCGGGACCGCCACCACCGCCGCGGCCAACGCCACCTTCGCCAATGCCCCGTTCCCCGACGGCTCACCCCAGCCGCCGCTCACCTCCGTGTACTCCGGCATGGGGTCCCACAGGTTGCCCCACGTACGGTCCGCCGGCCGGTCCTGGAGGTGGTCCCGGTCGATCTGCCGCGCCGCCGCCTTCTCGTACATCCCCGGCGCCATGGCATGCTGCGCCGTCAGCATCCGGGCGCCCCGACCCACCAGCAGCTCCCGGCGCGGTCGCTCTGCCAACGAAACGATGGCCTCCGCCACCTTCTCCGCCGGGTTCACCGGGTCCAGAGCCTTCACCTGCCGGCCCGTGAAGTTCGCCGCCTGCTGGAACAGCGGCGTGTCGATGGACGCGGGCATCACCGTGCACACGTGGATGTCCGGCGCCTCGTCCAGCGACAGCTCCATCCGCAGGCACTCGGCGAACCCACGGATCGCGTACTTGCTCGTCACGTAGGCCGCCGTGTACGGCTGAGGCGCCGCGCCTACCACGGAATCATTCAGGATCAGCACCCCGCTGCCCTGCTCCCGGAAGACGGGAAGCACCGCGCGAGCCCCGTGCACGTAGCCGAACAGGTTCGTCTCCAGCACACGGCGGAACACGTCCGGTGGCGTCTCCTCGAACCGGCCGAACGCCGTCACCGCCGCGTTGTTCACCCACACGTCGATCCGGCCGAACGTCTCCACTGCCTGACGGGCCAGGTGCTGCACCGCGCCCTCGTCCGTCACGTCCGTGGGGACAACCAGCGACCGGGCACCCAGGGATTCGCACTCCCGCGCCAGCTCCTCGAGCGCCGACTCCCGCCGCGCCGCCAGTACCACCACCGCCCCCTCGTCAGCAAACTCCAGGGCAGCCGCCCGGCCGATCCCGCTCGATGCCCCCGTGATCACCACCACCGAGTCCTTCAGTCTCTTCGCCATGGCCCGCCACTCCTCTGCACCGTCTGTTTCCGATGCCGAGATGCAAAGCACTAGCCATCACGCGGGACCAGATACCCCTGTTCTCATACGCCCGGACCGGGCGTATCGGGCACACCTCTTTCCGGGCACCTCAGGCACCCGAGGCCGGTACTGGATCGGCACCCCTCACCTCCCGTCGTCAACGTCCGGCTAACCGGCGACCCACGGTGATGTGGTACACCGGCTGGAGCCGCTCGAGTATGACCAGTACGTCGCCAGCGGCCTGGAGCTCGATCAGGACGTGGCCCAGGAACGCCTGCATCTCCCGGGACTTGCGAGCGCCCACCGTCTCCAGCGCCAGCGCTGCCACCCGCTCGAGCTCCGCTTCCATCCCCGGTGGACCGTCCGCCACCAGTCCGTCAGGCAGCCGGAGCGGTGGGGCGAACGACTCGTACGCGATATCCAGCGTCGTGCCGAACTCATGGGAGCTGATACCCGCGGCAGCGTTGGGATTGCGCCGCCTCAACTCCGCCTGATCCGCTGCGGTCCTCAGCACGGACGTGATCTCGAGCCGGTAGGGCGGGATGCCGTGCTCGGACAGCGTGGCCTGGAATCGCTCGGCAATCTCCACCAGGAGGGGCGGGACGTCCGGCGTCACGTACGCCCGGCGCTGCGCCCGCTCCCGCACGATCCAGTGCTCCGTGCTGGCCTCCAGGGAAACCAGTTGGCCCTCTGCAACCAGACTCTCGATCTCCGCCTGGTCCGCCGGCCGGACTCCCAACGCCCGCGCCCTCGCTACATGCGCCGCGTTCAGGTGCGTCCGTAACCGCTGCTCCTCCGCGGGACGCAGCAGGGGCACGGGCCGCAGCCTGTCTTCCACGTCATTCGCCAGGGCGATGGATCGCTCCAGCGTCTCCCGCAGCGCCCGCTCCGACGCCTCCGCCATCGCCCGGGACTGGTTAGACCGCGCCTCCTCACTGGCCGGCTCCGCCCGCCCGGACCCGTCACGGTCCTGTACCGATTGACCCGGTCCGCACGCGGACAGCCCTAGCAGGGCGACGACGCTCGCCACGCTCAGCACTCCGGCGCGAACACGCCGACACGTGCGCACCTTCCTCGCCTGCCTGGTCACCATGCCCACACTCCCGTCGTCGTTACCGTAAATACCGCCGCCACAACACGATCGCGCCTGACCGGTCCTACCCCGTACCAGCCCCGGGTATCCAACCCAGCCCGCACGTCCTCAATGGACACGACCGCGCGATGAACATATGTTCTAGAAGGCAACCCTTACTGCTAGCTGCTGGATCATGTACCCAGACCGGTCGAACCGTCCGGCCCATGGGACGGACTTCGGGACGCACCACGGCTCCGGCGAGCCTCGCGGCTATCTTCGCTACCGCCGGGATGCAGAGTTCCGGCCAGCCGCCGCCCCGCCGATCGAGTCAGCGCCCGGCGTCACGCCCGCCAACCTGGCGTCGGCCCTCCCCCGGGCTCGCTTCCTGCTCCTGGCCCTGGGCGCGTCGGTGGCAATGGCCATGGCGACTGCAACGGCCCAGGCCCAGACGGTGACCGGCCAAGTCGTGGATGCCGTCAACGGTCGTGGTGTTGACCAGGCGCTGGTCGTTGCGGTGGCGGCCGCCGACCCGACAGCAGCGGCTGAGGAGGTGGAGCTATCGGCCCTGGAGGAGGCACGGCCTCTTTCGGCGACGACGGACAGCGTCGGGCACTTCACCCTCTCGGTGGGACCGGGCAGCTACAGCTTCGTGGTCGAGCACATCGGCTACCAGACGCTGCGCAGCCCGGCGGTTGATGTGGGGAGCGACGAGCTGGTGACCCTCGAGCTCCGCCTGGGTCCACTGCCGTTCGAGATGGAGCCGCTGGTGGTGCGGGAACGACGGCAGGCGGCCACCTGGCGAGGCCATTTCCAGCGTCGTATGGACCAGCACCGGGGCGCCGGCAGGTTCATCACCCGGGCCGACATCGAGCGGCGATCGGCTGGCACCGTGAACTCCCTGCTGTCGACGCAGCCCGGGCTCCGGCTGGCCAGCGTCCGGGGCGGGCAGGTGATCATGATGCGGAGCATGGGTCGGAACTGTCTGCCAATGCTCTACTTCGACGGTATGCCCGTCTCCCAGACAGTGGCCGCGGTAGACCTGAACCACTGGTTCCACCCCGATGCCATCGAAGGGATCGAGATCTACCGCTCGGCCGCCATGGTTCCAGTCGATCTACATGGCGATGGCTGTGGGGTCATCGCGATATGGAGCCGACGGGACGAGGTGGGCCGCCCATTCTCGTGGACACGGATGGCCATCGGGGTCGGCATGCTCAGCGCCATCCTCCTCAAAGCCTTCCGCTGACGCCGCTCCTCCCGGCAGACCCTCAGTCCGTGTCACTACCCGCCAGGCGGTAACGCCGGGTGCCGGTGGGGCTCACGACCGGCTGGACCGAGTCCAGGGCGTGCATCCGGTCGGCGGCCGCTTCCGGCGGCATACCGGTACGTTCCGCCACGTCCTCCAGTGTCAGACCGTCAGCGCGGCCCGAGAGGACGCGCAGGACCAGGGCCGACTCCAGACCCCGCCGCAGGGCCAACTCCTTACCGGCCGCATCCGCGTCCTCCAGCTCCTCGCAGTCGATGCTGCCCTCATAGGTGCGACTATCGCTGTCGTCGGCGGAGCGGAAGCGGACCTGCGCCTCGTCGCCCTTGGGTGCCAGGATGACCGCCTCCCAGTCCCGCCCCAGGTGGTGGAATTCATGGTGTTCCATAGGCCTCCTAGCGCGGGCTCAGCCGCTCCGGGATGATGATTTCAGGATCCTCCGCCGGGGGAACCTCCTCTGCGGCGGCGGTAGTTACCACCCCCAGCTCCACCGACAGCTCCACCTCCCGGCCGTTGCGCAGCACATGCAGGGCCACCGTGGTGCCAGGCTCGAGCAGTGCGAGCTGGGCCTGGAGATCGCTCACCGTCAATACCCGGTCGTCATCTATCCCCACGATGATGTCCCCCTGCTGCACCCCCGCGGCGTGGGCCGGCCCGCCCGCCTCGACCTGCTCGACGGCGGCGCCCTCGACACGCTCCAGGTCACGCGCCCTGGCCACCTCCGGCGATACGTTCATCAGGAGCACGCCCAGATACGACCGTCGCACCTCGCCATGCTCCACGAGCTGGTCCGCCACCCGCCGGGCCAGGTTCGACGGGATGGCGAACCCGTAGCCGGACGGCCCCTCAGGCGCTCCCGCCACGGCGGTGTTGATCCCGATTACCTCGCCCGCCGAGTTCAGCAGCGGCCCGCCGGAATTACCCGGACTCAGCGCGGCATCCGTCTGGATGAAATGCTCCAGGGGCGCAGCCTGGCCCGCGTTGGCTTCGGGCTGCTGCCGCAAAATGCCGATGTCACGGCCGATCCCGCTCACTATCCCCGCAGTCACGGAGAACTGGAGGCCCAGCGGGCTGCCCATCGCCAGCGCCCAGTCGCCGATGGAGATGGCGTCGGAGTCGCCCATCCTGGCGGCGGTGTAGCCGTTGCCGTCGATCTTGACCACGGCCACCTCGGTGCTGGGATCGCGGCCCACCACCATGGCTTCCATGTGCCGCCGGTCGTGGAGCACTACCGTGACTCGTTCCGCGTCCTGCACCACATGGTTGTTGGTGAGGATGTAACCGTCATCCGTGTACAGGACACCGGACCCGATCCCCACCATCAGGGGGTCGTCCGCGATGGGATGGTCCGGCGGTAGCAGACCCTCCAGCTCAGGAGGTGGCGGCGCCTCCGCCTGTATGAACACGATGGCCGGGAGCACCTCCTCGACCACGGACCGGAACCCCACCTCCGGACCCGGTCGCTCGGCCGTTGCAGGTACACCCACCTCCTGCGGCTCCGGCGAGCAGGCGACGGCGACCAGGATCGGCAGGACCACAGCGATTCTTCTATTCATGATTCCTTTTCCTCGAGCTGTTTGCCCTTATCCAGAGCAATCCCCATTCCGAAACATTCCGTCCGGTCCGGAGCACTGCCGAGGAGCGGCGGCAAGGCCCTTGCACCTGAGGCGCCGCTGTGGGAAAGGGAGACGGAGGGCTTTTCGGGCCGCGCATCCAGCGCTATTTCCTGACCTCCGGCGAGTTGGGCTCGGCCGGTGGTCAGACCCTCATCGCGGCCCTGCTCCCCGTACTCCTCGCCCCCCACGCGCCGTCCACATTCCTGATCGGAGCCGTCATCGCCTCCGAAGGCCTCTTCGCGCTGCTCCTGCCGTATGCTGCGGGGGCGATTAGCGAATCGGCTCCCCGCCAGTACGGCGGCCTCTACGGGCGGCGGGGGCGCCTGCTGGTGCTGGCCGCTCCGGCCATGGCCACCGGGCTGCTCCTGATCGCCTTCGTCGACGGGTTCCTGCCGCTGGCCGGAGCGGCGGTCCTCTACTTCGCGGCGTTGCACATGTACACCGGCCCGATCCGCGCCCTGCTCATCGACGCCACTCCGGAAGAGCACTGGGGCGAGGTCCAGGGAGTGATGGGCGCTACCCACGTGGGCGGCATCGCCTTCGGGCTGGTGGTCGGAGGGCTCCTCTATTCCGCCTGGGAGCCCCTGCCCTTCGTGGTGGCGGCAGGGCTGGTCCTCGGCGCTACCACCGCCACTCTCCTGGCGGCCCGGAAGCTGGGTGAGACGGGCGCTGGCCCGGCCACACCATCTGGCCAGGATGACGAAGACGCTAAGAATGAGTCCGAGAACCTCGACTCCGACAACAACTCCGACAACAACTCCGACAACGACTCCGACAACGACTCCGACAACGACGCCGACGACAACGGCTCCGGCGGTGACCGATCCGGCGACGGCGAATCCACTGCGGGCGACGGCGGTGGTTATGATCTGCGGGAGGAGGTCCAGTTCTGGCGCGAGTTGATGGGACAGCGGGAGTCCCGGCGATTCCTGTTGGGCAACGTCTTCTGGAACGCCGGGGTCGAAGGCATCCGCCCCTACATCTTCCTCTTCGCCACCGTGGTGCTAGGGATCACGGTGGCGACGGCATCGTTGGCTCTCATGGGCTTCCTGGTCGCGGCGGCCCTGGGCTCGGTCCTGACGGGGTACTTGGGCGACCGGATGGGCCGCTCCGGTACGCTGGTCGTGGGTGCCATCGTGGCCGGCGTCGCCATGATCCCGGGCTTCTTCGTACGCGACCTTGTCCCCCTCATCATCATCCTCATACCGGCCGGAGTCGGGGCGGCCATTCTGGTCTCGCTGCCATACGCCGTGTTCGAGGACATGGTGGGCGACGTGGACGTGGGCCGCTCCACCGGCGCCTTCTACATGTCCGTGGGCGTGGCCCGTCTGATAGCGCCACTTCTGATCGGCGGCGCCATCGACCTGGCCCGGACCTGGATGCCCGACACCGAAGGCTACCCGGTGATGTGGCCACTGGCAGGGATCCTCATACTCCTGGGCGCTATGTTCATGCATCTGTCCCGGAAACAGTGAGCCGGCGCCGCGCACCCCCTGCGGCACCCCCTGCGGCACCCC
>SLCC01000216.1 GCA_007126035.1 Gemmatimonadota bacterium
TCCTGCGCCTGCCGCACCCGCATGGCCAGCGTCCGGATCCCGCGCAGCACCAGCCACGACTGGTGGGGATCCATGGTCCCGCCCAGGTTGTGCAGGGCGGGCCGGACACGGGCCGCCAGCTCCTGGTCGCGGAAGACCAGGATCCCGCCCACCACGTCCGAATGGCCGTTCAGGAACTTGGTCACCGAATGCAGGACCAGGTCTGCGCCGAACCGGAACGGCTGCTGGAGCACGGGGCTCATGAAGGTGTTGTCCACCACCAGCAGCGCGCCCGCGTCATGGGCGATCTCCGCCGCCAGCCCGATGTCCGTCACGTCCAGGGTGGGGTTCGCCGGCGTCTCCACGTAGACCACGCGGGTCCGATCCGTCACCGCGGCCCGCAATAGCTCCGGGTCGCTGGTGTCAACGAAGGTGGCGGCGACGCCGAACCGTGAGAAATCTCGCTCCAGCACCACGCGGGTGGCCCCATAGACCGACGCGCTACACACCACGTGGTCGCCGGCGGACAGCAGGCCGAAGAACACGGTGGACACCGCCGCCATGCCCGAGGCGGTGGCCAGGGACTCCGTCCCGCCCTCCAGCTCCGCCACGGTGGACTCCAGCATGGCCGTGGTGGGGTTGCCCAGCCGCGTGTATATGTAGCCCGCCTCCTCGCCCAGGAACCGCAGGGCACCCTGCTCCGTCGTGTTGAAGGCGAACGTCGATGTCTGGTAGATCGGTGGAGCGACGGACCCGTAGAAGGGGTCCATGGGGTGCCCGCCATGGATGCAGGCCGTGTCGATCGCCTGCCGCCGCTGGCCGCTGACGCCAGCGCTCAGCTTGTCCGCACCGGTAACCTTACCTGGGTACTCCGTATCACGGACCAGCCCGTCCGGACTGTCCACGCTCATGACCGCCTCCTCGTATTCAGGTCGCTTGGGGACCCCCCGCGCCCGTGAGGCCGGTCGGCAGACCCGCACCCGCCTGGCGTCACGGCGCTGCACTCATCAGTACACTGTCGCGTGTCCCTACGCCACCGGGGCCGGGTGCGGTCACGACCACACCCGGCCCCGGGAAATCTCTATCGAGCGTCGGCCGGCGGCCGCTGCTACCAGACCTGGTAGTGGCGGGTCCGGTCCGTCTCGTTGAACGGCACCACCTCCAGGAGCGGGAGCGGCTGCGGATTCACCAGCCGCATCATGGGCACGCGCTGCGGCCGGCGGGCCCGCTGACGGGCCATGGAGGCAGCGTCGCCCCCGTCGTCCGCGGCGGGCGGCGTGACCCGGAGGAGATGGTTCGCGTAGCCCCAGGTGATGAGGTTGTCGTCCGTCTCCGGCTCCATGAGATAGGCGATGAGGTTGCCCCGCGACTGGGCCGTAGACACGTAGTAGGACCCGGCGGGCACCGCCACGGTCTCCGTGCTCTTCTCCACGTCCACCGCCTTCAGGTAGTGGCCCTGGAAGTAGTAGTCGTGGCGGACCTCTGTGGCCTGGTAGACCTCGAGCTCCAGCTCGACGGGCTCGGTGAAGCGGTGGACCACGATCCCGTGGTCCAGGAGCACGGGCAACGTACGGGCCATGGACGGCGGCAGCACGTAGCCCAGCGGCCGGGCCGTGGTGCGCACCGGCTCGTACGCCAGGAAGATGGGCCGGGTCTCCGCCCGGTAGCCCAGCGGCGCGTCGTCGTCCCGGACCCAGACCTCCTCGTCGCCACGGGAGATCAGGCGATAATCCAGGACCACCCGGTCGTCCTCACTGTAGCTGGCGCCGTTGGCGACGGCTTTGAGCCGGGCGCCGGTGGTCAGCGTCCGGATCTGCTCACGCTGCTCGGCGGCCACCTCCAGCACGGCCCGCTTGCCCAACAGCTGGCCCCGGACCTGGTGGTAGTACCGCTCGTACTCAGGCACCTCCTCCAGCACCGTGCCCTGGTCCCGCAGCCGGAACGAGCCGCGGGGCGTCTCGAACAGGATGGCGATGGAGTTCACCAGCCCGGCATAGACGTGGTGCTTCCGCGGCTCGATCGACGTGGAGCCCCAGCCCGGCACACCGTCGATGGTACGGGCGCCAGAATAGTCGAAGCCGTCGTAATCCTCCGCCCGCAACGCCTCTCGCATGCGCGGGAAGATGTGCTGGTACGGGTAGGCCCGGAGCTCCGCGTCCGCCGCCGGATTCAGCGTACCCTGCCAGGTCAGGGTGTAGGGCATGGCGCCGCCGTGATGGGTGTCGATGTGGATGTCCGGCGTCCACTCGTTCATCACCTGCGTCACCAGTGCGTGAACCTCCTGGGACTCCAGCTTCAGATAGTCACGGTTCAGATCGAATCCGTCCTCGTTGGTCCGACGCAGGACCTCGCCGCCATCGGGATTGGCGATGGGCATGAACAGGACGATCACGTCGTCCAGCAGGTGCTGGAGGTCACCGGCCACCAGGTCTCGGGCCACCAGCTGGCTCGCCTCCTTACCCGCCGTCTCCGAACCGTGGACCGAGTTCACGATGAGGACTATGGTCTTGCCCGAGCGGATAGCGTCTCGCGGGTCCAGGATCGGGTCACGGGACACGGTGACCAGCGTGACCGGCCGGTCCAATAGCGTCACCGTCAGCGGCCGGATGCTCACGTCAGGGCTCTTCCGCTCCAGGTCATACCAGAACGCCATGAGCGGCTCGAAGGGCGTGGGGCCGTTCTGGAAGTCGTGCTCCTCCTGCCAGGTGACCGGCCAGCTCTGGGCCTGGACCGGCGTGGCGACGGCGAGCGTCGAGAACAATGCGGCGAGGCACAGGACGACGGCGAGGGCGCCGGCCCGTGGGACGCAGACGTTGCGTGATCGGTACATCATGTCGGGTTCGTTGGTTTAGAGGTGGGCCGGGGCCGCCATGCCATAGCCCCCGCCATGTGGTGAAGGTCCACTCCAGGGGCGCGGGTGTCAACCCGACCGGGTGTCACGTTGTTGACAAGTCAGCGACGATTTCTGGGAAAGTCCCGGACGGCGGGAGGGTGGCGCAGCCCGCCGGGAGCGGGCAGGTTCCAGATCATGAGCCGTATCTCGCCGAGACACGTGTACAGTGAGTCCCATGCCACTGCTCATCACCAACGGGCGCATCGTCACCGCGACTGACGACTACGAAGCGGATATCTACTGCGCCGACGAGACCATCACGCGCATCGAGCGGTCCATCGATCCGGCCACCGTACCGCCCGAGGCGGAGTGGATCGATGCCGCGGGCAGGTACGTCTTCCCGGGGTTCATCGATCCGCACGTGCATGTCCACCTCCCATTCCGGGGCACGCATGCCAGGGACACCTGGGTGTCGATCTCCAGGGCAGCGCTGGTCGGCGGCACGACCACGCTGATCGAGATGATCTGCCCGACCCGGGACGACGACCTCATGGAGGCATTCCACCTCTGGACCGGGAAGGCCGCTGGCGTGGCCGCGTGCGACTATTCCTTCCACATGGGCGTCCCCCGGTTCGACCATGGAGCAGCCGCACAGCTACGCGAGATCGCCGACTCGGGCATCAGCTCGTTCAAGGTGTTCCTGGCATACAAGGGCGCGCTCGGCGTGGATGATGAAGAGCTGTATCGCACGCTGAAGCTGGCCACCGAGGTGGGAGCCATCGTCACGGCGCACTGTGAGAACGAGACGCTCGTGGCGGAGCGACAGCGGGAGCTGGTCTCTGCCGGCAGGACCGGTCCGCAATGGCACGAGCCGTCGCGACCCGTCCAGGTCGAGGCCGAGGGCGTCCATCACCTGATGACGTTCGCCAGGCTCGCCGGCGCCGCGGTCTACGTCGTGCACACGTCGTGCGAGCCGGCCGTACTGGTCGCTCAGCGCGCGCGGGAGCGGGGCGCGCGGGTGTGGATCGAGAGCGTGATACCGCACCTGGTGCTCGACAGGACATGCGCGGAACGGGAGAACTTCGACGGCGCCAAGTACATCATGTCTCCTCCACTACGGGAGGCCCGCCACCCGGCGTTCCTCTGGGATGCGCTGCGCTCCCGGGTCATCAGCACCGTGGCCACCGACCACGCGCCGTTCGATTTCGCCGGTCAGAAGGAGATGGGCAGGCCGCCACGGGGCGATTTCACCGACATCCCCAACGGAATCCCATCCGTTGAGCACCGTGTGGACCTCCTGTACACCCACGGCGTGGTCGCCGGCAGGATCGATCTGAACACGTTCGTCGACTGCGCCAGCACGCAGGCGGCACGGCTGTTCGGGCTCGAAGGCAAAGGCTCGATCGCGGTTGGGTACGACGCTGACCTGGTAGTCTACGACGGGGACCACCGGTGGACCGTTTCCGGCGAAGATCACCACATGGCCACGGACCACAGCGTCTTCGAGGGTTGGAGGCTGCGTGGCCGGGCGAGTGTGGTCACCGTGCGCGGGAAGGTGATGGTCCGCGACGGCCGATTCGTGGGCGAGCTCGGTGGCGGTCGGCTGCTGCGGCGTGCTGCGGTGCATTGAGCCAGCCGCGGAATGACCATGCGTAGCACGATGATGGCCCGATTGCTTCTGCTCGCCGTTGCCATGGCCACGGGCGCGTCCGGCTGCGCGCGTCACGACCAGCCCATCGACCCCGCCGACATCCCGGACGAGCCCCTGCCCGGCGGCACGCTGACCGTGGCCATCCAGGCGGACGGCCTGTCCCTGGATCCGCACGCCGTGACCGACGCGCCGTCAATGAGGCTCATCGAGAATATGTACGGAACGCTCCTGCGCTATGGCGACGACTACGGCGAGGTCGAGTCATACCTGGCGGAGTCGTACCAGGCGTCCGCTGACCGGCGGACATACACGTTCGCCCTTCGTCCGGACGTCCGGTTCCACGCCACCGGCCGGCCCCTGACCTCGGCCGACGTCGAGTACTCCATTCGCCGGATCATCGACCACCGCGTGCGGGCGGACCAGTTCGAGCCCGTGGATTCCATCAGCACGCCCGACGCCCACACGGTGACCTTCCACCTGTCCCGCCCCGCGCCCGCGTTCCCCACGTACCTGGCCTACCCCATGAACGTGATCGTGGACCGGGACGTGGTCGAGGCGAACGACGGCTCCCTGAGCCGGTCCGACGCGGGGACCGGACCTTTCCGGCTGGTGGAATGGCGGCGTGACCGGCACCTGATCCTGGAGCGATACGAGGCCTATCATCTCGAGGGCCTGCCGTACCTCGACCGCCTGGTCTTCCGTCCCATCCCCGACGAGACGGCCCGGACCACGGCGTTGCGGACGGGCGAGGTCCATATCACCCTGGACGTGCCGGGCAAGGATCGGGTGATCCTCGAGGACGCGCCGCACGTGGAGCTTGCCTCCGTGCCCGGCACGTTCTGGGAGTACGTCGGGATCAACGCCCGGCGCGAGCCCTTCGACGACCATCGTGTCCGGCAGGCCATGGCCTGGGCAGTGGACCGGTCGATGGTGAGCCGGTTCGTGACGTTCAGCAGGGCTCGCGTGCTGACGGGCGGCTTCCTCCCCACGAGTCACTGGGCCTACACGGAGCTGGAGGTCTACCCGGCCCGGGACACGGACCGGGCGCGGGAGCTGTTGCGGGCGGCGGGTCTCGCCGACGGCTTTCGCGCTGTCATCCGGGTCGGCTCCGCGTTCCCGTACCAGGTGGCGGCGGCGCAGGTGGTGAAGCAGAACCTGGAGGACGTGGGGATCGTGACGGAGATCCTGGCCGAGGAATCGGCGGTCTTCTTCGACGCCCTGGGCCGGAGCGATTTCGACCTGACCGTGGTGGGCTGGCTGGGCTTCGTGGACCCGGACGAATGGTTCTACAACATCTTCCACTCGGCAGGCCGCTGGAATCAGCAGGGCTACTCCAACCCCCGGGTGGACAGGCTGCTCGAGGAGGGCAGGGTCGAGACCGACCCCGGGGCCAGGAAGGGCATCTATCACCGGGTCCAGGAGAAGGTCGTCCGGGATGCGCCGGTGGTGCTCCTCTACCTGAACGACCAGACCTCCGCCTACCTGGACACGGTCCAGGGGTTCAGGGTCCATGCCACGGCCACCACGTTGTCACTTCGTGAGACCTGGCTGGTCCGGTAACCGACGCAGACCGGCAAGGACGGGACACATTGCTCAGATACACGTTCAGGAGACTGCTCCTCGCGCTGCCGGTCCTGGTAGGCATCTCGGTCATCGCCTTCTTCATGGTCCGCCTGGTGCCGGGCGACACGGTGACGGCCCTGCTCGGGGCCCATTACAGCGAGGCCGAGGCGGCAGCTTTGCGCCAGAAGTACGAGCTGGATCGACCTCTGGTGGTGCAGTACTTCGTGTGGCTGGGGCACGTGCTGTCCGGCGACCTGGGCGTATCGGCGTTCACGGGCGAGCCGGTGCTGGGCACCATCGTGAGCCGGCTGGCGGTGACGGTCCAGCTGGTGGTCATCAGCATCGGGTTCGCGGTACTCGTGGCCGTGCCGCTGGGCGTAATGGCGGCAGTCGGGCGCGGCGGCCGGACCGACTTCGTCGCCACGGTCTTCGGGCTCCTGGGCATATCCGTCCCGGGTTTCTGGCTGGGCGTGCTGTTCATCCTGCTCTTCTCGTTGTACCTGGGCTGGCTCCCGTCCGGCGGGTTCGTGAGCCTCGTGGACGACCCGGTCGCGAATCTCCGGCACATGGCCATGCCCGGCCTGGCACTGGGCATGGCCGTCGCCGCGGTGGTGATGCGGATGACGCGCGGTGCCATGCTCGACGTGCTGGGCGAGGACTACGTGCGGATGGCGCGGGCGAAGGGGGTGCCTCGACGGCGTCTGATCATCCGCCATGCCCTGCGCAACGCGTTGATCCCGGTGGTGACCGTGACGGGCATCCAGGCCGGCTACCTGCTCGGCGGCTCCATCGTGATCGAGCAGGTCTTCTCGCTCCCTGGCATCGGCCTGCTCGCCCTCCAGGCAATCACCAACCGTGACTACGCGCTCTTACAGGGGACGGTCCTGTTCGTGGCCGTGGCCTTCGTGCTGATCAACCTGCTGGTGGACCTGATCTACGCCCGGCTGGACCCGAGGATCGAGTACTGATGCGTGAGGCCTGGCACCGACTCGGCCGGAACCCGCTGGCGCTGGGCGGGCTCACGGTCATCGCCGCCTTCCTGGTCTGCGCCGCGGGGGCGCCCTTCATAGCGCCCTACGACCCGTACGCCATGAGCGAGGGCTCCATGCTCAGGCCGCCTGGCCCCGAGCACTGGCTGGGCGCTGACCAGTTCGGCCGCGACATCCTGAGCCGGGTGGTCCACGGCGCGCGGATCTCCCTGCGCGTGGGCCTCATCGCTGTGGGCATCGCCCTCTCGGCAGGCACGTTGCTGGGGGTCATCGCGGGCTACTTCGGGCGCTGGATCGATCAGCTGGTCTCACGCCTGTTCGAGGTGGTCTTCGCCTTCCCGGACATCCTGCTGGCGCTCGTGATCATGGCCATCCTGGGCCCGAGCACTACCAACGTCATGATAGCCATCGGGATCGTCTATACCCCCATATTCGGGCGCATCGCCCGGGGCTCGACGCTCGCCGTCAGGAACGCTACGTACGTCGAGGCGGCTCGCTCCATGGGCGTGGGCCACGGCATGATCATGGCCCGCCACGTCCTCCCCAACATCACGGCACCGATGATCATCCAGACCACGTTGTCCTTCGCGTTCGCGATCCTGGCGGAGGCCGCGCTGAGCTTCCTGGGGCTGGGCGTGGAGCCGGACGCGCCGTCGTGGGGGATCATGCTGAGCGAGGGCAGGAACTGGATGCAGCACGGGTGGTGGATCGCGGTCTTCCCGGGCCTGGCAATCACCCTGGCGGTGTTGAGCTTCAACGTGGTCGGCGACGGCCTGCGCGATGCCCTGGATCCCAGGCTGCGTGGACGGGGTGACGTGCCATGAGGCGGGACGATACCGTACTGCGGGTCCAGGATCTCCAGGTCCGGTTCACAACACGGCAGGGCCACGTGACGGCCGTGGACGGCGTTGACCTGGAGCTGGGCCGCGGGGAGATCCTGGGGCTGGTCGGTGAGTCGGGGTGCGGCAAGACCGTCACGGCGCAAGCCGTCATGGGCCTGATCGGCGGCGGCCCGGCCGAGGACGTGTCGGGCAGGGTACTCCTCCACGGAGAGGACCTCCTCGCCA
>SLCC01000063.1 GCA_007126035.1 Gemmatimonadota bacterium
CTCGTGGACCGTGCCGGACAACGTGCCCCAACCCGCCCAACCGACCGACCGCCAACCCGCCACCGCGGCAGCGGAGCCGGGCGCGGAGCGCGCTCCCGACCAGACGGGGGCAACGGACGAGACGCCGGCAACGGACCAGGCACGGGCAACGGACCAGGCGCCGGCAACGGACCAGCCGAGGACAGCTGGCACCGGCACCGGGACGGGCGGAGGGACGGGCTCAGGGGCGACGCCACAGTCGGGGACCGGCGAGGGCCTGGGACGTCTGACGCTGGAGGCGTTCTGCCAGCGCGAAGGCATCACCCTGGTCGACGCCACGGCCCGGCTCGAGGCCGCCGGCATCACCGCCAGCCCGAACGACCTGCTCCGGAGCCTGGCCGCGAGCGCCGGGAAGGTGCCCAACGAGCTGGCCGCCATAGCCCGCGGCCCATGACCCGTGGCAAGGTGGGGAGGGGAGTGGGGAGGGGAGGGCGACGACGACTCCGGCGGCGTCGTCGTCGCTGATGGGAGCTTGTGCGGGGGCGGGGGCTCGAGGCAGGACTGCCGGACTCGAGGTGGGCCGTCCGTGATCACAATTGAACACCAAGGGCTGTGGGAACGCGATAGCTGGATGGGTCATGAGCCGATCCCATTCTCCCGGTCGCCGCGAACCGCGCTCCAGATCTCCCGGCCCGCGGCCCAGACGGCCATGAGAGGCCAGACCAGGAGTATCAGCACGCAGGTGAGCCAACCGAGAGGCTGGTCACCTCTGGCCTCGCGAGCGACTATCCAGCCGAAGCCACCGGCTATCCACAGGAAGGACACGAGGACCACCACCGAAGTGTTCGTCATGCTCCTCCTCGACTCGAGTACGCTCACAGCCCGGGGCATGGCACCTCCGCGCGGGGAGCGCATGGTCCGGAACCACCCATTTTCCGGCACCGGCCCCCGGTGGCGGCGGCGCGCCTCGCCGAAAGGCTCTGTTAGCGGGAGTTGTTGGTCCCAACCTGCAATTGAACAGGACAGGCTGTGGGAACGCGATAGCTGGATGGGTCAACAGCCGATCCGGCGCGACGCCTTGATGCCGGGCTTCGACGGGCCGCGGGTCTCCTGGTGGTCCGGTCTCAGTCGTCGTCCTGGAACTGGAGGCTGTTCATCATTGCGTCCAGTATCCGTTGCCGCTCCTGGTAGGCGGGCGGGTCGGCGGCGTCGATGCCGTGTGTGATCCCGATCAGGGTCCGCCCGTCCAGATCCACGTAGTAACCGTAGTGGCGGTCACCCTCCTGGTACATCCCATCCCCGGTGTGCTCGATCTCGGCCACCACGGCGGGCCGGCCGGCCACGGTGGTCTCCTCCCGGGACACGGCCCGCACGGTGAAGTCGCTGTCGAAGTCCGTGACCGTCTCGAAGGCGACGTCGTCCCTTCTGATCACGATGGCGATGTCCCTGGGTATCTCGGCGGCGGTCGGCATGCTGGCGTCTTCCGGGTCGAAGGCCGAGCATGGCGGCAATCCGTCGGCCTGGTTCACGACCCAGCCCGCAGGGTAGTCCACCTGGAACCCGTACTGCTGGTTGGTGCAGCTCTGCTCCAGGACCGTGTGGTCGGGCGGCGCCGGCGGCGGCTCGGTCCCGGGCGGTGCCGGCGGCGGCTCGGTCCCGGGCGGTGCCGGCGTGTCGGTCGGCGGCGTGTCTGGCGGCTGGTCGGGCGGCTCATCGGCCGGGCAGCCGGCGAGGGCCGGTGCCAGTGCCAGGACGATGGTCAGCGGGAGGAGCTGGCTGGTGCGTGTCATTCCGTGGCTCCCTGTCATTGTGGTCGTCATCTCCCCTCCTCCGGTTGGCCGGGCGGGTCTCTCAGCCTCGCCTCCTGTCCCGTCGCGCCTGGTGCCGGCGGCCGCTGGCCCTGATGTGGCTGTGTATCCGGACCCTTGGGTGGTGCGCGGCCCCGCCGGGCAGGGGCTTTCCGGGTCGTCCGCCGGGCGGCACCTGTGGTGGCGGCTCGGCGTCGGGGCGGTCGATCTCCACCTCGACCTCCACGTCGTCGGCCACGTCGGCCTCGGTGGCCAGTGCCACGCCGGCGTCGTCGGTGAGGTCGATGGCGCCTGCCTCCGAGAGTGACCAGAGCGCCTTGCGCAGCAGGTGCACGGGCACGTCGGGCATGGCGGCCCAGAGGTCGCCGAAGGACATGGTCTCGTTCTCCTTGAGCACCTCGACCACCCGCGGCTCGATGTCCTCCACGGTGTAGCGCGACGCCTCCCGGCTCCGCTCCTCGAGCACCGGCGCCGCCGCTTCATCGCCCACCTGGTCGAGGCGCTGGGTGATACGGTCGATTGCCCAGTCGAAGACCTGCACCTTCCGCAGCGTGTTCTCGTTGCTCCTGGCGGGCCGGCTCCGACGTGGCGCGGCCTTGCCTCGCATCTCTCCCGCCTGGCGCCGGGCCAGGTCCTGGTACTTGTCCCGGAGCCGGCGCGCCCGACCCAGCTTCTGGCGGAGCCGGGCGGGCGTGATGGACTCGATCCGGTCAACCGCCAGGCCCTCGATGAACGCCGACTCTTCCTTGGTCAAGAGACGCCGGACGGCGTCGTGGGATAGCCTCATGTCCGTCTCCTGGTCGTAGTGGCCCCGCGGCTCCGGGCCGGCGCAGGTTCCGAGCCAGCAGGCAGGCGCCGCTGCGCCCTGCCCGTGACGACCGCCCGGACTCCGGCCGACCACAGCGAAAACGCCCGCTCAGGCTTCTTTATGGTGGGACACCCTGATCCGGCAATCTGAACAGCCGACCACTCAACGCAGCGGAGACACCAGACGATGCACCGTTCGCAGGCGACGCCGCCCACTGTCCGCCCCTGGCTCCCCGTCCTCTGGACCGCGCTGGTGCTGCTGGCCTGGCCCGCCTCACCGCTCAGCGCGCAGGAGGCGGTGGCCACACCCGCCGAGGCCGCGGACTTTGCCCGCCACACCACGTACCCGGAGATGATGGACTACCTGGCGGAGCTGAGGGGTGGCAGCCTGGACATGCGGCTGGGCAGCTACGGCGAGTCCCGCGAGGGGCGCGAGCTGCCGTACGCCATCTTCAGCCGGCCGCTGATCTCGCAGCCGTGGGAGGCGGCGCTGCTGAACCGGCCCGTGGTGCTGCTGGCCGCCAACGTGCACGGCGGTGAGCGGACGTTGCGCGAGTCGCTCCTGGTCCTGATGCGGGAGCTGGCCACCCGTGGCACGGAGGCGAACGCGCTGCTCGACCAGCTGGTGGTGCTGGTGGTGCCGCAGATGAACCCCGACGGGTTCCACGCCTCGGCGCGTGGCACCCGGGGCAACGCCTGGGGCGTCGACCTGAACCGTGACTACGTGAAGCTGGAGCATCCGGAGACCGCCGCCTACGTGGCCAACCTGCTGAACCGCTGGCACCCGCACCTGTTCGTGGACGGCCACAACGGCGGCGCGTACCCCTACAACGTGGCGTACCAGTGCCCGAGCCACGCGGTGCCGGACCAGGCCCTCACCGCGCTCTGTGATTTCGAGCTCTTCCCGCGCATCGACGCCGCCCTGGAGGCGGCTGACTACCGGTCCTGGTACTTCGCCGGCGGCAACGAGACCCGCTGGCGGGGTGGCGGCTACCAGGCCCGCATCGGTCGCAACTACGGCGGCTTCGTGAACAGCATCGGCGTGCTGTTCGAGTCGCCCGGCTGGCAGGACCCGGAGACGGGGGTGCTCAGCGGCCTCGTCGCCTTCAGGGCCGTCCTGGACTACGTGCGTGACAACGCGGAGCAGGTCATGGCGGAGGTGGAGCGGGCGCGGCTGGAGACGCTGCGCATGGGGCTGGCCGCGGACGGTGAGGTGGTGGTCGACATGGAGTACGGGCCCCAGGACCGGACCGTCACCTACCAGATCCCGCGCAGCCGCGAGGATCGCACGCTCATCACCGTCACCAGCGACTCGCTGATGACGAAGCCCATCGCCACCAGGACCCGGGCCCGGCCCTTTGCCTATGTCCTGCCCCGGCAGGCCGTGGACGCCGTCGCCATGCTGCGGCGCCACGGGATCACCGTGGAGGAGCTCATGGAGCGGACCACGGTGCCGGTGGAGGCCTACACCGTGGCCGACGTGGAATACACGCGCCAGCAGAACCATGCCGCCGCCGTCACCGTCCGCGTGGGTGAGGTGGTGACCCGGGACATGGAGCTGCCGCCGGGGACGTACGTGGTGCCCACGGGGCAGCTGCTGGGCCGCCTCGTCGCCCACATGCTGGAGCCGGAGACCGACGACAACGTCATCTACTGGAACACCATGGGCGCATGGCTGCCCCGCCCGGTGGCGGACGACGACGAGAGCGGGCCCCGCCGGCAGGCCGGCCCGCCGCTGGTCCCGATCTACAAGCTCATGGAGCCCACGCCGCTACCAACGCGTATCGTGCGGTGACGGCGCGGGACACGGGCGACGACGGCCCGGGGCACGGGCGACGACGCGGGGACAACCCGCCGGCCCGGGGATAGCCCGACGACGCGGGGATAACCCGACGGCGCGGGGATAACCCGACGGCGCGGGGATAACCCGACGGCGCGGGGATAACCCGCCGACGCGGGCACGCTTGACCGCGCCGCGGGCCATGCCGTCGGGCGGCTACTCCCGGCGGAGCGCGACGATGGGGTCGAGGCGGGCGGCCTTCCAGGCGGGATAGAACCCGAAGAAGAGGCCCACGGCGGCGGAGACGCTCACGGCCACGACCATGGCCTCCCGTGAGAACAGGGCGGGCCAGCCGGCGTAGGCGGCGATGAGGTTCGTGGAGGTGAGCCCCAGGAGGATGCCGCCGATCCCGCCCAGGAGGCAGAGCACCACGGCCTCGATGAGGAACTGGGCCAGGACGTCGCGGCCGCGGGCGCCCACTGAGAGCCGGAGCCCGATCTCCCTGGTCCGCTCGGTGACGCTGACCAGCATGACGTTCATGATGCCGATGCCGCCCACGAACAGAGAGATGGCGGCTATCGAGGCCAGGAGGACGGTCATGATGCGGGACGTCTCGGTGGCGGCCTGGGCCACCTCCTCCTGGGTCTGGACGGTGAAGTCGTTCTCCTGGTGCGGCGCCAGCCGATGCCGCTCCCTGAGCAGGTCGGTGATCTTGTCCTGGGCTATGCCCATGGACGCCTGGTCGTAGACCTGCACGTTGATGACCATGGCGTGGCTCCGGCCGGAGATGCGCTGGAACGCCGTGGTGTAGGGGACGACGATGATGTCGTCCTGGACGGAGCCCATGAGGGACATGCCCTTGGGCGCCAGCACGCCGATCACGGTGAGGGGCAGGCCCCGGACGCGTATGCTCTCGCCGATGGGGTCGGCACCCTCGAACAGCTCGTCCACGATGGTCTGGCCCACCACGGCCACCAGGGCGGCCCGGTCCACGTCCTCCTCGGTGAACATGGCGCCGCTCTCCATGGGCCACTGCCGGATCTGGAGGTAGTCGGCGGACTGGCCGTAGATGCGGGTGAACCAGTTCCGGTTGCCATAGACCACCACGCGCTGGGACCGGACCTCGGGGCTGGCGGCCACCACCTCGGGGATCTCGTCACGGATGGCCAGGGCGTCCTCGATGGTGAGGGTGTTGGCCTGCCCGCCGCCTATGCTGACGCCGCCGAGCTGGCGGGCGCCGGGGAAGACCAGGACCACGTTCTGGCCCAGCCGGTTGACCTGCTCCTCCACCTCGTGCCTGGCGCCCTGGCCCAGCCCCACCATGGTGATGACCGCGCCCACGCCGATGATGATGCCCAGGGCCGTGAGGAAGGTCCGCATGGGGTGGCGCTGGAGTGCCCGTCCGGCGACCAGGGGTACGGCGCTCCACTTCATGCCCGGACCTCCGTCGGCTCGGCCTCGTCCGTCCGCTCGACCCCGGCCGCGGGCCCTGCCCCGTCCGCGGCGCCGATCTCGTCCAGCTCCGGCGGCAGCACCACGTCGTCGTCCTCCTGCCAGTCTTGCAGCACGTGGGCCGCGCGGCGAGGCCGGGTGCGGCGGTCGGCCCGGACCAGCCCGTCACGGAGGACCACGGTCCGGCTGGCGAAGGTGGCGATGTCGGGCTCGTGGGTCACCATGAGGACGGTGAGCCCATCGTCGTTGAGCCGCTGGATGACGTCCATGACCTCGAGCCCGGTCCGGCTGTCCAGGTTGCCGGTGGGCTCGTCGGCCAGGAGCAGTCGCGGCCTGGTGACCAGGGCACGGGCGATGGCCACCCGCTGCTGCTGACCGCCCGACAGCTCCGCCGGCGTGTGGTGCGACCGGTCGGCCAGACCCACGATCTCCAGCGCCTCCCGGGCCCGGGCCCGGATCTCACGCCAGCTCAATGGCTCGGGCGTGTAGAGGAGCGGCAGCTCCACGTTCTCACGGGCCGACGTGCGAGGCAGCAGGTTGAAGTTCTGGAAGACGAAGCCCACTGTCTGGTTCCGGATCCGGGCCAGCTCGTCCTTCGACAGGGCCGAGACGTCCCTGCCCCCCAGGTGGTAGCTCCCGGTGGTGGGCCGGTCCAGGCAGCCCAGGACGTTCATGAGGGTGGACTTGCCGGACCCGCTGGCGCCCATGATGGCCATCAGCTCGCCAGCGTCCACGGACAGGTCGATCCCGCGCAACGCCTCCACCGCTATCGCCTCGGTGCGGTAGACCCGGGTGACGCCCTGGAGCTCGATCAGACGATGCGACACGGCCGCTCCGACATCAGTACTGGGCCTGGTCGCCGCGGAGGAAGCTCCGCCGCCGGCCCTCGTCCTCGCGCTGGACCGACAGCCCCACCACCAGCGTGTCTCCCGGCTCCACGCCGGCCACCAGCTCGGTGTTGACGCCGTCGCTCAGACCAGTGCTCACCGGCACCGCCCGGATCCGGCCGTCACGGAGCAGGAAGACCCGCCCGTCGAAGCCAGGCCGCGGGTCCGGCGCCGGCGGCATCAGCGCGTCCGGCAGCCGCGCCCGGAGCGCCGTGTTCCTCGCCCGCACCGCGTCGGTCACCTCCGCCGTGATGACCTCCACCTCCGCCGTCATCCCCGGCTTCAACAGGCCGTCCGGGTTCTCCACGGCGATGATGGTCTCGTAGTGGACCACGTTGTCCACCACCAGCGGCGCGTTCCGGACCTGGATGACCTGGCCGGTGAAACGCCGCTCCCGGTGCGCGTCCACCCTGAACCGCACCTCCTGGCCCTCCTCGACCATCCCGATGTCAGCCTCGGACACGTTGGCGTGGATGTGCATGAGGCCCAGGTCCGTGGCGATCTCGAACAGGACCGGCGCGCTCAGACTGGCCGCCACCGTCTGGCCAACGTCAACGTTCCGGGAGATCACGATCCCGTCCGTCGGCGACCGGATGACAGCTCGGTCCAGCTCCCGCTGCGCCCGCTCCAGGGCGTGACGACGGACGCTCAACAACGCCTCCGCCTGACGCTCGTTCGACCGGGCCTGGTCCACCTCCGACGGCGGGACCAGGTTCTGCTCACGTAGACGCTGGATCCGGTCCCACTGGATCCGCGCCAGCTCGAGTCCCGCCTCCGCCGCCGCCAGCTCCGCCTCCGCCGAGCTCACCGCCGCCTGGAACGTGGACGCCTCCAGCCGCGCCACTACCTGACCACGGCGCACGGGCGTGTTGAAGTCCACCAGGATCTGGTCCACGATACCCGACAGCTGACTGCCCACCGTCACCATCTCCACCGGCTGCACGGACCCGTGCGCCACCACCCGCTGCGACACCTGGCCACGGTCCACCGTCACGGTGTGGAGCGGCGGCAGGCCCGACCCGTCGCCGCCGCCCCGGGCCACGGCCCAGAACGCCGTGGTCCCGACCACCAGCACCGCCAGGCCGAGTAAGATCTTGAGATTCATTCGCAGACCCGTTTGGAGTTTGGATCCCGAAATAAAATTGAACACCACGAGGAGAGCAACCGCCGCTCAGCCTTTCCGGGGCCCGGCGGTTGGCGGGCTGCGGCGGGTTGGCGGGCTGCGGCGGGTTGGCGGGCGAGCGGCGGGTGGCGGGCGCTCGAATTCGAACTCCGAGCTCCGAGCTCCGAGCTCCGACCGCCCCGCCAC
>SLCC01000016.1 GCA_007126035.1 Gemmatimonadota bacterium
GGGGGGGGGAGACTTCCGGGATTTCGTGTCTGTCACGATCGCCTCCTCGTGAGGTGACGGGCGACCCGCGGCGCGGGTCACGCGTCTCCATATATAATGCGCGGCATTGTGGGAAAGCGATAGCTAATTGGGACAATCGCACAGCAATGCTTTCCTATAGGTGCAACGGCTCGTTATGAAGCGGTCCGCCTTGTGCAGAGCCATATGGCATAGTATACTTCGCCATGTGACATGCAAGGGAGGCCCCGTGACCATTGCCGGAAACCCGCGCCCAAAGACCGTTGATCGGTTCTGGCGCCAGGTCAACACTGATCCTCACCGCGCCCACGCGTACGTGTCCTTGCTCGGTCTCAGGACCTACGAGACTGCCCAACTCCATTCGCGAGTCCGCGAGGGGCTCTCGTACGAAGCTTTCGAGCGACTCCGTCGGGTTCTTGATCTCCCGGCATCCCGTGCGGCCGAGATTCTTCAGATCCCGTCTCGCACCCTGGCCAGGCGCAAGGACGCCAAACGGTTCGAGCCCGAAGAGTCCGATCGTCTCATCCGCCTCTCTCGCCTCGTCGGACTCGCACTCCAGCTGTTCGAAGGCGATCTGGAAGAGATGCGTTCCTGGCTCACCACGCCTCACGGCTCCCTCGCGGACCAGACGCCTCTCGAATTCGCTACCACCGAGATTGGCGCTCGAGAAGTTGAAAATCTGATCGGACGTCTTGAACACGGCATCCCTCTCTGACATGCCAACCGCCTGGCGGATCGTGAAGGAGCGTCACGCCAAATCCGCGTTCGACGGAGAAGGGGCCCGGCGATACGGCGGTCGTTGGAACAGTCCGGGCACTCCTGTTGTCTACGTCTCAGATACTCGCGCTCTGTGTCTTCTCGAGGTCCTCGCTGGCCTCGGGGCAGTCAAGCCCGTTCAGAGCTACGTTCTCATTCCAGTTACGTTCGACGACTCGTTGGTCCTTCCGGTTCAGTCGCAAGACCTTCCTTCGGAATGGCGCCAGAGCCCGCCTGCTCCATCTACTCAGAGAATAGGTGACGACTGGGCCGACCATCTGAGATCGGCGATCCTCCGGGTTCCCAGCGCGATCGTGCCAGAAGAGTTCAACTACCTGTTGAATCCGGTTCATCCTGATTTCGGCCGCGTCCAGATCGATGACCCTCAGGACTTTGCCATCGATTCCCGTCTGCTTCCCTGATTGCCGCTTCATGACGGGATAGGATTGTTTCCAGACTCGCCTCGGCCGTGACGCCGCTCCGCAGTCTCCCGCCAGGCCCTTGCAGGGAACTTGCACACCGGGTCATCTTGCCGGACGCCAGAGGCTCGAACCAACGCGAACCATGTAGCGAGGTGTGGCCATGCACGTCACGATCGAATACTGCAAGATCTGAAAGTTCTACCCCAGGGCCTCCAGGATGGAGGCGCGGATCAAGGAGGAGTTCCCCGGCACCACCGTCGAGCTGATGGAATCGGGCGACGGCGTGTTCGAAGTGGTGGCGGACGGCGAGCTGATCTTCTCCAGGAAGGAGCTGGGCCGGCACGCGGAGTGGGAGGAGGTACGGGAGCAGCTGGAGAAGCGGGCGGGATGATCGGACGGCGGCCATGAGCCGGCTCCGGGTGGCGGTCAACACCGGCGGAGGTGACGCGCCGGGCCTGAACGCGGTGATCCGGGCGGTGGTCCTGTCGTCGCTGAACCGGGGCTGGGAGGTCTGGGGCATCCGCCGCGGGTACGGCGGGCTCATGGGCACCGACGAGCTGGTCCAGCTGACCCGGGAGTCGGTCCGCGGCATCACCCACCTGGGCGGGACGATCCTGGGCACCACGAACCGGGGCAGCCCCTTCGCCTATCCCGTCCGCCAGCCCGATGGCTCCATCATCACCGTCGACCGCTCCGACGAGCTGATCGAGGCCTTCCGGAGCCGTGGCTTCGACGCCCTCATCGCCATTGGCGGCGACGGCTCGCTGCACATGGCCAACGAGCTGGCCAAGAAGGGGCTCCCGGTGGTGGGCGTGCCCAAGACCATCGACAACGACCTGGCCGCCACCCAGGTCACGTTCGGCTTCCACACCGCCGTGCAGACCGCCTCCGACGCGCTGGACAAGCTGCATTCCACGGCCGAGAGCCACGAGCGGGTCATGGTCGTGGAGGTCATGGGCCGGCACGCGGGTTGGATCGCCCTGTTCGCCGGCGTCAGCGCCACGGCGGACGTCATCCTGATCCCGGAGATACCGTTCCGGATGGAGTCGGTCTGCGACAAGATCCGGAGCAGGGAGGCGGAAGGCCGCCCCTTCTCCATTGTGGTGGTGGCCGAGGGCGCCCGGCCGGTGGACGGGGAGGCATCGTTCATCCGGGAGGCGGAGCCTGGCGCCGCGGGTCGGCTCGGCGGCATGGCGGAGCGGGTGTCGGGTGAGATCGCCCGTTGCACCGGCAAGGAGACGCGGTCCCTGGTCCTGGGCCACCTCCAGCGAGGCGGCTCGCCCCTGGCCTATGACCGGCTCATCTCCCTGAGGTTCGGCGCCGCCGCGGTCCGCTGCGTGGCCGACGGTCTGTTCGGGACCATGGTCGCCCTGGACCCTCCCGACATACGGGCGGTACCGCTCCAGGAGGCTGTGGAACGGATCAAGACGGTACCTCTCGACGCGGACGTGATGCTCACGGCGCGGGACCTGGGCATCTCGTTCGGAGACTGAAGCATTCACACGATCGGACTGGATATGCGACGGATTGCACTGGCCTGGCTGCCCCTGGCCCTCGCCGCCGCCTCGCTCGGCGCGCAGGAGTTCGAGCTCACCGTACCCAACATCATGATGGGCCCCGAACACGTGGGCGAGCCGCCGGACATGGTGCGGTGGACCGAGGACGGACAGTGGATCTACTTCCGCTGGAAGCCCGGCGGCACCCCCTGGGACGAGGAGCCGGCTTTCCACCGGGTACCGGCCCGGGGCGGCACGCCGGAGCGGGTGGACCACCAGCACATGGACTCGGTGGCCGTCTTCCTCACCGGCGGCGACTACACCGCGGACCGGCGCCAGAAGGTGATGAGCCACGGCGGCGACCTGTGGCTGCTGGACCGTCGCCGGGGCCAGGTCCGACAGCTCACGGAGACCCGGGGCACCGACGCCAACCCCACCTTCAGCGCCGACGGACGCACCGTCTACTTCACCCGGGACGACAACATCTTCGCTCTGGGCCTCGAGGCGGGCTCGCTCCGGCAGCTTACCGACATCCGGCGGGGCCCGGCGGAGCGGCCGTCGCGGGAGGCGGAAGGCCAGCGCCGGCAGCTGGAGGAGCAGCAGCTGGAGCTCTTCGAGCACATCCGCCGGGCAGCGGAACGCCGCGAGGAGCGGGAGGCGAGGCGGAAGGCCCGGGAGGCCGGGCAGCCGAGCCCCCTCCACATCGACCGGGAAGAGCGGGTGGCGGGGCTCATGATCTCGCCCACGGAGCGCTGGGCCCTGGTCCAGGTCGCAAGGCCCGCGGCCCAGGCGCAGCGGACCATGGTGCCCGACTACGTGACGGCCAGCGGTTACACCGAGCCGCGCCAGGTCCGGGCCAAGGTGGGTGACGAGCAGGGCAGCGCCAGGATCGGGCTGCTGGAGCTGGAGTCGGGGGACGTGACCTGGCTCGAGCTGGACCCACGGACCGACGACGAGGACGAGACGGCCTCGCCCCAGCGCCGCGCCGCCGCCGGGGCCACCCTCTCCATGGGCATGTTCCGGGGCTGGAACCGGGACGGGACGCTGGGGCTCATCTCCGCCACGTCGTCGGACTTCAAGCACAGCTGGATCCACGTCATCGATGCCACCACCGGCGAGCTGCGCACCGTGGACCACGACCATGACGAGGCCTGGATCGCCGGACCCTGCCGGGGATGTCTGGGCTGGATGCCCGACGGCCGGTCCGTCTGGTTCGTCAGCGAGCGCGACGGCTACGCCCACCTGTACACCGTCCCCGCCACGGGCGGCCAGGCCACACAGCTCACTTCCGGCCCATGGGAGATCCACTCGGTGGCCATCTCCCGGGACGAGCGCCGGTTCTGGCTCCACACCAACGAGGGCTCACCCTTCCAGTACCATTTCTACCACATGCCCCTGGACGGTGGGGCCCGGACCCGGGTCACGGAGCCCACGGGCATGCACCGGGCCACTCCATCACCCGACGGTCGGCGCCTGGCCGTGGTCTACTCCTATTCGAACCGGCCGCCCGAGCTGCACGTCATGGACAACCGGGCCGGCTCACGCATGACCGCCGTCACCCACAGCCCCACGGCCGAGTGGCAGAGCTACCCGTGGGTGGCGCCGGAGATCGTCTGGTTCCCCGCCAGCGACGGCGTCGACGTCCCCGCCAGGATCTACCGGCCGGCGGACGTGGGCGCCGAGTCCCACGGCGGCGCCGTCATCTTCGTGCACGGGGCCGGCTACCTCCAGAACGTGCACCAGGGCTGGTCGAGCTATTACCGGGAGTTCATGTTCCACCACCTGCTGGCCGCCCGCGGCTTCACCGTCCTGGACATCGACTTCCGGGCCTCCCGTGGCTACGGCCGGGACTGGCGCACTGCCATCTACCGCCACATGGGCCACCGTGACCTCCTGGACCAGGTGGACGGCGCCCGCTACCTGGCCCGGCACGAGGGGGTGGACCCGGATCGGGTCGGCATCTACGGCGGGTCCTATGGCGGGTTCATCACCCTCATGGCCCTGTTCACCCAGCCCGAGACCTTCGCCGCCGGCGCGGCCCTCCGCTCCGTGACCGATTGGGCCCACTACAGCCACGGCTACACTGGCCGGATCCTGAACCTGCCCCACGAGGACGACGAGGCATACCGCCGCTCGTCGCCCATCTACTTCGCCGAAGGGCTCCAGGCGCCACTGCTCATCACCCACGGCATGGTGGACGTGAACGTCCACTTCCAGGACGTGGTGCGCCTGGTCCAGCGCCTCATCGAGCTGGGCAAGACGGACTTCGAGCTGGCAGTCTACCCGGTGGAGGACCACGCCTTCGTGGCGCCGTCTTCGTGGACCGACCAGTACCGGCGCATCCTGGAGCTGTTCGAGCGCCACCTGTCGGCGCCCCGGCCGTCAGTTCAGGCGGACCTCCACTGACTCCGCCGGCACCAGGGTAACCGTCCGCCGCACCGTCTGCGTCTCCGCCTCGTCACGGGCGATGACGCTCACGGTGGTGGCGGTGGTCCCCGCGATGACGAAGCGGTCCCGGCTCCCGGCGGCCACCGTGCCCAGCAGCCGCTCACCCGTACCGTCGTCGAACCACACGATCATGGGGTGAGCCATCTCGTTGATCACCGTCACCGCGGCCGCCTGCTCGGCGTCGGGGCCGAAATCCACGCCACGTGGGACGCACGCCGTCGTCGCCGCCAGGAACAGGACCGCCAGAGGCGCCAGCCGGAAGACTCGTCGCATTACTTCCACTCCGTCGTTCAGGTTCAGCTCGTGTAGCGCTCGATGCGTGCGCGCCAGCCACGTGCCCCGCCGCACGCTAGCCGAGCACCGTTAGCGCCACTCCAGCGCCTGGAACCGCTCGCCGGTCACGCCGGCGGATTCGGGCGACGCCAGCCAGAGGAAGACGCCCACCGCCTCCGACGGCCGCGCGGGCCGCGTCGGGTCCTCGTAGGGATATGCCGCACGCCGCATCTCAGTGCGCAGCCGGCCCGGGTCCACAATGTTGACACGGACCCCCGAGTCCTCCTCCTCCAGCGCCAGGTTCCGGCTCAGCGCCTCCACACCCCACTTGCTCACCGCGTAGGCACCCCACCGGGCACGGGCTACGTTGCCCACACCCGACGATACGTTCACGATCGAGCCGGCGCCCGCCTCCCGCATGCCGGGCAGCACCGCCAGGATCGGGACCAACGTGCCCGTCAGATTCACATCCAGGACCTGGCGCCACTCCTCCAGGTCGTGCTCCCGGAGCGGGACCCGGGGGCCCAACATCGACGCGTTGTTCACCAGAACCGAGATGGGGCCGAACCGACGGGCGGCAGCCGACACCAGGCGACCCACCCCAGCCGCGTCCCGCACATCCGCCGCCGACCACTCCACTTCCACACCGCCCCGCTCCAGCTCCTCCACCACCTCCCGGAGCGGGGCCTCCCGCCGCGCGCACAGAACCAGCTTCGCCCCGCCCCGCCCGAACGCCTCGGCCAACGCACGGCCGAGACCACGGGACGCGCCCGTGATCAGGACTACCTGCCCGCTCACATCAACCTTCCTCGCCACTACGTACCTCCCCCGACAGAAGAACGGCCGGACTCAACGCCCGGCCGTCCTATTCTCCACCACCCAACCCCGCACGTCAATCCAGGAACGTGACCTGCTCCGCCGTCTCTTCCGTGGGGCCGGAACCGGTCATCAACTCGATCAGCCCAACCATCTCCTGCCCCATCTCGTCCAACCGCGCCTTCAAGGTCAAAACGTTCGCGTAGTCGAAGTACGCGTTCACCGTGTCATCCGCGCCCACGTACAACTCCACGATCAATGCATCCATCCGCCGCTTCAGGTGCGCCAGCACTACCTCCAGCCCGGCTACCAGGCGGCGCTGCTGCGCCAGGGTCAGAACCGAGATGTCACCGCGTACCGGTAGCCGCGCCTCCAGCTCCGCCAGAACCTCCGGCGGCGCCGCTACGCCTCCACCGTCCGGCGACGACAGCAACCGCTCTGTCGCGGCATTCAGCGCCGTCACCTCTTCGAACGACATCCTCAGGATCATTGCCTCACCCCCCTTTCCGGGCTACCCGCCCGGCGAAACGGATCCCCTCCGCTCACCCATCAATACGTGCAATGCCCGTTCCCGGTTCCACGCAAACCGGCCAGGTCGTGGTATTGCAACGGGTTTTGATGCCTAACTACGGCGTTTTTTGGGATCCCCGCAGCCAGTCGGCCAGGACCAGGCCGGCGAGCAGATCGAGCACGGTATGGGCGATGATGGAGGGGTAGACGCTACCGGTGATCAGGAAGGGGACGGTGAGGATGAAGCCCAGGAGTCCTACCCGCAGGGCGCCAATCCAGCCTTGATATGCGTGCGTGATGGCGAAGATGACGACGCTGACCGCCACGGCCAGGGCGAGGGATCCGGACGCGCGGTAGAGTGCTGCGATGAGGAAGCTGCGGAACACCACCTCTTCGGCTATGCCGGCGGAAAATGATAGTCCGGCGAAGGCAATCTTTTCCGATCCCGAGCGAGGGATGAGGAAGTGGACGAGGGGGCTTTCCTCCACTTTCAGCAGGCGGCCGAGGGCCATGATCCCGAGGCCGGCCACGACGGTCAGGCCCGAGGCCAGGAGCAGGGTGGAGAAGGGAGGGGCCACCAGGCGCAGCTCTTCCCGGGAGAAGTCGCTGAACCGTGCTGCCAGCATGGCGACTGCTGCCAGGGCCCAGACGGTGAGAGCGGAGGAGAGGTAGACGGCCTCGCGTTCGGCTTCTGGCGGCAGGTCCTCCGCCACGCGGAGCTGCAGTATGAGGAGGGCTGGCAGTGGGACGAGGAGGAGCGTAGTGAACGCGCGGGCTGGCCAGGGCAATGGGTGGAGGAGGAGCCAGGCTATAACGGAGCCGACGGCCAGGCTGGCCACCAGCAAGGCGGCCGACAGGCGGGGCGGGTTGTGTTCAGCCAAGGTCCTTTCCGAATACCCGGTAGGTCTTATCCGCTCGGGCGCCGAGCCGCTCCAGTGCCCGTCGCATGTCCCAGTTCTCCTCCAGGATCCATGATGCCTCCGCGCTCCGGTACCCTGCCGGCAGGCCGTTCTGGTAGATCCGGAGGTAGAAGAGGGCGTCGATCCCCCGCCGGAGGTACTCCGGCTTCAGGCCGAGGGTGAAGACCCTCAGGTTGCTGATCCGGCGCCGGTGCCAGAGGAGCTTGAGGAACCCGAAGGGGAAGAGGCGCCCGTTCATGTGGCGGAGCGCATGGTTGTAGTCTGGCAGGGCCAGTGCGAAGCCCACGGGCTCCCCGTGCACCTCGGCCAGCAGGGCGAAGCGGGGATCGACGATTGGTTTCAGGTCCCGGGCCAGGCGGGCGATCTCGGCGTCGGTGAGGGGTGAGAAGCCCCAGTTCCGTTGCCAGGCGCTGTTGTAGACTTCCTTGATCCGCTCCACCTCCTGGCCCAGCCTCTTCATCTCCAGCTCGCGCACCACGAGACCGTCGACGGCGCTTGCGATTCGCTCCATCTTCCGGACCAGCCGCTCTGGCACGCGGTTGTCCTCGAGCCAGTACGAGAGGAGGTCACGCTCCTTCTCCCAGCCAGCCTCTTCGAACAGACGCGGGTAGTAGGGCGGGTTGTGCGCCATCATCAGTGATGGCGGCCGTGCGTAGTTGTCCAGCAGGATGCCGGGCGAATAGACCTCGTCGTTGGTGGAGAGGTTGAACGGTCCCATGGCGCGTTCCATGTCCCGCTGTCGCAGCCATCCCGCTGCCGTGTCCAACAGTGCCTGGGCGACTTCGGGGTCGTCCACGGACTCGAACAGCCCGATGAAGCCGGTACGCGTTTCGTGGAAATCGTTGTACTGGTGGTTGACGACGGCGGCGATCCTGCCCACCGGCTCACCGTCGCGCGCGGCCAGGAACGTCTCCACCTCCGCGTGCTGGTGGAACGGGTGGTCGGCCCGGAGCAGCTTCCGGAAGTCCGACTCCAGGGGCGGCACCCAGGCGGGGTCTCCGGCGTAGATTCGCCAGGGCAGGCGGACGAACGAGTCCAGCCCGGACCGGTCCTGTACCGGAGCGACCTGGACGGTGGTCACGGCGCGTGCGGACACGGCCCTATATGACCGCCATCCGGCGGCCGACCTGGGCGAAGGCGTCCAGGACATGGTCGACGTGTTCCTCCGTATGGGTGGCCATGACGGAGATGCGGAGCCGGCACGAGTTGGTGGGCACCGCGGGCGGAGTGACCGGGTTGGTGAACACGCCGGCGTCGAACAGCTCCTTCCAGAACTGGAGCATCCTTTCGAGCTCCCCGATGACGACCGGTATGACTGGCGTCTCGCTGCCGCCGATGTCGTAGCCCAGGCTCACCAGGCCCTCCTGCATGCGGCGGGTGTTGCGCCAGAGGGCCTCGATCCGCTCAGGCTCCCGCCGCAACACGTCCAGGGCGGCCAGCACGGTGGCGATGGCGGCCGGCGGCATGCTGGCGCTGAAGATCAGGGGCCGGGCGTGATGCTTGAGGTAGTGGATCACGTACTCCGGCCCCGCCACCACGCCGCCGATGGAGGCCAGCGACTTGGAGAAGGTGCTGACGATGAGGTCCACCTCGTCTTCCAGGCCGAAGTGCTCCGCCGTGCCTGCGCCTCTCTTGCCCAGGACGCCGAAGGCGTGGGCATCGTCCACCATTACCTGGGCGCCGTGGACCTCAGCCAGGGACGTGATGGCCGGCAGGTCCGCGATGTCGCCCTCCATGGAGAAGATGCCGTCGGTGATGATGAGCTTGCCCGCGTCTTCCGGTACCCGGCGGAGCTCCCGGTCCAGGGCGGCCATGTCACTGTGGGCGTAACGGTGCGTGGTACCGTAAGACAGGCGCGCGCCGTCCACGATGCTGGCGTGGTTCAGCTTGTCCGAGAATATGTGGTCGTTCCGGCCGACCAGGGAGGCGATGACGCCCAGGTTGGTCTGGAACCCGGTGCTGAAGACCAGCGCCGTCTCCTTGTTCAGGAACGCCGCCAGCTCGTCCTCCAGCTGCTGGTGCAGGTCCAGGGTCCCGTTGAGGAACCGGCTCCCGGTGCAACCGCTGCCGTACCGGCGAGTGGCCGCCTCCGCCGCGGTGAGCACGCTGGGGTGGTGCGTGAGGCCCAGGTAGTTGTTCGAGCCGACCATGACCTTGCGTCGGCCCTCGACCACCACCTCGGTGTCATGCGATTCCTCGATCGCCCTGAAATAGGGGTAGAACCCCGCCGCCTGCACTTCGCGGGCGATCGTGTACCCCTGGCACTTCTCGAACAAGCTCATCTATTCAGATCCCCTTGATCCAACCGCCTGCCTTGCCGCTTCAGAGCCAGCCGTGGGCCCGGTACCAGCGGGCCGTCTCCTCGAGCCCGTTCGGCAACGGCACGGCGGCCACAAATCCGAGCTCCCGACTCGCCCCTTCCGTCTCGCACAGCCAGCCGTCGGCCAGCAGCTCGAGCGCCTTTTCCCTGTCGAACACCGCCGGGCGCCGGGAGAGGAAGGCCGCCACCTGCGTGCCTCCCGCCGCCATCATCAACACCCGGGCCGGCACGCGTACCCGCGCGCCCGCTCGTCCCACCGCTGTGGCCATATGGTCCAGCACCTCGGCCCAATGATACGACGCAGGCTCAGCGATGTGTAAGACCCCACTGGCAGTGGGCGTGCGCGCGGCCCGCACCAGCGCTTCCGCCAGGTCACGCACGTGCACCATCTGGATCCGACGCTCCAGTCCGCCGATCACCGGCAGGAGGCCCCGGCGAGCGAGGCGGAAGAACGGGAGCAGCTCCCGATCTCGCGGCCCGTAGACAGCGGGCGGTCGCAGCACCACGGTCCGCACCGACTCGCTGCCCAGCGCGTGCCGCTCGCCTTCCAGCTTGCTGCGACCGTACGCTGTCAACGGACGTGGCTCGTCCGCGGGCCCGACCGGCTCGCCCGTCGCGGGGCCCGCCGCGGCCAGGGAGCTCAGGTACACCAGGCGACCCACGCCGGCGGATTCCATCGCCTCCACCAGGCGGCGCGTGCCGGTGGCGTTCACGTCATGGAACGTCTCCCGCCTGAGAGCCCGCGTCGCCCCCGCCAGGTGCGCGACGACGTCGACCCCGTCCATGGCACGGGCCAGCGTGCCGGGGTCGTGTAAGCTCCCCGCCACGCGCTCGACGCCGTACCGGTCCAGCACCGATAAGTCGCTGGTCGGCCGGACCAGGGCGCGCGCCTGTACGCCGCGTCGGGCAAGGGCCTCGGCAAAATGGCATCCGACGAAGCCAGTTGCCCCGGTAATCAGGATCTCAGCCACGATTTCGGTTAGAAGGTGGGCGCGAGGCACGGAAAAGGCAATGGCAGAGGACGAAGATCACCAAGTCTGAGGGAGGAACCATGGCACTGCTCAGTGAAGTCCAGATCCGCGACCGCCTCGATGAGCTCAACGGCTGGGGTCTGGAAGGCGACACCATACGCAAGACCTACACGCTGGACTCGTTCCCGGAGGCGGTGGCTTTCGTGAACCGCGTAGCCGAGATGGCGCAGCAGGCGGACCACCACCCCGACATCGATATCCGCTACGACCGGGTCGGCCTGGCCCTGTCCACCCATAGCCAGGGCGGTCTCACCGACCTTGACTTCGACCTGGCGCGGAAGATAGACGCCGTGCGTTGATCAGGGGCGTGCGCCGATCAGGCGGTGGGCAGGTTCGCCTCGATCACGCCCAGGGCGTGATCGAGTTGGGCCTCAGTGATCACCAGCGGCGGTGTGAGGGCCAGGGCGTCACCTTCGGTCAGGACGATCACGCCTGCGTGCAGGGCGCTGGAGGCCACCGCCACGGCCGCGTGCTCTCCACCGGCGGGGACCACAGCCCGCATCAGGCCCAGCCCCCGGTGCGACGACACCCGGCCCTGGTGGGCCCACTCGTCCAGGCGCTGGCCGATCCGGCGGCCCAGCCGGTCGGCCCGTTCGACCAGGCCCAGGCCCTCGATCTCGTCCAGGTGCGCCAGTGCGGCGGCGCAGGCCACGGGATTGCCCAGGAAGGTGCTGGTGTGGATCGCCTCGCCGTCTGAGGGCGGCCACGCCTCCATCAGCGCCGCACGTCCCAGGGTGGCGCTCAGGGGCAGGCCACCCGCCAGCGCCTTGCCCAGGACGAGCAGGTCCGGAATCACGTCCCAGTGCTCGCAGGCGAACCAGCGCCCCGTGCGGCCGAGCCCGGTGTAGACCTCGTCCAGGATCAGGACCAGGTCCAACTCGTCGCACAGGTCCCTCAGGCCGGGGAGGAAGTCGGAGGTGGGTACCTTCACCCCGCCCCGCCCCTGGACCGGCTCCACGATGACCGCGCCCACGGGGTGCTCGCCCTGCCGCGAAGCCTCGGCCTCCGTCCGCACCGCCAGCAGCGACTCGGCGCTCGACTGATCGTCGCCGCCCGCTTCCGGGAAGGGAGCGAAGCGGACGCCCGGGTAGAGCTGTCGCCTGAACGGCTCGCGGAATCGAGGCGACCAGGTCACCGCCAGCGCGCCGTAGCCCAGGCCGTGGTAGCCATCGCGAAAGGCGATCACGCCAGGTCTGCCCGTTGCCAGGGCCGCCGTCTTCAGTGCTGACTCCACGGCGTCTCCGCCATTGGCCGAGAGTATCGCGTGACCCAGGTCGCCAGGGGTCAGGGCGGTGAGACGCTCGAGCAGCTCCACCTTGACGACTGGTGGATGGACGTCACCCAGGCCGTGGGTGAGACGTGCGGCCTGCCGGCCCACCGCCTCCGCGACACGGGGGTTGGCGTGACCCGCCGCCGACACGCCGAAGCCGCCGGTCAGGTCAATGAGGATGTTGCCGTCGGCATCCCGCACGTTCGCCCCCGCCGCCTCGCTCCAGAAGAGCGGTCCCCCGGCGTCGATCCGGGTGATGTTGCGGCTCTCGACGCGGCTGAGCCGAACGCCCAGCTCGGTCGACCGAGGGCCCGGCAGCGAGGTGCGGAGGTCCGGCAGCAGCTCACCGAAGCTCATGGCCTGGACCGACGCTTGCACTCCTGGTGGGCGGGACGAAGCCTCAACGGGAGTGAGGGACGATCATGAGTGGCAAACAGATGGAAGGCGACAACCGGGAGCGGCGGAAGAGGGCGCGGGAGGCCAGGGACCAGGGGCACGAGCCCAGCGAGGACTCCGCGACCACGGGCTCGTCGAAGCAGCGGGAGAATGTGACCGACGTCGATCATAGGAAGAAGATCGAGACCATTCGCAAGGGCAAGCAGGACGTCATCCAGCAGAACACGCCGGAGCCGAAGCCCGGCTACGGGTCGGACTCCGACGAGTGAGCCGACTCGGCAGCCTCATCGCCTTCGGAACAGGTAAGCGGTGGCGGCGCCGATGGCCAAGCCAACGACCACGGCGGCGGTGAGGCTGGCTCCGTACCCGCCCGCAGGCGAGACGGCCCGTCCCGTGGGCCAGCTCCGTGCCATGGGCGAGAGGTGGGCTGCCTCCCGTTCCTGTTCCACCTGTGGCTCGGCGTCGTCGGTCTCCGGCTCAGCCTCGGCGCCGGTATCTGGCTCGACCCCGGCGGCGGCCTCGGCCACGGTTACCACCACCTCGCATTCGACGCATTCCGCCTCACGTCGGCCGGCGGCGCTGCGGTTGCGGAAGACCATCTCCGCGCTGCACTCCCCGCACACGATCCCGACTGGCCGCGGGCTGATGGCGTCGTACAGCGCGCGCCTCGAGATCTCGAGCTCGTCCGCGATCTCCGCCACGGACCTGTCAGTGTCCCAGTACAGTCGGTCGGCTTCGTCGCGGAGCTGCTCATCGATCATGGCGATACCTCTTGCTCGAGTTCCATGGCTCAAGGTAGTCCCGACAACGGCCTGGGACCAGCGTTTCGGCCCGGAAGACCGGCCGTTCCGAGCCGGGGGGTGGCGCTGGCGACGCGTTGGCGTCACCTTCGCCCCGTGATCCGTCCGCCGACGCTCGAGCCGGGGAGCAGGGTGGCGCTGGTGGCGCCCGCCGGCCCGGTAGACGAGCAGAAGATCAGCACCGCGCTGGAGCGCTGTCATCGCCTTGGCCTGGAGCCCGTGCTGGGGCCCAGTGTCCGTGCACGCACCGGCTACCTGGCTGGCACCGACGCCCAGCGGGCCGGCGACCTGCAGGCGGCGATCGATGGGGATGTGGACGCCATCTGGGCGCTGCGGGGTGGCTACGGCACCCTCCGCACCCTGCGCCGGGTGGAGCTGACGCCCCTGGCGCAGCGGCCCCGGCCCTTCATCGGGTTCAGCGACAACACCGCCGTCCACATGGCCCTGCTCCGCCTGGGCGTGGTCTCCTTCCACGGTCCCCATGCGGGGCTCGAGCACTTCCCGGCGGAGACCGAGCGGGCGTTCCGCGCGGTGCTCATGACCGGTGAGGCCGCCGGGACGCTGCCGCTCCCGGCCGGTCCGGCCCCGGTCGTGATCCGGGACGGCCAGGCGGAGGGGCCGCTGGTGGGCGGGAACCTGGCCATGCTGGCGGCCACCTGCGGCACGCCGTACCAGCTCCAGGCCCGGGGCGGGATCCTGTTCCTGGAGGACATCGGCGAGCCCCTGTACCGCGTCGATCGGCTGCTCCAGCAGCTCATGCTCGCGGGAGTCCTGGACGGCGTAGTGGGCGTGGTCGTGGGTGAGTTCACGGAGATGCTGGACCCGGTGCGCAGGTCCGACGCACAGGGCGAGCAGTCCCTGGAGGACCTGTTGACCGAGCTGCTGGGGCCACGGAACATCCCCCTGGTCATGGGATTCCCGTTCGGGCACGGCCCCCAGAACTGGACGCTTCCGCTCGGCATCCGGGCCCGTCTCGATGCCTCCGGGCGGAGCCTGACCATCATGGAGCCGGCCACCGTTGCACGGGAGGTAGACGAATGAGCAGGATCTACACGCGGACCGGGGACCGGGGCGAAACGGGTCTGTTCGGCGGCGGCCGGGTCCCCAAGTGGTCGCCGAGGGTGGTTGCGTATGGCGAGCTGGACGAGTTGAACGCCGTCCTGGGTTGGGCCGTCATCAAGTTGGGGGACCGCGAGATATCCAGCCGGCTCGTGGAACTCCAGAGCGACCTGTTCGCCATCGGCGCGCACCTGGCAACGCCGCCCGGTGCCCGGACCCGGGCACACCTGCCCGACCTGCCCCGGGCCAGGCCAGCGGAGATGGAAGGCATGATCGACTCGGCGGAGGAGGAGGTGGGTCCGCTGTCGGCGTTCATCCTGCCGGGCGGCTCGGAGGCCGGCGCGGCACTGCACCTGGCCCGGACCGTGTGCCGGAGGGCGGAGCGGGCGGTGGTGGAGCTGGCACGGGAGGACGAGGTGGACCCGGATATCCTCATCTACCTCAACCGCCTGTCGGACCTGCTGTTCGAGTTGGCCAGGCTGGCCAACCACCGGGCCGGCGTGGCCGAGACGCCCTGGCAGCCGGAGCGGTGACGAACCGTCTCCGTGCCGAGGCCATGGCCCGCCGGCTCGCCCGTACCGCCACCAGGCTGGGAATCGAGCCGACCGGGCTCGACCTCATCCGCCGCGCGTTCGAAATTGGTATGGGCCCACGGTTCGCCCGCGGCCTGGAAGACCATCATCCCGACTACCTGCACCCCTCGAGGACGGCGCTCATCCTCATGGACGATGCCAGGGTGGCGGATGCCACGGTGCTGGCCACGGCGCTGGTCACCGAGACCAGGGACCCCATGCTCCGGCCCCCGCCCGACGAGCTGGAGGCCCTGGACCGGGTGGTCCGGCTCCTGGCATCGGTACCTGACCCGGAGGAGGAAGGGCTGGCGGAGCGGCTCGTCTCGGCGTCCATGGACGCCAGGTTGGTGGCCGTGGCCGAGCGGCTCGACCATGCCCGGCACCTGCACCTGCGCGACCGGCAGGAGTGGGCCGGGTACCATGCCGTCACCTGCGGGACCTTCGCGCCCGTGGCTGACCGGACCCACCCGGCACTGGCTGGTCGGATCACCTGGTGGTGCACTACCTTCGAGGAGCGGTTCCTCGGCTCTTGATGGAGGTGCCGGGGTTGCATGCCAGTGGGGCCACGCCCACTATGTCGCGTCGTTACTGAACCCGGTTGGAGGACACTGCATGACATATGTGATCACCGAGCCGTGTATCGGCACCAAGGATGCCAGTTGCGTGGAGGTCTGTCCCGTCGACTGCATCTACGAGGGCGATGACATGTACTACATCCACCCTGAAGAGTGCATCGACTGCGGCGCGTGTGAACCCGAGTGCCCGGTAACGGCGATCTTCCCCGACACCGATGTGCCGCCGGAGTGGACCAGCTACATCGAGAAGAACCGCGTCCACTTCGACTAGGTGGACACGTTCAGGACCGGCCCCTGGATGGGTGCGGGGGCCGAGCTTCAGCGTGCGGCAGCCCGGCTAGAAGCCGGCAGCTCGGAGGGCATCGAGGCGGGACGCGTCCTCGACGACCCTGGGCTCTTCCACGTCTTCAACGTCCGACGTGGCCCGGGCCCTGGCGAAGACGATGCTCGCCGCGATGGCTGCGACGGCCAGTAGGCTGACACTGATGGTGCGAATGGCTCCTCCCGGTCTCAGGTCGACGATGTCAAGATTACTGCCGCCATGGTCGGTGCGCCATGGCTGAGGTCCCCCGGGCTGTGTACCCGGACGCGCCGCCCACGGATGTGGTGGGATTGACCCGTGCCCTCATCGCCGTACCGTCGGTCAACCCCAGCCTGGAGGCCGGGGGAGACGGCGAGTCGGCTATCGCGGCGCTGACCGCGGGCTGGCTCGAGAGCTGGGGATACGACGTGCGGCTGGTGGAGGCCCTGTCGGATCGTCCCAGCGTCCTGGCCCGCCTGGAGCGGGGCGATGGGCCTTCCTTGATCCTGAGCGGACACCTGGACACGGTGGGTGTCGCTGGCATGCGGATCCCGCCGTTCGATCCGGTGGTCCGGGACGGCCAGGTCTGGGGCCGTGGCGCCGCGGACATGAAGGGCGGCGTGGCGGCGGTGCTGGCGGCGGCCCGGGACGCGGCATCGTCGTCGTTCCGCGGGACCCTGATCGTTTCCCTCACCGCCGACGAGGAGGAGGCGGGAGCAGGGTGCCGCCAGCTGATCGAGGACGGGCTGCGGGCCGACGCGGCCGTCGTCTGCGAGCCTACGGGGCTGGTGATCATGCCCGCCCACAAGGGCTTCGTCTGGGTCTGCATCGACTTCAAGGGGCAGGCGGCTCACGGGTCCCGCCCGGAGCGAGGTGTGGACGCCATCCGCCATGCCGGGCTCTTCCTGTCCCGCCTCTACGAGATCGAAGCGGCCCTGTCACTCCGTTCGCCGCACCCGCTCCTTGGCCATGGGTCCATCCACGCCGGGACCATCGAGGGCGGGACCGCGCCATCGGTCTACCCCTCTTCGTGTCGCCTCGTCCTCGAGCGCCGGACCCTGCCTGGCGAGCGGGCGGATTCGGTACGGGCAGAGGTGGAATACCTGCTTGGCAGGCTCCGCAGCGAGGTGCCGTCACTGGACGCGCAGGTATCGCTGCGCCTGCATCTGGACGGCAGCGAGGTGCCCGCCGACCATCCGGTGGTGGAGGCCCTGAGCGAGTCGGTGCGCGCCGCGGGGCTGGACCCGCGGTTGGGCGGGATGACCGCCTGGGTCGAGGCCCAGTTCTTCAACCAGTCCGGCACCCCGGCCATCTGCTTCGGGCCGGGTCGCATCGAGCACGCCCACGCCGCCGACGAATCAGTGGCGGTCGAAGAGCTGGAGGCGGCGCACCGGGCCCTGTCGGCACTGGTGCGCCGGTTCCTGTCGTGACCGTCGACGCCCTGGACCAGGCCCTGGCAGCCAGCCAGGCGTGGCTCCTGGACCAGGAGGCGCCGGAAGCCGTAGTCCTGGCACACGAGGCGGGCGCGGACGTGCCCCGCACCAACGCCCGCCACTGGGTCTCACGGGTCCTGGGGGAGCAGCGCGATGACGGCTCCTGGGGCGGGGACCTGCTACGGACGATCGACTCGCTCCTGACCATCCAGGAGCTGAGAACGGCGGCGAGGCTCGTGGAGCAGGACCCGGGCGTTGCCCGGGCCCACGACTGGATCCGGGGCCGGCGGGGCCTGCCCGGGACATGGGCCGACGGCTGCTCGTCGGACAGGCATCGCCAGGGTCTCTGCCACCATTTCTCGGGCGGGTTCTACTCTCCGGCAGACCCTGACGTGATGCAGCCCGGCGCTCGCCTGCGCTGCGGCGCCGAGGTGGCAGGGGACGGGGAGCTGCGGTTCGTGGCCTCGGCGCTGGCGCTCCGATGTGTGCTCGGTGCCGGGCGCGAGGGCCAGGACGACAGATTACATCTGGCTGGCCTCCGGCAGGTGGTGCGGGTCTGGGCTGAGAACCGGCCTGGCGACCTCTCCGTTGGCGGGCTCCTGGCGGCGATCCACGCCCTGATCGCATCCGACCATCCGGCGGACCGGGACGCGGCGCAGGCCGGCCTGCGCCTGGTCGGCAGCAAGCAGCGCGGCGACGGGAGCTGGGTCGAGACGGATGCCTTCCAGGCGCTGGACGTGATCGGGACCGCCGTGGCCGCGGGGATCGACGTCGACCGGATGAACCAGGCCCTGTGGCACGGGGCCCGGCTCCTGGTGAGCTCCCAGCAGAAGGACGGCTCCTGGGGCCGGGACCACGGGCCTCGTCGCGCCCTGATCGGGTGGCGTACCCTGCGGCGGCTGGCGCCGTCCCGCCTCGCCAAGGGCCAGGCCGGCGGTCAGGGCTGAGCTGGCGTCGGGAGGCCGGCCACCGTGCTGTCGAGCGCGCTCAGCTTCGCTCCACCACCATGGCGAAGCCAAGGGCGCCTGCCGCGCAGACGGAGATCAGGCCGAGAGTGGCGTCACGGCGCTTCATCTCGTTCAGCAGCGTGATGGTGAGGCGACCACCCGTGGCGCCGAAGGGGTGACCGATGGCGATGCTGCCACCCATGACGTTGATGCGGTCTTCGGGCAGGATCCCCACCTTCCGCGTCCGGCCCAGTCGCTCCCGGGCGAACTTGTCCGAGTCGAGCCACTGGAGGTTGGACAGGACCTGAGCGGCGAAGGCTTCGTGCATCTCCCAAAGCTCGATGTCCTGCATGGTCAGCCCGGCCCGGTCCAGCGCCTCGGGAACGGCGAAGGCCGGACCCTGGAGCAGCTGGTCCGAGGGCGCCAGCGCCGCGTACGCCCAGCTCCTGATGTAGCCCAGCGGTTCCCGCCCCTCGGCCTTCGCCCGCGCCTCGCTCATGAGGAGCACCGCCGAGCCTCCGTCGGTCAGCGGCGATGAGCTGCCCGCGGTGACCGTACCGTACCTCCGGTCGAACGCGGGCCGTAGACTCGAGAGCTGTCCCAGTGAGGTGTTCTCCCGGATCCCGTTGTCCCGGTCCACTACCTGGTCGTAGTCGGGAGGCAGGTAGACGGGAGCGATCTCGGCGGTCAGCCGGCCATTGTCCGTGCCGATAGCGGCGAGCTGGTGCGAGCGGAGCGACCACCGATCCTGCTCCTCCCGGGTCAGCCCGTTCTCCTTCGCCATGCGCTCCGCGCTCTCGCCCATGGTCTCACCGGTGGACGGCTCGGCGATGGCCGGGGTCATGGGCGCCAGCTCGCCGGGCCGGAACCCGGAGAAGGCCTTGAGCCGGCCACCCAGCGACCGCGCCTTCGATGCCGCCACCAGCCGGTCCCGTAGCGGCTTCGATACCATGATCGGGATGTCCGTCAGGGATTCGGCTCCGCCCGCCACCACCACGTCGCCCTGGCCCAGGGCGATCTTCTCCGCCGCGGAGGTGATGGCCTGGTTCGAGCTGGCGCAGGCCCGGCTCACGGTGAAAGCCGGGACCTGCGGCGGGATGCCCGCCCGGAGCAGCACCTCCCGGGCGATGTTGGGCGCCTGGACCGAGTGGACCACCGTACCGTATATGACCTCGTCCACCTCGGAGCCGTCCACCTCGGACCGATTGAGCAGATCCCTCACCGCATAGGTGCCCAGGTCGATGGCCGTCAGGTCCTTGAACCCGGTGCCGGACTTGAGGAAAGGCGTCCGGCAGCCAGCCATGATGGCCACCCTGCGACCGATCCGCTCGCTCCTGCCCACGGCGTGCCGGCTCGACTCGTCCCCGACACCGACCGCACCGCCGTTTGCTTCGTCACTCATGGTCACCTCCGTTCGTCGAACAGCCACGATGACACGGACCAGCCCGGCCCCACCCGGGGAGAGACTGCCGTCCGCCGCACAGTCCTGCAAGATTGACCCCGACCCGCTACCGGGCCTACCCTGTTGCCATGACAACCGACCCCACGGGCCTGGTCGTGAGGCCAGCCCGCACCGACGACATCCGCACCATCGCCGAGTTGTGGTGCCAGGCTTTTCCCTCCGCAAGGACCGTCCGGGACCGCTCCCGCATGATGGAGACCGGCGGCCCGTACGGCGGGCTCGAGACCGTCCTGGCCGGTGAGGCCGACGGCCGTGTTGTCGCTGCCTGCAAGATCTACCGCCTCACACAGTATTTCACCGGTCGACCCCTGCCCATGATGGGCCTGGCAGCCGTGGCCGTGGATCCAGACCAGCGACGCCGGGGTGTGGGCGCCGATCTCTGCACCGCCGCGCTGCGTGCTGCTCGCGCGCGGGGCGACCTGCTGAGCGTGCTCTATCCTTTCCGCCCCGACTACTACGAACGGCTCGGCTGGGGTCTGGTGGGCGGGCTCCACGACCACCGGTTCACCACCGGGTCCCTGCACCGGTACCGGGAGGCGGATAAGGTTCGCGTCGCCAGCCTGGCAACCGAGGCCCAGCATGTCATGGCCTGCTACCACCGAGTGGCGGCCGGGAGCCATGGACCCATCCAGCGGGATGCCACCGCCTGGCGATACCGCTTCGCCGGTGAGGATCTGGCGGTCAGGCCACTGGACGAGAACGCCCTGGAACGGCTGGACCGTGACCACAGGCGCCTGGTCCTGGTGTACGAAGACACGACCATCGCCGGTTACGCCCTCCTGCGGCTGAGCCGGGACGGTGAGCACGACGGGAGCTCGCTGATAGTGAGGGAGCTGGTGGCGGAATCGGAGGCGGGGCTGCGGGGGGTGCTGGGGTTCCTGGCGACGCGGTCAGATCGGTGGCCGGTGGCTCGCTACCTGGCCCGGCCCGAAGAACGGTTTGAGGACCGGCTGGTCAATCCCACGAGGGTCGGCTCGCGTCCAGGCCCCGGCCTGCTGTTCACCACCGCCCGCATCAAGCGCGGCCCCATGTTGAGGCTGGTCGACGTGCCCGGCGCTCTGCGGGCGCGACGCTGGTTCGACGGGCCGTCAGTAGCGGCCTCGGGGGCGCGCCAGGAGCACGCCGCGGCAATGCTCCGGATCGAGGTGCGGGACCATGAGATCCCGGAGAACTGTGGCCCGTGGGCCGTCCGGATAGGAGGGGGCGACGGCGCTGCACGCGTCGAGCCCGCCACGGATCACCACGCCGACGCCTCCATTGTCGGAGACCCGGCGGTCATGGCTCGGCTGTTCGGTGGCGACATCAGCATATCCGACGCGGCCCGCCTGGGCCTGTGCCAGGCGACGGGGAAGCTGGAGCTGGCGGACCGGGCCTTCGCGACCCGCGAGACGTTCTGGCTGCCGGACCAGTTCTGAGTCAGCGCTCCGCGTCGGAACCCTGACCGGCCTCCTCGACTGCCTTCTCGAAGGCATCCCAGCCCAGGAGCGCGCACTTGACGCGGGTGGGGAAGCGGCTGACGCCGGCCAGGGCGCGGGCGTCGCGGAGCCCCTTGTCACGGGCAGCGTCGGCGTCGCCCCGCATCATCTCCTTGAACCGCTCGGCAAGCTCCAGTCCCTGCTCCACCGGCTGGTCCTTCAGGAGCTGGGTCATCATGGAGATGGATGCCTGCGATATGGAGCAGCCCTCGCCCTCGAAGCCCACGTCCCGGACCACGCCGTCAGCCACCAGGAGGTAGAGGTGCACCTCGTCGCCGCAGGTGGGATTGTTCATGTGCACGTGCACCGTAGACTTCTCGGGCACGCCCTGGTTCCGTGGCCGCTTGTAGTGCTCGAGGATTATGTCCTGGAACAGGTCCCCGAGGGCGGGCGTGGATCGATCTATCACTTGGTGCCCGGTCAGCTGAAGATCTGGCGCGCCCGGTCCAGCCCCTCGACCAGTCGGTCCAGGTCTTCCCGGGTATTGTAGACGTAGCACGAGGCCCTGGTCGTGGCGGGCACCGCCAGCCGCCGCATCAGGGGCTGGGTGCAGTGATGGCCCGCACGGACGGCTATGTTCTCCGCGTCCAGGATGGTGGCCACGTCGTGGGGGTGGATCCCCTCCATGCTGAAAGAGAAGACGGCTATCCTGTCCGCCGGGTCCCGGGGCCCGAAGAGCCTGAGCCCCTCGACCCGGTCGAGCCTGTCCATGCCGTACTCCACCAGGTCCAGCTCGTGGGCCCTCACCTGGTCACGGCCCAGTGACTCCAGAAACGCTGCCGCAGCGGCCATGCCCACCGCGCCGGCCACGTTGGGCGTGCCAGCCTCGAACTTGTGGGGCACCGGTGCCCAGGTGGACTCGTCGGGCAGCACGGTCTCGATCATCTCGCCGCCACCCTGATAAGGCGGCATCTCCTCCAGCAGCTCGCGCCTCGCCCAGAGGGCGCCTATCCCCATGGGACCACACATTTTATGGCCGGAGATGGCGTAGAAGTCGCAGCCCAGGGACTGGACATCGATGGGCAGGTGCGGCGCGGCCTGGGCCCCGTCGACCAGTACCCGGGCACCCACCTGCCGGGCCCGCTCAATCACCTCGGCCACCGGGTTGATGGTGCCAAGGGCGTTGGAGACGTGGCCCAGGGCAACGATCCGGGTCCGCTCGGAGAGCAGCTCGTCGTACTGCTCGAGCCGGAGCCGGCCTTCCTCGTCGATGTCCACGTAGCGGATGCGGGCAGCTACGCGGCGCGCCAGGAGCTGCCAGGGCACGATGTTCGAGTGGTGCTCGAGCGTGGTCAGCAGGATCTCGTCGCCTGGGCCCAGGTTCTCCTGGCCCCAGGTGGCCGCTACCAGGTTGATGGCCTCGGTGGTGCCGCGGGTCCAGACCAGCTCTTCCTTGTCCGGAGCTTTGATGAACCGGGCCAGGGCCGCCCGTGCGCCCTCGTACCGCTCCGTCGCTCGCCGGGAGAGGTCGTAGATGCCGCGGTGGACGTTGGCGTTCTCGGTACGATAGAACTTGGCCACGGCCTCCAGCACCACGTCGGGACGCTGGGCCGTGGCCGCGCTGTCCAGGTATATGATGCGGGCACCCGCCCCGTCCGGCTGGAGCAGTGGGAACCGCGCCCGGACCGATGCCCCGTCCAGGCCGCCGCCCCGGTGGGCAGTCGGCACCGTCGTCTGACCGGCGGGGTGGTCACCTTCGATCTTGCCCGCCCGGATCTCGCTCATGTCATTCCAGGGTCACCAGCACGTCGTCACCGTCGACGCGCACGTCGTATGTCTTCACCGGCCGGATGGCTGGCAACGCCACGGCCCGGCCGCTCTTCAGGTCGAACTTCGCCCCATGATACTGGCACTCGATCCGGTCCCCGTCGAGGATCTGGCCGTCGGACAGCGTGAAGTCCGCATGGGAGCAGCGGTCCTGGAGCGCGTAGAGCCCGCCGTCGCCAGTCGTCGCCAGGACGATCTTCTCACCGTCCGCCTCCACCGCCGTCAGTCCCCGGTCCGGGAGCTCGCTGGCCGCAGCCACCTTCACGACCCTGACCATCACCGGATCTTCGCTTCGATGGCGGCCTTCAGCTCCTCGACCACCTCCGGCAACGGCAGCCGGTCCAGGACCTCGCCGAAGAACCCGAAGATCGCCAGACGCTCGGCCTGCTGGCGAGTCAAACCCCGGCTGCGCAGGTAGAACATCTCCTCCTCGTCCAGCTGGCCCACCGTGGCGCCGTGGGAGCACTTCACGTCGTCCGCCTCGATCTCCAGGTTCGGAAGCGATACCGCTTCCGCATGCCCCGACAGCAGCATGTTGCGGTTGGTCTGGTAGGCGTCCGTGCGCTGGGCGCGGGGGAAGACCCGGATCACGCCGCGGAAGATGGTCTTGGACTCGTCGTACAGGGCGCCCTTGTACAACAGGTCACTGTTGGCATGGGCGCTCACATGGTCCTGGCGGGTGCTATGGTCGAAGTGCTGCTTCCCCCGGGCAAAGTACAGGCCCAGCATGTCGCTCCGGGAGCCGGGACCCTCGAGCCGGGCCGCCAGGTCCACCCGGGCCACGCTGGCCCCTAGATTCACCACCAGCGTGTCCAGGTTGCTGTCCCGCTCGGCTATGGTCCGCTGCATGGACAGGTGGTGCACACCGGCGCCCCACTGCTGGAGCGCCACGTACTGCACGTCCGCGCCCTCACGGGCCACCACCTCCACGGCGCCCAGGGACAGGGCCGGCTCGTCAACGTCGGGCGACGCGAACTCGTCCACGTACGCCACGTGGCTGTTGGCCTCCGCCACGATCAGCGTCCTGGGGAACACCGCCACCCCGCCA
>SLCC01000135.1 GCA_007126035.1 Gemmatimonadota bacterium
GACGAGCTCGAGCCCATGGACATGGTACCGGCCGACCCGGAGCCCGACGAGCTCGAGCCCATGGACATGGTACCGGCCGACCCGGAGCCCGAGGAGCTCGAGCCCATGGACATGGTACCGGCTGACCCGGAGCCCGAGGAGCTGACGCGGACCGGATCGCAGCCGGGGGAGGCAGCATCGGCGGAGGCGGCCGCGCCTCACGCGGAGCAGGACCTGGATCTCGAGGTGGAAGAGTCGTGGGGGTTCTCTCCCGAGGGGGAAGGCGACGGCGAGGAGCTCATGGACACCGGGTCGTTCTGGCTGGACGCCGACTGGTCCCCGGACGGCGAGGCGGACGAGGCGGCGGAACCGGGCCTGGAGGCGAGCCTGGAAGCGGGCCTGGAAGCTGATGTCACGCCGTACGCGTGGGCGGAGCTCGAGCCTGAGCCGGCGTCTGATGATTCGCCGCCGATCGGCTCGTATCTCGGGTCGCTCCTGAGCTGGAGCCCTGGCTCGGCGGAGACGGGGTCGTCGGAGGCAGGGGACCAGGGCGCGGGTGCGGCCGACGCGGGGTCGTCGGCGTCGGAGGACTGGGACGCGGATGAGAGGGACGCGGATGAGAGGGACGCGGATGAGGGGGACGCGGAGTCGTCGGGAATGTTAGGCGAGGAGGTCGGTGGCCGGGAGGATGCCGGTCCTGACGCTGGCGACGACGATCTGGACACCTTCAGGTCGTGGCTGGAGGGTCTGAAGCAGTGAGGATCGAGGTCCTCCATGGTCCCAACCTGAACCTGCTGGGCCAGCGGGAGCCGAACGTCTACGGCTCGGCCAGTCTGGTGGAGGTGGACGCCGCCATCCGTTCGGCGGCGTCGGAGCTGGGCGTGGAGGTGGGGATCTATCAGTCCAACCACGAGGGCGGGCTGATCGACAGGATCCACGAGGTGTCGGCCCGTGTGGCCGGATTCGTGGTGAACGCCGGTGGGTACACGCATACGAGTGTAGCGCTGCGGGACGCGCTGGCGGCGGTGGGCCGGCCGTTCGTGGAGGTCCACCTGAGCAACGTGTACGCCCGGGAGTCGTTTCGCAGGGAATCATTGCTCGCTCCCGTCGCGCTGGCGACGGTGAGTGGATTCGGTGTCCGCGGCTATACCCTGGCCCTGCGGGGGCTGGTGGGACACTTGGAGCCATCGAGAGGGGGATAAGCGTGGCACGAAAAGGTAAACGAGCGGTCGAGCCTAATACCGGAGCCGCTGAAGTGGCCGGTGAGGAGACGGTGGACATGGGTGAGGGCGGCGGGGGCGGCGAGACGGCGCGCGCTCCGGAGGCTGGGCGCGGGACCGGGGCCGGCGTCTCCGCCTGGGCCGACCTGGATTTCGTCCGTGGGCTGATAGAAGCTGTGGACGGCAGCGGCATAGACTCGGTGGAGATCACCCGCGCGGGCACCCGGGTGAAGATCTCGAAGTCGCCGCCTTCGGGTGGAGGCGCGGCCTACTACGCACCGCCTGCCTACCCCATGGCGGCAGCAGGGCTGCCCATGGCCGGGGCGCCCGGTCTTGTGGCCGGTGGTGGCCATGCGGCGCCGTCCACTGCGCCGCCGTCCGCCGCTCCCGAGCCGGCGCCTTCGTCTGCGGTGGCCGGCGCCGCGGAGGCGCCCGCTCCGGCGGCGGAGGAGTCGGGGCTGATCGAGGTGAAGTCTCCCATGGTGGGCACCTTCTATCGGGCTCCCGCGCCGGAGGCCCCGCCGTACGTGGAGGTGGGCAGCCGGGTGACGAAGGGCCAGACGTTGTGCATCCTCGAGGCCATGAAGCTCATGAACGAGCTGGAGTCCGAGGTCGAGGGCGTGGTGCGCCACGTGCTGGTGGAGAACGCCGAGCCCGTTGAGTACGGGCAGGCGCTCTTCCGTATCGATCCCAACGGCTGACGCGGTCGGATGTTTCGCAAGATACTGATCGCGAACCGCGGCGAGATCGCGCTGCGGGTGATCCGGGCGTGCCGGGAGCTGGGGATCCGGACGGTGGCGGTATACAGCGAGGCGGACCGTGAGTCGCTGCACGTGCGCTTCGCCGACGAGGACGTCTGCATCGGGCCCGCCCCGTCGCGGGAGAGCTACCTGAACATCCCCCGCCTGATAGCGGCGGCGGAGGTGACGGGTGCCGAGGCCATCCATCCCGGTTACGGCTTCCTGGCGGAGAACGCCGAGTTCGCCGAGATCTGCGAGCACTCCGAGCTGGTGTTCATCGGCCCTTCGCCGGATGCCATCCGCCGGATGGGCGACAAGGCGATGGCCCGTGAGACCATGATCCGGGAGGGCGTGCCGGTGGTGCCGGGCAGCGAGGGTGCCATCGAGGAGCCGGAGGCGGCGCTGAAGGTGGCCAGGAAGATCGGCTTCCCGGTCCTGATCAAGGCGGCGGCGGGCGGCGGCGGCAAGGGCATGCGGGTGGCGGAGACGGAGGCCATCTTCGAGCGGTCGTTCGTAGCGGCGCGGAACGAGGCGCAGGCGGCGTTCGGCGACGGGAGGGTCTACCTGGAGAAGTACCTGGCCCGTCCCCGTCACGTGGAGATCCAGATCCTGGGTGACAAGCACGGCCGGATCACCCACCTGGGCGAGCGTGAGTGCTCGATCCAGCGGCGGCACCAGAAGCTGATCGAGGAGTCACCATCGCCGGCGGTGACGCAGAAGCTGCGCGAGAAGATGGGCGCCGCGGCGGTGAAGGCGGCCAAGGCCATCGACTACCACTCGGCGGGTACCGTGGAGTTCCTCCTGGACGAGGACGGCAGCTTCTACTTCATGGAGATGAACACCCGGATCCAGGTCGAGCACCCGGTGACCGAGTTGGTGACGGGGGTGGACCTGATCAAGGAGCAGATCCGGGTGGCGGCGGGCGAGAAGCACTCCCTCCCGGACAGGGGCCTCGTGCCCTTGATCGGTCACGCGCTGGAGTGCCGGATAAACGCGGAGGACCCCGTCCACGACTTCCGGCCCAGCCCCGGTCAGATAACGATCTGGCACGCGCCGGGCGGTCCCGGCGTCCGGGTCGACTCCCACGCCTATCAGGGCTACCGCGTCCCGCCCCACTATGACTCCCTGCTGGCCAAGCTCATCGTGCACGGCCGTGACCGGAGCGAGTCCCTGGTCAGGGCTCGGCTGGCGCTGGAGTCGTTCATAGTGGAGGGCGTCAAGACCACCATCCCGTTCCTCCTGGAGCTGCTCGAGGACCCGGCGGTGGTGGCGGGCGACATCGACACCAGGTTCCTCGAGCGGAGGATGTTGGAGCGGGCGGAACAGGCCGCGAAATCATGAAGGTAGAGGTGTTCTTCACGCCCGGCGAGCTGGCGGGCCAAGAGCTGCCGGAGCGTGTGGTAGTGATCGACGTCCTCCGCGCCACGAGCACCATGGTCGAAGCGCTGGCCAACGGGGCCCGCTCCATCCTGCCCGTGGCCACGGTAGACGAGGCGGCCCGGATCGCCCAGAACATCGGCCGTGACACGGTGCTCCTGTGCGGCGAACGGAAGGCGCTGCCCATCGACGGCTTCGACCTGGGCAACTCGCCTGCGGAGTTCACCGCGGAGCGGGTACGGGGGAAGTCGCTGGTCATGACCACGACGAACGGGACCCGCGCGTTCCTGGCGGTGGCGGAGCGACGCGGCGGCGATGGCGAGCGCCGGAGCAAGGTCCTGGCGTCGTCGTTCCTGAACCTGGGCGCGGTAGTGGCGGAGCTGGCGACGGCCGGGGCCGGTGGGGCGAACGGCGTCACGTTGGTCTGCGCCGGCCGTGAAGGTCGCTTCGCCCTGGAGGACGCGGTCTGCGCGGGCGCCGTGGTCCGTGGCCTGGAGGAGTCGGGCCCGGCGCTGGAGCTCAACGATGGCGCGATCGCCGCCCGGGGGCTGGCCCGCCGCCACATGGCGGACCTGCACCGGATGCTGGAGCTCACGACGGCGGGTCGCCATCTTGGGGATGCGGGCCTGGGAGACAACCTGTCGTTCTGCGCGCAGGTTGGTCGAAGCGATGTGGTGCCCAGGTTCCGGGAGAGGAAGCTCACGCTGGAGTAGTATGGCGGACACGAAGGCGGACCTGCTGACGGACCGTCAGCGCCACGACCTGCTGGGGCTGGTGCTGGTGCTGCTGGCCGTGTTCACCGCGCTCAGCCTGGTCCCGGTACGACTGCTGGGCGGCGATGCGGCGGGCGATGGCCCCGCCAGCCTCATGGGCGCCCTGGGCGCCGTCTTCCGGGACGGTGGCAGGGCGGTCCTGGGCGCGGGCATCTGGGGCGTGCCGGTGATCGCCGTGCTGGCGGCCCTGGCCGCGTTCGGGCTCCGTCGCGAGCTGGCCCTGCGCTGGGGCGCACTGGCCCTGGTGCTCACGCTCGTGGTGCCCGTGGCCTTCGGCATCCTGGACCCTGCCGGGTTGGAGGAGAGCACGGGGAGGTTCGAGGGCGCGGGCAGCGCCGGCTGGTGGGGCGCCTCCGTCGCCGCTCTGCTGGTTGCCGTGGTGGGCAAGTTGGGCGGCACGCTGGTCCTGCTGTTCATCGCCGCCGCCGCCTGCGTGGTGACCATCGGCTGGAACCCCGGTCGGGCCGCCGCCGCCGGTGCCCGCGCCGCCGCCCGGGCGGTCCGCTCGGCATGGGACTCGGTGGATGCCCGGAGCGCGGTGGATCCGCTCCGTCGTCTCACCACCCACTTCCGCCCCTCGCCCGCGGGCGTCACCGCGGCCGATCGGGACATGGTGGCTCCCGCTGGCCTGGACGCGCCGCCGCCAGGGCCCGGTACGGCCGGGGAGCCGGGCAGGGAGCCGGGCAGGGAGCCGCCGGGCCGGGCGGGCACCGTACCGGGCGACGGCGGGGCGGGCGAGGGCATGCGTGCCGGGTCCGGGTTCGACGGTGCGATGACGGCGGGTCCGGCCACGGCGTCGCCGCCGGTCTCCCTGCTCGAGGCTAAGCCGGATCGAGACCCGCTGTTGTCGGCCCGCGAGCTGGACCGGCTGGCGGGGGTTCTGGTGGACACTCTCGAGACCTTCAAGGTCGATGGCAGGATCGTGGGCCGGACAACGGGCCCCGTGGTCACCCAGTACGAGTTCGCGCCGGCGCCGGGCATCAAGGTGAGCCGGGTCGAGGCGTTGGACGCGGACCTGGCTCTGGCGCTCAAGGCGCCCAGTGTCCGTATCGTCGCGCCCATCCCCGGTAAGGGCGCGGTGGGCGTGGAGGTCCCGAACCCGGAGCCGGAGATGGTCTGGCTGCGGGAGATCATCGAGGCGCCCGTCTTCCAGCGGCACCGGAGCCACCTGCCGCTGGCGCTGGGCAAGGACCTGGAAGGCTGCCCCTACGTGGCGGACCTGGGCCGCATGCCGCACCTGCTCATTGCCGGGGCCACGGGCTCGGGCAAGTCCGTCTGCATCAACACCATCATCACCAGCCTGGTCTACCGGCACTCGCCGGAGACGCTCCGGCTGCTGTTGCTGGACCCGAAGATGGTGGAGCTCAGCATGTACGGCGACCTGCCCCATCTCCGGCACCCCGTGGTCACCGACCCGGAGGACGCGGCCCTGGCGCTGCGGTGGGCCGTCTACGAGATGGAGCGACGCTACGAGCTCCTGTCCGCCAACAACGTCCGCTCCATCGACGAGTTCAACGGCCGCGTGCGGGAGGGCGTGGTGTTGCGGCGGACGGAGCCCGGTGGGCCCGAGGGCGACCCGGACCGCTGGATCTACGACGACGGCCCGCTCCCCTACGTCGTCGTCGTGGTCGATGAGCTGGCCGACCTCATGATGGTGGTCCAGTCGGAGATCGAGCGGCCCCTGGCCCAGCTGGCGCAGAAGGCCCGGGCCATCGGGATCCACCTGATCGTTGCGACCCAGCGGCCCAGCGTCAACGTCATCACCGGCCTCATCAAGGCCAACTTCCCCTGCCGCATCGGCTTCAGGGTCAGCTCGAAGGTGGACTCCAGGACCATCCTGGACCAGAACGGCGCCGACGCCCTGCTGGGCAACGGCGACATGCTCTTCCTGCCGCCAGGCACGTCCGACCCCGTCAGGATCCAGGGCGCCTTCGTCTCTACCGCCGAGACGGAACGGCTCATGGCCTGGTACCGGGAAAAGCACCGGGATGAGGAGCAGGCTCAGCGTGCCGCCGAGGCCGAGCCCGACATCCTGGAGGTGGTCAGGGAGCGGGACCAGGAGTCGGCAGGCAAGACGGGCGATGAGGTCTACGAGGAGTGGGACGACCTGTTCCGGCAGGCCGCCGAGGTCTGCATCCAGCACGACCAGGGCTCCACCTCCCTGCTCCAGCGCCGCCTCCGCATCGGCTACGGCCGCGCCGCCAGGATAGTCGACCAGCTCGAGCAGGCCGGCGTCCTCGGCCCGCCCGACGGATCCAAGCCCCGGGAGATCCTCATCGGCCTCGAAGGCCTGGACCTGCTGCTGTCCGGCCGCCCCGCGAGCGTCGACGAGGCGAGGCATGAGGAGGAGCAGTAGCGAGTTCGGAGCTCCGAGAGGCTGTCCTGCAGACCTCCTTCTTCGGAAACTTCTCCGGCGATGAGGCGGTGGGCTCCGTATTTGTTGCAGCCAACCGCCACCGATGATAACGCAACACGGTTCGCTGTGGCCGGGCTTCCTTTCCGGGTTGTCCTCCGATAGCGACGACTACGTGACACACGCCTCAACCGCGGGCCGCCACCGGAGCAGGAAGAATGGCCGGATCGCCCGGGCCGCTCAGAGTTGACTTGACTGCTGGGGAGGTCGCGGGCCACTCCGGATGACCTTCGAGGTTCCAGGAACCGCCCGTTGATCCTCCGGGTACCCACTGGGCAGACTCGAGCGTTGAGGGCGAATGATGAGCGATCGGTATGGGAGAATGCTGAGGCTGGGCCTGCCGGGGGCGGCGCTGGCGCTGTTGCTGGTGGCCTGTGGTGGCGATGGTGTGCCCGGCGACGAGCTGGCCGGAGAGGCGCCCGTGGCGGGCGCGCCGGCGTTGCTCGATGGCGATCTGCGCGCGATCCCCGCGGTGGCGGAAGATCCGACGGGCCTGGAGAGCGAGTGTGACCTGGTGGAGGAGGAGGTCCTGTGCCCGGAGACGCAGGCTGCTGCCGGGGCCGGTGCCGACGGGGTGAGCGGCTCCACAGGCGACGGAGCGGCCGGTACGGGGTCGGGCGGACAGCAGGCGGTGGCTCCTTCCACCGGTTCGCCGGGCGCGGTTTCAGGCGGGCAGACGGGTGCGCCGGCGGCCGGCCAGGACGGGGCGGGGCAGGACGCGTCGACGGATGCGCTGCTGCGTGCCACGGCGCGCCGCTACGAGCGGGTCGGCTCGCTGCAGGCGGACTTCGTGCAGCAGATCCGCAACCCGCTGCTGGGTCGGACGGTGGACTCCCGGGGCACGCTCTACCAGCGCCAGCCCGACCGGTTCCTGATGGAGTTCAGCGACCCTGATGGCGACGTCATAGTGAGCGACGGCCAGTTCTTCTGGATCTACTACCCGAGCGTGGACGCGCGGCAGGTGATCCGGATGTCCGGCGGCGGGCCGCAGGGCCTGGACCTGCACGCCCAGTTCATCGGCGACCCGGTGAGCCGGTTCGACGCCACGTCGCATGGCCGTGAGAGCGTCCAGGGCCGGCAGGCCCACGTGGTGACGCTGGTCCCGCGCCAGCCCATGGGTTACCGGTCGCTGAAGGTCTGGATCGACGTGGACGACCACCTGGTCCGCCGGTTCGAGCTCACCGAGGAGAACGGCAGCGTCCGGGTCCTGGAGTTCCGGAACATGGTGGTCAACCCGTCCCTGCCGGACCGCCTGTTCAGCTTCACGCCCCCGGAGGGCGCCCAGGTGATCCGGCGCTGATGAAGCGACGGTCCCTGCCCGTCCTGCCGGCGGGGCCCGGCCAGCCGGCTGGGGAGGACGCTTCCCGGGGCCGGGGGACGCCGGGAGCGGCGCC
>SLCC01000005.1 GCA_007126035.1 Gemmatimonadota bacterium
CATCGACGTCTTGCGGGCCCTCCCCAAGTCCGCTCACCCCATGGCCATGTTCATCACCGGCATCACCGCCCTGGAGGACCTGTCCTACTTCCGGAAACGGTATGACGAGGGCATGACCCGGGACGAGATGTGGGAGGCGGCCCTGGAGGACAGCCTCCAGCTCCTGGCCAAGCTCCCGGGCCTGGCTGCGGCGGTGTACCGCATCAAGTACGACAAGGGCGATATCATTCCCCCGGATCCAAGCCTGAACTGGGGCGCGAACTTCGCCCACATGCTGGGCAATGACGATCCCGACTTCTACGACCTCATGCGGCTGTACATGGTGCTGCACTGCGACCACGAGGGTGGGAACGTCAGCGCATTCGCCGCTCACACGGTGGGTTCGGCCCTGTCCGATCCCTACTACGCCGTGGCGGCTGGCCTTTCGGGCCTGGCGGGGCCCCTCCACGGCCTGGCCAACCAGGAGTGCCTGAAGTTCATCATCGGGATCGTGGAGAGGTACGGAGGAGCCCCCACGGAAGAGCAGATGAGGGACTACACCTGGGAGGTCCTGAACAGCGGCAGGGTGGTTCCGGGCTACGGACATGCGGTGCTCCGGGCCACGGACCCACGGTTCACGGCTTTCCATGCCTTCGGCGAGAAGCACTTCCCGGAGGATCCCATCTTCAAGACGGTCTCCGTGGGGTTCAAGGTGATCCCGGAGGTCCTGAAGGAGCATGGGAAGGCCGCCAACCCCTATCCCAACGTGGACGCCGGCTCCGGCGCCCTGCTGTACCACTACGGCATCACGGAGATGGAGTTCTACACCGTATTCTTCGGTGTCTCCCGTTCCATGGGGCTCCTGTCCCAGCTCATTCTCAGCAGGGCCTGGTGGGAGCCCATCACGCGGCCGAAATCACACACCACCGAGTGGTACAAGGAGAAGGCGCTGTCGACGTAGTTGGGTTCCACTGGCGGGACCTTCCTGGTCTCGTGGGGGGAGCAAAGGACGGCCCCGGCGGGTGGTGCTCACCTGCCGGGGCCGCGTTCATGTCGCCCCGGAAAATCTAACAGAGGTGTGATAGAGTATCTCAGCCAGGGCGATAACAGAATCGGTATCCACCCATTCAATGTCTTCATGAAGGCCATCACCTTTCGGTCCGATAATGACCGATTCAATACCCGCCTCCCCAAAGATGGAAGAATCTTCCCACCAGGTATGGCCGATGAACCCAGGTTTTGAACCAAGCACAGCAGAAGCAGCAGCAGCCGCCACTTTGACTATCCGGGCATTCTCGTCAATTTCATATGGGCTGCGCCAGATTACTTTTTCGACGTTCACCTGAAAATCGGGCACTGCTCTTTCAAGTCTATGAATGATCTCATAAAGATCCGATTCGATTTCCGCCTCGGTTTCGCCCGGCAAGGTTCTTCGTTCTACATGGGCCGTACATTCACCGGCATAGATATAAAGGCTCCTCCCGCCGCATATCAGGGGCACATGCATCGAAGCTTCACCGCATAGAGGGTGCTTCTTCTGTTCGGGCAATTGTTTTGAAAGCTTGTCCAGTTCCGCCAGCAGCAGGCCCATCCTGGTATTTGCATCTACACCCTGCCTGTGACGCCCGCCATGTGCTGTCTTGCCCAGAGTGGTAATCCTATACACGCCAAACCCCCGGTGCGCCAGGCAGATGTCCAGCCCGGTTGGCTCGGTTACGATGGCAGCATCTGTTTTCAGTCTTTTGACAAGCGCCTGCGCGCCGATGCTCTCATGCTCTTCATCAGCTACAAACGAGAGAACGATATCCCTCTTTAGAACCCCTCTCTCCTCCCTGATCGCTTTTGCCGCAGCCACTATTGCCGCTATACTTCCCTTCATGTCATAAGAGCCGCGGCCATAGAGTTTTCCATTTTCTATTTTCCCCGAAAACGGGTCTTTCATGCCGGTAATCCCGACCGTGTCCATATGCGCATTGAGCATGAGTGACCTGCCCCCGCCCGAGCCGGGGATAATGCCCGTAACGTTGACACGGCCTGCTTCAAGCTCATCCAACTCGGCTTCAATGCCCAGTTCTTCAAGCAGGCTGAAGATAAAGCGCCCAATTTCCTCCTCGCCCGGCCCGTCACTTTCGAGCCCCGGATTCACGGAATTGATTCTTACCAGCTTCTGCAGGGTACTTATGGTAAAGTGTTGATCGATCATAGAGCCGTTGTTCTAATGCCTTAGTGCCAGGGATAGGAAATCCAAACCGCCGTTTCGGTTGCTTTCGGTAGGATGGATCGGGTGGGACCGCCGGGTCAAGCGTGATGATGACGGACGGGGGACAGGGTTCGGTGTGTGGAAAGCGGTCGATCTGGTGGGATCCGGGACTTTCGGACCGGGGCCGGGTCGAAGGTGGGCGTCTGGTCGAAGGCGTCGGTGGGGAGGGGACCTCCACTGGCGCGACGGGATCGAGGTCGAGTGCGGGTTGGGGTGGTCCGCGGGCGGGTGAGAGTCGGGGTGGGGCGAGGAAGTCCTCCTCGACCCAACCTCCGCGAGGCGCTGGAAGAGCCGGGCTGTCGCACGCCCCGCGGCAGGTCAGCCGGGTGCGCCGTTCGCGGCACGAATATGGCTGGTACAGCGACGTACTACCGCCAGGTGCAGCCCAGGGTGTTCGGTGCCAGGGGTGAGACGTTGCCACGCCCGTCGGGAGAAGCGAATTTCATGAGGGAGGGGCCACAGTCTGAGCAAACGGCCGAACCTGCAGAGCCCGCCTCGCGCGGGCGCGAGCGTCTGGAGGAGGAGCTGCGGGAGGCGGGAATCGCCGCCGCTGACATCGTCGAGACCCTACACGATCCGCTCGTCGTCCTCACGCCCGATCTCCGTGTGCAGGTGGTGAATCCGGCCTTCTACCAGCACTTCCAGGCCTCGCCGGAGGAGACGACCGGGCGCCTGATCTACGAACTCGGCAACGGCCAGTGGGACATCCCCAAACTCCACACCCTGCTCGAGGAGATCCTGCCGGAGAACGACAGCTTCGATGGGTACGAAGTCGCTCATGAGTTCGAGGACCTCGGCTGGCGCGTGATGCTACTCAACGCCCGACGCCTCGACGACCTCCAGCTCATCCTTCTGGTGATCGGCGACATCACCGACCGGGAACAGGTCGAGGCGCTCCGCGCGGCAAAGGAGGAGGCGGAAGAGGCGAGGAAGAAGGCGGAAGAGGCGAGCTTGGCCAAGAGCCAGTTTCTCGGGACCATGAGCCATGAGCTGAGGACGCCGCTGAATGGTGTGATCGGGCTCGCCGAGCTGCTGGAGACGGAAGTGCTGGGCCCCACGACGGCGAGGCAGAAGGAGAGTCTCTCACGGATTCGCAGGAGCGCGTGGCACCTGGCCCGGATCATCGACGAGATCCTGTCCTACGCCCACTCCGAGACCGGTAAGACTGAGGTTCAACGGGAGCGGGTGGCAGTGACGCAGGTCGTGCGCAACGTCGTGGACATGCTCGAGCCAGTGTCCGATGAGCACGAGGTCCGGTTGCGGCTGACGGTTCCCGACAAGCCCGTGTTCGTGAGGACGGACCGGGAGAAGCTGACACAGATCGTGACCAATCTCGTGGACAACGCCCTGAGGTTCTCGGCGTCCCCTGTATACATCCGGCTGAGCGTGGACGACCACTGGATCCAGGTCTCGGTGGAGGACACCGGACCGGGTATCCCGGCGGACCGACAGGAGGAGATCTTCGAGCCATTCAGTCAGCTGGATGCGTCGACGACACGCCCGGCTCCTCGGCGGCGACATCGAGGTGGAGAGCGTCGTGGGAGAGGGTAGCACGTTCTCCCTCCGCCTGCCGAGGAGCCCTTCGTAGCCTTGCCACCAACGCGCGGCTTCTCCTCGATCTCCTCCGGATCGCACTCGACGAGGTCGCCTGGGACTCCGTCTCCAGAAGTTCGGCCAACCGCCGGGCCGGCCGCGCCGGGGAGGAGATTTCGTTGGCGCTTCCGCCAGGCGGCACGGCTTCCAGTTAAGGCCATTATCTGTAAGGCACGCATCGTGCCGCTCCATTGCAGCTCGGCGTCCACACCCCCTGCACCGGATGGCTTTGATTCAATGTTCATACGACGGATTGCCACTCTCTCGTTCGCAGCCTCTCTGCTCGCCACGGGCACGCCCGCCGCGCTGGAGGCGCAGGAGCGCATCGACCATCGCGACGACTTCCGGATGAACTCCATCTCGGGTGGTGACTTCCGCGGCTACATCTCCGACCACATCCACGAGGATGATCACTGGGGCCATGCCATGCGCATGTTCGGCACCTTCCACAACCACATGCACGAGATGATGACCCATCTCGCGCTGTACGCTGCCGAGCGGCGTGGCGATGACCATCGCATCCCCGACTTCGACAGCCGCATCTCGGGTGGAGGGTGGGCCGACTACCGGGCGGCCCTGGAGGAGGACGGCGTCCCATCGGCCTGGCGGGACTTCGTGCAGATCACCGAGATCATGCACGACCGGGTGCACCACGCCATGTACAAGTCGACCGGGTACGACAGGGTGAGCCGTGTCCGCGACGCGGACCTGGACGTGTACATCGGCGAGGACCGGGCACCCTATGCTCCCGGTGAGACCGTCTTGCGGCCAGACCAGGTGAACACCGGGTTCGTCTCGTTGGACCGCTTCCGGGAGTTCGTCTGGCACGAAGAGTTCGAGGACCGCCACTTCCACGCCGCCATGCAGGCCATGATGGCCTTCGACGAGATGTTGTATGCCCTGCTGTCGGATTGGGCCGCCCATGGCGCCCGGAAGAAGGAGGCGACATGCCGACCGCCGGCGGTGGGCGCGCGGGTCACCCCGGCCGGGTGGCACGAGTTCGCGGAGCGGGTAGAGGAGTGTGGCGATGCGGAGTGGCGGCACTTCGTCCAGGTCGTCGCGCTCATGCACGATCGCATCCACCACATGCTGTGTCAGGCGATGGTCTACCACGCGGCTGCCCACCATGGAGAAGCCGGGAACAGGTGACCTGCCGACCCGGCCCCAGAGGAGTCGTGAGCCCAGCTCCGCGCCTTCCCACCAGTAGGTCGCCAGGCGCCCGGAGTCGATGATCAGCCCGATGGCTCCGGCCGTGGCGATGTAGACGGCCTTGGGCAGGTCGAAGGCGGCGAGGAACGCGCCCCGTACCGCGCCTCCGATGCCGCCAGGCTCACCCCATCACCGTGTAGAGCAGCAGCCCCGCGGCCACCAGCAGCGCCCCGGTCACGGCGCCCACGAGCCAGGGCGAGAAGCCGACCGCGCCCTCCTCCCGGAGCTTGCGGAACGTGTCCCGGTAGCCCACGAACCCCATGACGAAGATGGCCGCGCCGGCGGCGACCAGGATGCCGCTGGCGGTCAGCACCACCCACCGGGGCTGGACCTCGCCCAGTAACTCGGCGGCGGCGATGCCCACCGCCACCGCGGCCATCCCCGTCCGGAGCCACGCCGCGAACGTGCGCTGCTTGGCCAGGAGCGTCCGCTCCTGGGCCCAGTCCGTCCGCTCCTCTGCCAGGTCCTGCCGATCGGGCTCCGCCATGGCCGAGCAGCCACAGCATCGTTCGGGCCAGTCTAGAGGCTTGACGCGTGGGCTAGGTGAGCACGCGGGCCGCCACGCAAGCGACGTCACGGGTATCGATTTAGCTGACACGAGCGTCCCCCGCCGACTCGTAGAGCGCGTTCTCACTGCGGATGCTCTCGCCGCGAGCCGTCCGCTGAGCGGTAGTCGGTTCCCCCTCATCGATTCCCTGCAAAGTCCTGACTTGTGGGCATCCGGCGGCTGTCGGTAACTTGGCCGCACCTGAGATTCGTTCTCATCTAACAGACCGGTCCGGCAGGAGGATTCGATGAGCAGGCGAAGCGGAGGCTGGGGAACGGTGTGGGCCCACGCGGCGGGGGGCCGCGGTGCGGTCCTCGCCATGACGGTAGCGGGTGTGGTGGCATTCTCCCCGACGCCCGGGGTGGGCCAGGTGAGCGGGCAGACGGAGCCCGACTCCACGCAGGTGATGCGGCTCGAGGGCATCGTTGTGTCGGCCAGCGGGTTCGAGCAGTCGGTGATCACGGCTCCCGCATCGGTGACGCTCGTGTCGCGACAGGAGCTGTTCCGTGCCCAGCTGCGGAACATCTCGGACGCGATCCAGACCATCCCCGGGGTGGACATCGACGGTACGGACGCCCGGAGCAACAAGACGGGGAACCGGACGATCAGCCTGAGGGGGCTCCCTTCGGACTACACGCTGATCCTGATCGACGGTCGTCGTCAGAACGTCCCCGGTACGGTGACGCCGAATGCCTTCGACGACGCGGGGTCGGCGTTCCTGCCGCCGGTGTCGGCCATCGAGCGGATCGAGGTGATCCGGGGCCCCATGTCCAGCCTCTACGGCGCGGACGCGTTGGGCGGCGTGGTGAACATCATCACGCGGCGCGGGGCGGAGCGGTGGCGGGCGGACGTGTCGCTGGATGCCGTGGTGCAGAGTGATCGGGACTACGGCTCGTCCGGGAGCCTGGAGGGGCACGTTTCGGGGTCGGTGGTTCCGGGCCTGTTGAGCGTCCAGGCGCAGGCCCGGCGGTTCCAGCGGGGTGAGACGGCGGTGGAGTTCGCCGGCCAGGACCTGAGCGTGGACCGGCGACGGAGCATGGGCCAGCTGCCCACGCGGAGCACGATCAACACGGGTGGCGGCCAGCTCACGTTCACACCGGGCGGGAACCATGAGCTCTACTTCGGCGCGGACGTGACGCGGCAGAGCTACGACAACGAGTTCGGCCAGCTGGGCCAGATCAACCGGTCCGCCGAACCCGGCTCGCCTGCCTTCCCGGACCGTCTCCAGGGCTATGACCAGGAGCTGCGGTTCGAGCGGGACCAGCTCTATGCCGGCCACCGCGCCCGCTTCGGCCGCCACATCCTCCACACCATGGTGTCGAGCAACAGGACGGAGACGGTTGGCCGGACCATCCCGCTGGCGGCGGCCACGGCAGAGTCGGGCCGCCGGGGCACGCCCCGGACGCTCGAGGCCACCACGCTGAACGCCAGCTCCCGGTTCACCGCCTTCCTGGGCGACCACACCATGACGGTAGGCGCGGAGTACCTGGACCTGGGTTTCAACGACGGGATCCCGGACCGGACCTTCACCGCCACCCAGGTGGGGGTATTCGCGGAGAACGAGTGGCGGGCCACCGACCGGCTCCGGCTGACGGGCGGCCTCCGCTACGACGACCACAGCGGCTTCGGCGGCCAGATCTCACCCCGTGCCTACGCGGTCTACGAGGCGACGCCGGCATGGACGGTCAAGGGTGGCGTGGGCCAGGGCTACCGTGCGCCACGCCTGGAGCAGCTGGACCCGGGGATCGTGGGCTACGGCGACCAGGGGACGGTCCCGCTCTACGGCAACCCGGACCTGCGGCCGGAATTCAGCACGAACTACGAGTTGTCGGTGATCTTCGACAACCTGGCCGGCATGACGGCCACGGTGACGGGCTTTCACACGGACCTGCGGGACAAGATCGAGCGGCCCGTGGGCGCCACCGGCGGCGTGACGGCCAACGTGGGCACCGCGGTTCTCCAGGGCGTGGAGATCTCGGCCCTGACGAGCATCAACAGCGCCTGGGACCTGCGCACCGACTACACCCGGATCCGGAGCGAGGTCACCACCGACGACGCCCACGGCTACAAGAGGGGAGACCCCCTCTTCGGTGTGCCGGCCCACATGCTGAACGCCCGGCTCCGCTGGCAGATGAGCCCGAGCCTGGATGCCAGCTTGGGCGGACAGTACCGGAGCTCGCGCCACCGGCCCGACTCCTTCCACGAGCCGCACCTGGGCGGGAGCGCCCAGGGCGCCACGGAGGCGCTGGGCGACTTCCACGGCTACAGCCTGCTGAACCTGGGGGCCACCTACCGGCTGACGGACCGGGTCCAGCTGAACGCCAGCATCGAGAACCTGCTGGACAAGAACTTCGTGGACTACCGGCCCTACACCCTCCGCAACACCCCGGACGTGACGGCCTTCAGCAACGTGTACAACAACATCCTGGAGCCGCGCCGGTTCTGGCTGGCCATCAGGGCTTCCCTTTGACCGCCGCCGCTCCAACTTCCTGGTGCGGCGGGCCGTGGCCGACGTGACGGGACTGGAGCCGAGCCTGGGGGTCCCTGCCCACCGGGCGGGAAGGACGATCACTCTCCATCGACAATGGACAGCCCGACCCACTCGATCCGGTCCTCCGTCATCTCCCGCACCCGGAGGCACACCATGCCGACCCGCACGATGTCGCCCTCCTCGGGCTCGCCGAGAAGTCTGTCGCGCAGGATCTGGTCGAGGCTGCAATCGGCCGGGGCTTCGAGCTCGATCCCGTAGAACTCCCGGAGGTCCTCGACGGTGGCCGTGCCCTGGAGTGGGAACTCTGCGGGGAGGGGGATGGGCACGTCGGTCCCCACACGGCTGCCGAACACCCGGTTCACGAGGGTCCGGGTCTCGGGCCGGAGCACGACGAAGACGTGGTCGCCGCTGTGGATCTGCGTGGACCCCCGGGGCGGGATGATCTCGTCGCCGCGGGTGATGAGGGCGATCACGGCGCCCTCGGGAAGTGCCAGGTCCCGGAGGCGGCGCCCGGAGGCACGGGAGACATCGGTGATCGTGAAGTCCACGATGTCGCCTTCGATGTGCCGGAGCGAGGTGATCTCCAGGGCCACGGGCGCCTCCGGTCGCGGCGGTCCCTGCACGCCGAGCCGCTGGGCGACGATCCGGAGCGTCCAGCCCTGCGTCACAGCGGAGACCAGGACCACGAAGAACACCACGTTGAAGATGGTGCCGGCTTCGGGGACAGCGAACAGGAAGGGGTAGGTGGCGAGGATGATGGGGACGGCCCCCTTGAGACCTGCCCAGGACAGGAAGGCCAGCTCCGCCGCCCGGAACCGGAACGGGAGCAGCAGGGCGAGCACCGCGGCCGGGCGCGCCACTACCGTCAGGACGACCGCGATGAGGAGCGCTTCGGGCGCTAGCCGGATGAGCTGGCTCGGAGTGCTCAGGAGCCCCAGCACGATGAACATCACCATCTGTGCGATCCAGGCGAACCCGTCGTGGAACAGGAAGGTTCCTCGCTGGAAGATGATGCGGGCGTTGCCCACGACGACGCCCGCCACGTACACGGACAGGAAGCCGCTGCCGCCGAGGGAGGCGGCCGTGGCGTACGCCAGGACGCCACCCACGGCCGCCAGGACTGGGTAGAGCCCCGCCGCGTTTAGCTCGATCCGGTTGATGAGCAGCGCCGCCGCCCGGCCTGCCAGGATCCCCACGATGGCGCCGATACCCATCTGCCGGACGAAGAAGAGCAGGAGCTCGGACGCAACGGCTTCCCCTGCCATGATGACCTGGATCAGGGCGATGGTCATGAGGATCGCCATGGGGTCGTTGGACCCGCTCTCGATCTCCAGCGTCGCCTCCAGTCGGCGACGGAGGTGGAGCCCCCGGGAGCGGAGGATGGAGAATACGGCGGCGGCGTCCGTGGACCCGACGATGCTGCCCAGGAGGAGCCCGTAGAGGATGGGCAGGCCCAGGATCAGCGACGCGGCCCAACCGGTGAGGGCGGCCGTGAGCAGGACGCCGACGGTTGCGAGGAGGAACGCCGGCCTCCAGGCCAGGCGGATGGCGGTTATGGGCGTGCGCAGCCCGCCGTCGAACAAGATGATGGCCAGGGCCAGGGTCCCGATCCCGTGGGCGAGGGGGTAGTTGTCGAACTGGATCCCGCCAATCCCGTCCTCGCCGGCGAGCATGCCGATGGCCAGGAAGAGGACCAGGACGGGCAGGCCGACGCGCGTGGAGAACTTGCTCGAGACGATCCCCACCAGGAGGAGCAGCGCCCCGATGAGCAGGTACTGGTCGACCGGCATCATGTGGATCCGCCGTCCTCCGGTTGTGGCTCCGGCGGGACGACCAGGAGAGGTCGGTCGAGGGACCCTGCAATGGCGGTGGCCACGCTACCCACCAACATGCGGGAGAGGGGGTTGTATCCGTGCGTTCCTACGACGACCAGGTCGGCCGATTCCTTCTCAGCCACCTTCTGGACTCCGTCCACCACCAGGGAGGCCGAGTAGAGCACCGGCTCGACGGCGACCTGGCCCGGTCCAATCCGTTCCCCGATCCGTGCGACTTCGGCCTCGAGCAGTCTTCCGGGTGAGCGGGGTGGCGTGGGCCGATCCGCGTACGCGTTCACACACAGCACCACCAGCCTGGGCGGGTCATCCCCGCGGTCCGTCTGGCTCAGCCCGCCGGTGAGCCAGGCCACAATGACGTCGCGGGCGTGGCGGGCGGAGGGCGAGAAGTCGGTGGCGAGCAGGACGACTCGTGGTGCGGCCTCGAGAGGAGCGTGGGCCAGGAGACAGGGCACTCGAGACGTGCGGATGACCCGGTCCGCCGTCGAGCCGAGCCGGGTCGCACTGCGGAACCGGCGTCGGCCGGGGCCGACCACGATGAGGTCCGCCCCCACGGCACTGGCGCGGCCGTTGATCTCGGTGGCAGGGCGACCGGAGGTGACCACCACGGTCGCCGCCTTCCAGCCCCCGCCGCAGGCCCGGTCGATCTGCTCGTGGAGCATGGCCTCCGCGTCCGCCAGCCTTGCAGTTTCGCCCTCTTCGTCCCACCAGCCGAAGGGCCCGGGCCGTTTCAGGCAATGCATTGCGTGGACCTCGGCACCAGCAGCCTCCCCGATGGTCGCGGCAGATACGAGCGCGGCATCGGAGGGCTCGCTGAAATCCGTCGCCGCGAGGATGACCCGGGGCGGACCAGGGTAGTGTCCGGAGCGATCCGGACTCTGCGAATCGGATATGGACGACATCTCACTCTCGCCACAGCTGTTCGCGCGAGGACGGTCGCCGGCTCGAGGCCCGGTCGCCGTCCGGTTTCCTTCAAGTCGCGCGCCGGGGAGGAGGCGCTGTCGCCCGATACGTGAGGCGAGGGGCCCGGTCGTGTCTCTGGTCCGACGAGAGATCCGCGATGCCGGCGACCCGGGACAGGGACCCGGCAATCAGCCGGGTGGGGGCCTCCAAGGGAGGCGGTGGATGATCCAGCCGGGATTCGCTCGCCCACGGCGCGTCGGCCAGGACACGCAGCTTGGCCGGGCCCGGCGGCGCCCATGAGGCCGCCTTCGCCCCGGCTACAGCATGGGCGGCGGTCGGGCTGCCCTGCTCAAGGCTCCCGAATGGGGCCGTGGACAGGGCGCATACCAGCAGGACGAACACTCCGATCCGATGGACGACCATGTCCAAAGCTCGGTCCCGGGATCGGGTCGGGCAAGTAGTGGGTCGGCCATCGCGCCAAAGTCGGTTGTTGCCGGTACCCTGGTACCCTGTAGCCACGGCCAGCGCCTGCGCCAGCAGCGCCATCGTGGGGAGGCTCTCGTGGACCAGCTGTCACCAGGTCGCCGCCCGACGACACCGCCGCACCTCTCACGAGGCCGGCCGGCCGACCGGGCGAGACTTGCCCGGGGAGGGCATCTGCTCTGGCTTGACCCCACCTCCCGTGCGGGCCCATCCTGGACTGCGATATGCGGCAGCTCGGCCTCGATGTCCATCCGGGCGCCACACCCGATGTCCATCACCCCGACTCATTCGTACGCGAGATTCCATGAAGACCGGCCTCGACCGACTCCTGACCGACCGCTCCCTGCGCCGGCCGCTCGAGCGGCGGCGCGTGGCCCTGCTGGCCCACCCGGCCTCGGTCGCGCCGGATCTCACCCACTCGCTCGATGCCCTTGCCGCCTCCGGGCTGGACCTCACCGCCGCCTTCGGCCCGCAGCACGGGCTTCGGGGTGACAAGCAGGACAACATGGTAGAGTCGCCGGACTTCGTCGATCCTGTCCACGGGATTCCCGTCTTCAGCCTGTACGGCGAGGCACGGCGGCCGACGGAGGAGGCGCTGGACCGGTTCGACGTTCTGCTCGTGGACCTCCAGGACGTGGGCTGCCGGATCTACACCTTCGTCACCACGCTGCTGTACGTCCTGGAAGCCGCCGCGCGCCATGGTAAGCCGGTCTGGGTGCTGGACCGTCCCAACCCCGCGGGCCGGCCGGTGGAAGGCCTGACCCTCCGGCCCGGCTGGGAGAGCTTCGTGGGCGCCGGGCCCCTGCCCATGCGGCACGGTCTCACCCTGGGCGAGCTAGGCCTCTGGTTCGTGGACCACTTCGCCCTCGACCTGGACTATCGACTGATCGAGATGGAAGGCTACGATCCGGAAGCTACCCCCGGCCACGGCTGGCCGGCGGACCGCATCTGGATCAATCCCAGCCCGAACGCCCCCAACCTCAACATGGCCCGGGCGTATGCGGGGACGGTCCTGCTGGAAGGGACCACCCTGTCCGAAGGCCGGGGCACGACCCGGCCCCTGGAGCTCTTCGGCGCGCCCGACCTGGACGCCCGTGCGGTCCTGGCAGAGATGCGGTGCCTGGCGCCCGACTGGGTCGATGGCTGCCTGATCCGGGAGGTGTGGTTCGAGCCCACCTTCCACAAGCACGTGGGCCTACTCTGCCATGGTCTCCACATCCACGCCGAGGGCGTGGCCTACCAGCACGACGCCTTCCGCCCCTGGCGCGTCCAGGCCCTTGCCTTCAAGGCGATCCGCCGATGCTACCCCGATTACGAGTTGTGGCGCGACTTCCCCTACGAGTACGAGTACGGCCGGCTCGCCATCGACGTGATCAACGGGGGTCCTGCCCTGCGCGAATGGGTGGACGACCCGGGAGCCGGGCCGCACGAGCTGGACGAGTTGGCCAGGGCCGACGAGACGGCCTGGCTCGCGGAGCGGGGGCAGTTCCTCCGGTACTGAAACCGCGAGCTCCAGGGGACGCCTCCGGTGGGGACGGGCTGCTGTCCGAGTTCTGAGGACGGGCTGCTGCCCGAGTTCCGGGTCGGGGTCCGGAGCCGAAATTCAGCCATCGAGGATCTCGCTGACCCGCTCGCCGGTGATCTCCTCTTCCTCCCGGAGCACCCCGGCGATCCGGTCCAGGGCGTCCCGTTTCTCCTCGAGGATCTGGACGGCCCGCTCGAAAGCCTCGTCGATGATGGCCCGGACCTCCTCGTCCACGATGCGCGCCGTCTCCTCGCTGTAGTCCCGACCCTGGGCGATCTCCTCGCCCAGGAAGACCTGCTCCCGTTTTCGGCCCGACGCCATGGGTCCGAGGCGCTCGCTCATCCCCCAATCCAGGACCATCTTCCGGGCCAGGTTCGTAGCCTGCTGGAGGTCATCCTCTGCGCCGCTGGTCAGGGTGTCGAAGACCGTCCGCTCCGCCGCCCGTCCGCCGAGCATGACGGCCAGGCGATCCATCATGTGCTCTCGCTCATGGATATAGCGTTCGTCCTCCGGTAGCTGGTGGGTGCTGCCCATGGACCGGCCGCGAGGCACGATGGTGACCTTGTGGATGGGGTCGGCGTGGGGGAGCGAGGCCGCCACCAGGGCGTGGCCACCCTCGTGATAGGAGAGGAGCTCCACCTGGCGGTCCGAGAGGGTCAGCCCCTGGCGCTCGAGGCCCATGAGGACCCGGTCCCGAGCCTGCTCCACGTGCGCTTGCGTGATCCGGTCCGCATCTTCTCGTGCCGCCGTGAGCGCAGCCTCGTTCAACAGGTTCGCCAGGTCGGCCCCGCTGAAACCTGGCGTGGCCTTCGACAGTGACTCCAGGTCCACGTCCCGGGCCAGCGGTTTGCCCCGCCCGTGGAGCTCCAGGATTGCCCGCCTCTCGCTGGCCGAGGGCAGGTCAATGGTGATGCGTCGGTCGAACCGGCCAGGCCTGAGCAGGGCCGGGTCCAGGATGTCCGGCCGGTTCGTGGCCGCCATGACGATGATGTTCTCGTTGGGCTCGAAGCCGTCCAGCTCGGAGAGGAGCTGATTGAGCGTCTGTTCGCGCTCATCGTGACCGCCGCCCAGCCCAGCGCCGCGTTGGCGGCCGATGGAGTCCAGCTCGTCGACGAAGATGATGGACGGCGCCGCCTCCTTCGCGCTCTCGAACAGGTCACGGACCCGTTTGGCGCCCACGCCAACGAACATCTCCATGAAGTCGGAACCGGTGATGATGAAGAAGGGCACCTCCGCCTCGCCGGCCACGGCCCGGGCCAGGAGCGTCTTGCCCGTGCCGGGCGGGCCCACCAGCAGCGCGCCCTTGGGCACCTCGGCCCCCATCCGCTCGAACCGCCTTGGGTCCTTCAGGAACTCGATGACCTCGCGCAGTTCCTCCTTGGCGCCCTCCGCGCCAGCCACGTCCTCCAGCGTCGTGGTCTCCTGGTCGGTGCGGTCGTACAGCTTGGCGCCACTCCGCCCCATGTTCATCATGTTCTGGCCTCCGGTACGCATCCGCCGGAGCGCCCACCAGCCGAAGCCTACCAGGAACACGATGGGCCAGAGCCAGATGAGGACGGTCCACCACTCCCACTCCCGCTCCGGTCGCGCCTCGACCTCCACCTCGTGCTCCCGGAGCAGGGCGAAGAGCTCCTCGTCGCCGAACGGGGGAAGGAAGGTGACGAACCCGGTATAGTCTACCGTGTCGCCCTGGACCACGTGCTTCGCCGGCTCCGCCAACTCACCCTCGATCCGCTCGCCCTGCACCACGACCTCCCTGACGTTGCCGGCGGTGAGCTGCTCACGGAACGCCGTGTAGCTGATGGTCCGGGTGGGTTCGGGCTCGAACAGGTCGAGCGCCAGGTATCCGACGACGATGATGGCGACCAGCCATAGCAGCAGCAGCCACGGTCGCGCGAGCATGGATCCGCCGTCTGGCCTGCCGTCGGGCTCACGGCCGGGTCCGGATTCCGTCAACTTCGGGTCCTGCGGTTCTTCGCTCAGGATTCGCTCTCACCGGGTCATCAGTACGCGGCACCCAGCCGACTGGGCGCAAGCGGCGTACCCGGGGTTAATGCACCCCGAAGAGCGGCTCGCACGCGACCATCGGCGAGGGCTGGCGGGGGCGCCGGAGATGATCGGACCAAGAGAGGCTCATGGTGCGAAGATGCTTGACCCGCGGAAGCGTTCCGCCAATCTTGGACCCTGATCCCCGCGCCCGGGCGCCTGCGCCCGGACACGGCAGCCTCACCCCCACCGGGGCTGGTGCCCCGACCGGAGGTAATCCATGGCGGGCATCATCGGGTACGGCGCCTACATTCCTCGCAACCGCATCCGCACTGACGAGATCGCCCAGCAGTGGGGCCGGGAGCCCGCCTCCATCCGGGCGGGCCTGCTACTCGAGGAGAAGTCGGTACCGGGCCTGGACGAGGACACCATCACCATCTCCGTGGCCGCGGCTCGTGACGCGCTGGCCCGTGCCGACGTGGACCCGTCGCGGGTGGGCGCCCTCTACATCGGGTCCGAGTCCCACCCGTACGCGGTGAAGCCGAGCGGCACGGTGGTGGCCGAGGCGCTGGGCGTGGGCCCGGAGTACCACACCGCCGATTTCGAGTTCGCGTGCAAGGCGGGGACGGAGGCCATGTTCGTGGCCCTGGGGCTGGTGGAGTCGGGTCGCGTGGAATATGCTCTCGGGATCGGCGCGGACACCAGCCAGGGCGCGCCGGGCGACGCCCTGGAATACTCAGCCTCCGCCGGTGGCGCCGCCTTCCTGTTCGGCCGGGAGAACCCGGTGGCGGACGTACTGGATGCGGTGAGCTATACGTCGGACACGGCCGACTTCTGGCGCCGTGAAGGCGAGTACTACCCGCGCCATGGCGGCCGCTTCACGGGGGAGCCTGCCTATTTCAAGCACGTCCTGGGCGCGGCGCGGCTGATCCTGGAGCGGACCGGAATCCCACCCGCCGACTTCCGCCACGCCGTTTTCCACATGCCCAACGGCAAGTTCCCGTTATCCGTCGGGGCGCAGCTGGGCTTCCGGCGGGACCAGCTGGAGACGGGCTGGGTCGTCCCCACCATGGGCAACACGTACTCCGGGTCCTCGCCCACGGGGCTGGCCGCCATCCTGGACGAGGCGTCGCCGGACGACCTCATCCTCATCACCTCCTTCGGCTCGGGCGCGGGCAGCGACGCCTTCGTCCTCCGGGCCACGGAGCGGCTCCCGGAGGTGCGGGACCGTGCCCCCACCGTCCGGGCCATGCTGGACGGCAGCCGTCGTTACCTGTCGTACGGCGAATATGCGAAGTATCGTGAGAAGATCCGGATGAACAGCTAGCCGGCTGCGGGGCGGGCGGTGCCGCGCCCCCGCCGAAAGGACACGGCCATGAGAGACGTTGCCATTGTGGGTGCCGGGATGACCCGCTTCGGGGAGTTGTGGGACGCCAGCCTCCGGGACCTCTTCGTGGAGGCGGCGCTGGCGGGGCTGGGATCGGCGGGGGCGGACCGGGTGGACTCCATCTACGTGGGCAACATGGCCGCAGGCCAGTTCGTGGGGCAGGAGCACCTGGGCCCGCTCATGGCGGACCATCTGGGCATGCACGGCGTGCCTGCCGTCCGCATCGAGTCCGCCTGCGCCTCCGGCGGCGCCGCCCTGCGCATGGGCTTTCTCGACATCGCCTCCGGCCAGAGTGACCTGGTCCTGGTGGCGGGCGTGGAGAAGATGACCGACGGCGCCGACGTCACCAACGTCCTGGCCACCGCCTCCGACCAGGAGACGGAGGTCTACCACGGCATCACGTTCCCCGGCCTCTATGCCATGATCGCCCGGCTCCGGATGGAGCGGGGCACCACCACCGAGGAAGACTTGCACTGGATCGCCGTGAAGAACCACCGCCACGGCGCCATGAACCCCAAGGCACAGTTCCGCCGGGAGATCTCGGTGGACGACGTGGCCCGCTCCACCATGGTGGCCGAGCCGCTGCGCATGCTCCACTGCTCGCCCGTCAGCGATGGCGCCGCCGCCGTCCTCCTCGCCCCCCTGGATCAGGCCCGGCGCTACACGGACCGGCCCGTTCGCATCGCCGGCAGCGGGATGGCCACCTCCACCATTGCTTTGGCAGACCGCCCGGATCCGGCGGACCTGGACGTGGTCCGCCTGTCTGCCGAGCGGGCGTACGCCATGGCCGGGATGAGCCCGGAGCGGGTGCAGCTGGCCGAGGTGCACGACTGCTTCACCGTCGCCGAGGTCTGCTGCCTGGAAGCCCTGCACCTGGCCAACGGCAGCGAAGCCAGCCAGGCTGCGCGCACCGGGTACTCGGCCCTGGGCGGCCGCGTGCCCGTCAACACCAGCGGCGGCCTCAAGTCCAAGGGCCACCCTGTGGGCGCCACGGGGGTGGCCCAGGTCATCGAGCTCTTCGACCAGCTCCGCGGCGAGGCTGGTGAGCGACAGGTCCCCGATGCACACGTGGGCCTGGCCCAGAACATGGGTGGCTCCGGCGCCAGCTCCGTCGTCCACATCCTAGAGAGGGTCTGATCATGCCCAGCCCCAGGTACACGCGGGATATCCCCGCCCGCTATCGACTCGACGCCGCCCGCTGTAGCGCCTGCGGCCACGTGGCCTTGCCCCGCCGCACCATCTGCTCGGGCTGTCGGAGCCAGGACATGGAGCCGGTCCGGCTGACCCGCCGGGGGACCGTCGTTACGTCCACCGTCATCCACGTCCCTCCCGACGAATTCACCACCGAGGCGCCCTACGCCATGGCCATCATCGAGACGCCCGAAGGCGCCCGGCTCATGGCCCAGGTGGTGGACTGTCAGGCCGAGGAGGTGGTCCCCGGCATGGAACTGTCGCTGGAGTTCCGGCGAATCCGTCGGGAGGGGCACGGCGGCATCCTCTGCTACGGCCACAAAGGCGTGCCGGTGCGGAGGCATGAAGCATGAAGGCCGGACAGGATGATCGCTGAAGGCTGAAGGAAGGGAAGAGGAAGGCTACAGGCTGAAATCGGAGGGTGGGATGCCAGAGGTCGTCGTGAAGGCGAAGATCAGCGAAGCGCACCTCCTGGCCTACCAGTCGGAGGCAAAGCGACGAGGCGTGCCCGTGGAGAAGCTGGTCCAGCACACGGTGAACTGTCTGCTCCGGGAGTGGGAGCGGCAACAGGCCGAGTGCCTCGAGACGGCCACCAGCTGAATACGGCTCCAGAGGCCGGGCTCTCCTCGGTCACGCCAGGCAACGATTCTGGCGCTGGTCAGCCAATCCGGGGCACCGACCCCTACCTCGGAGAGGCGGGGTCCGCTTCTTCCCAGGGCTCGTCCACGCCGGGAGGCGCAAGCTCGATAGGGGTCATGAGATAGCCTCGAGCTGCGGCCTGGTGGCAGTCCTGGCACATCTCCAGGCGACCGGCCATGTCCACCCTGCCGTCGGGGTCGTACTTCGCCCAGAAGTAGTCATTGTGGCGCGGGTTGTAGCCCTCCGCCGAGTACATGACGGTGATGTCCACCAGGGTCGTGTCCGCGTCGTAACTCTCCTTGACGATGATCGACCCGGCCGGCAAGGGGCCGTCGCCGCCCACCAGGGCGCCGTGCGCGCGCTCGTTGAGATAGGTGGAGAGCAGCACGCCGTGCGGCTCCGTGCCTTCGTACAGCAGCGGCGTTCCCGGCCAGCGGCGCCATTCCCGGTAGTCGGCCCGCAGGAGGTAAGACCACACGGCCTCACCAGTGGTATCCGGCAGGACCACGTCCGGCTCGACTGACGGCGTGGGGGGGAGAGGCTCGTCGGTCGGCGGCGGCTCCTCAGGAGCGGGGCACGCCGCCAGGCATAGGACGACCCCCATCGCGAGCGGGAGCTTCGCCCAGTTGGCTCTCATGGCATCTCCTCGTGAAGGTGCAAGGTCCCGCAAATGGCTGCAATCGGCGTTCCGGAGCCGTCCCGCCCTCCCTCGGTACTGGAATGACCTGAGTAACGCAATGACGTAATGAGCGAGTGCCGGGGTGGCGCCAGAATGAGCGCAGGCCCAACTTGGGCGTATGTCTGCTTCGCCAGCCTCCGCTCCCGGCCGGGTCCGGCACCGCACCCGGCGCCGCGTCGTCCTCTGGGCGGCCTGTGCCCTCATGGCCTGTGGCGGCACGGGTGGCGGTGGGCCGGCGGGTCCGGAAGACCCTCCGGTGACAGGACCCTGCCCGGCCCCGCCCGCGGGCGCGGCCATCGCCAGCGCCGGGACCCTGGGCTCGAATCCTGCCGCCAGCGGGACACCGCGCATCGTGCTCATGGGCGGATCCGCGGAGGTGGACCCCGCCTCCAAGCGCTTTGTCGAGGCGGCCGGCGGCGGCGACGTGCTGGTCCTGAGGGCAACGGGAAGCGTCACCAGCTACAACGACTACTTCCGTACCGGCGTGGGCGCCTCACCAACCCCGGCGTCCGTCACGTCCATCCGCCTGGATGACCCGGGAGTCGGTGACTCAGGTCCGGTCCTGTGTCACCTGGCTCTGGCACAGGCCGTCTGGCTGGCGGGCGGAAACCAGTGGAACTACCTGGGTGTCTGGCCGCCAGCTCTCCAGGACTCCATCGCCGCCGTAGGGCTCCGCGGTGGGATCGGTGGCACCAGCGCGGGTGCGGCGGCCCTGGGCGAGTTCGCCTTCGACGCCCGCCACGGCGGCGTCACCTCCGAGGATGCCCTGGCCGATCCGTTCGACCACCGGGTGCAGGTGAGCCGATCGCCCCTGGGACGGCCGGAGCTGGCGGGCTACATCGTCGACCAGCACTTCCGCCAGCGGGACCGGGAGGGCAGGCTCCTGGTGTTCCTGGCCCGTATGCAGCACGCGCTGGAACGGGACACCGTCTTCGGCGTGGGGCTCGACGAGCGAGCGGCGCTGGTCATCGACGACGACCAGTTCCAGGTCCTGGCCCGCGAAGGGCGCGCCGCCGTATTCTACCGGACCACGCGCCGGGCTGAGCTCGAGCCGGGCCAACCACTGGACATGGCTGGCGTGGAGCGGATCACCCTCGAAGACGGCGCAGCCGGCCCCTGGCCGCTGGACTTCGACGCCCATCCGGCAGTGCGACTGCGGGTGGATGCGGGAGTGGTACGGGTCGACACCACCGACCTGGTCCCGGGCGCCACGACGCGGCGGTAGCGCAGACCGAGCCAGTCAGCTGAGCTTGATCAGCAGGACGTTGATGGCCTCCGCGCTACTCAGCGCCCGCAGCTCCTCATCGAACCGGAACCGGCCGTCCCGGCCGTCGCGCGTTTTCGGCTCCCCTCCCGATCCGTCGACGTATTGACAATACATTGACACCGCGCAGACCGATGCATTAGTTTCTTAGACATAGCCTATACAATCCTGTGTGTGGGTGAGGAGCTGGAGGTGCGAGAATGGCAGGAGAGGCGGTGGTGGGGCGGGTCCCGCTGGTGCGGGTGGAGGAGGTGCTGGAGCGCCGGCACTCGCCTGACCTGTCCCGGATCGAGTTGGGTGTGCGAGAGATCCTGGCGGGATTGGGAGAGGACCCTGACCGTGAGGGGTTGGTGGAGACGCCGTCGCGGGTGGCGCGGGCGTATGCGGAGCTGGTGGCGGGGTCGTGGGACGATGCGGGTGAGCATCTGTCGCGAGTCTTCGGTCAGGAGCATGTGGGTGACGATCTGGTCATGCTCCGGGCTATCCGGTTCGCGAGCCTGTGCGAGCATCACCTGCTTCCGTTCACGGGGGTGGCGCACGTGGCGTATCTGCCGTCCCACGGTCGTGTCACGGGTCTGAGCAAGCTGGCGCGCGTGGTGGACGTGTACGCGCGGCGGTTGCAGATGCAGGAGCGTCTGACGGGTCAGGTGGCGGACGCGCTGGTGGAGCATCTGGACCCACGTGGTGTGGCGGTGGTGGTGGAGGCGGAGCATACGTGCCTCCGGTTGCGCGGCGCTCGCAAGGAGGAGGCGCAGATGGTGTCGACGGCGTTTCGTGGCGCGATGGAGCATGATCGAGCGTTGCGGGCCGAGGTACTGTCGCTGATGGGGCTGGGCCGGTGAGCGCGGCGTGGCCGCGTCCCCGGCTGGTTGTGAGCGCGTGCCTGGAGCTGGAGGCGTGCCGTTACAACGGCCAATCGATCCGTGCCCGGATCGTGCCCAGACTGGAGCCGTACGTGGAGCTGGTGCGGGTTTGTCCGGAGGTGGGGATCGGACTGGGCGTTCCGCGTCCGCCGGTCCGTCTGGTGTCGGCAGGTGATCTACCCCGGCTGGTACAGCCTGCCACCGGGCGGGATGTTACCGGGGACATGGCCTCGTTCGCGGCTTCCTGGCTTGGGGGCGTGGGCGAGGTGGACGGGTTCCTGCTGAAGAGCCGCTCTCCTTCGTGCGGTCCGCGGGACGTGAAGGTGTACTCGGAGGGCGGCATTCCGAGGAACGAGAAGGTGCCCGGAATGTTCGCCGCGGCGGTGGCGGAGCGTTTCCCTCTGGCCGCACTGGAAGACGAAGGCCGTCTGACGAACTATCGGTTGAGGCACCTCTTCCTGACGCGGCTCTTCCTGGGCGCCCGGTTCCGGTCGCTGCCTGCCACGGCCGGTGCGCTGGTGTCGTTCCACGCATCGAACAAGCTGCTCCTCCTGGCGCACTCGGAGCCGTGGCTGAGAGAGCTGGGCCGGCTGGTGGCCTCCGTATCGCGGCTCGGCCCGGAGGAAGTGAAGCGCCGCTATGCGGAGGGTTTTGCCCGGGCCCTTTCGCGCCCGGCGGGCCCGGGTCCTCTGGTCAATGCGTTGCAGCACGCCGCCGGCCATTTCTCACGGGTGCTGACCCCGGCGGAGAAGCGCCTTTTCACTGACACGCTGACGGCGCTGCGCGAGGGCCGCGGCTCGATGGAGGGTCCTGGCGCGCTGGTGCGAAGCTGGACCGCTCGCTACGGCAACCAGTGGGTCGCGGAACAGAGCCTGTTCGATTCCTACCCGTCCGCGCTGCACGACCTGTCCGACTCGGGCGGCTCGACGCAGGCGGCGTGAGGTACGCGATGAGACACTCCATCCGGGTCTCGGTCACCGGCGCCAAGGGCTGCATAGGCGGCCGTCTGATCCCCGCCCTGCTCCAGGAGGGGCATCAGGTCCGGGTCCTTGTCCGGGACAGAGACCGGATCCGCTCATCCAGGCCATCGGGCGAGAAGCGGAGGCGGAGTCGTTAGAGGGCTGCCCGTGAGTGTCAGCCGTGAGGCAAGACGAACCGGAAGGTGCTTCCCTTTCCGATTTCGCTCTCCACCCAGATCCGCCCGCCGTGTGCTTCCACGATCCCCTTGGCGATGGGCAGGCCCAGGCCGGCCCCGCGGCGGGAGGAGCGACGGGCCTGCCAGAACCGGTCGAAGACGTGCGGCAGCTGGTCGGGCGCGATCCCCTCGCCGGTGTCGGCGACGTGGAACTCGATGCCGTCGTCCGTCTGGCGGACGCCGGCCAGGACCCTGCCACCCTCCGCGGTGTGCTGGATGGCGTTTGCAAGCAGGTTGCTCAGCACCTGGGTCAGTCGCGTCCCGTCGGCGGAGACGTCGGGCGTGGCGGAGTCGCATTCCAGTTCGAGCCGGATCCCTTTGGCGTCCGCGTGTGGCCTCACCAGCTCCACCGCTTCCTGCACCAGGGCCGCGGGGCTGATCGTCTCGCTCCGAAGGTCGAGCTGCCCGGACTCGAGCCGGGCCACGTCCAGGATATTCTCGAGCAGGTCGGTCATGTGCGCTACCGCACGCTGAATGATCGCCACCTGCCCACCCTTGCGGTCGGCTCTGATGGAATCGTCGGCAAGAATGCTTGCCGCCATCCGGATCGTGCCGAGCGGATTACGGAGGTCGTGGGAGACGACGGCCATCATATCGTCGCGAGCCTGGACGGCGCGCCGGGTCTCCTGGTTCAGCCGACGGAGCTCCGCTTCGCTCTCCCGCTGCTCCGTGACGTCGGTGTTGGTCCCGAACCAGCGGACGACCTTACCGGCCTCATCCCGGATGGGGAGGGCGCGAGAAAGGAACCACCGGTACTGGCCGTCGCGACCTCGGAGGGGGAAGGTGTCCTCCCAGGGCTCGCCTGTCTCCCAGCAGCGGGAGATCCTGTCCACGACCCGGTCCACGTGGTCGGGGTGGTGCACCTTCTTCCAGCCCCACCCCTCCACCTCCTCGAGGCTCGTCCCGGTGAAGTCGTGCCAGCGGCGGTTGTACCAGAATATCCAGCCGTTCGAGTCGGCCATCCAGGCCAGCTGCGGGATGCTGTCGGCCAGGGTGCGGAACCGCTCCTCGCTCTGCCGTGCCGCCTCTTCCGCCGCCCTGAGCGGCCTCAGGTCGGTGATGAACGCGGCCACCTCGCTTCCGGCGTTGAGCCGGGCGCCCCCCAGGAGGACCGGTATGCGTTCCCCGCCCTTGGCCCGGAGCTCCTTCTCGTAGGGGGTGCAGACGCCCTCCTGTTTCAGTTCCTGCGCCGCCAGGGCGTCGCGGTCCGCATATTCGGGTGGCGTGATCTGATCCCAGACGACGGCGCCGCTGGCGAACTCGGCTTGCGAGAAGCCCAGCATGTCCAGGACGATGGGGTTGCCATAGCCGATCGCGCCGTCCAGGTCGCCGACGAGGAGGCCGACGGTGCTCGACTCCGCGAGCCTGCGGAACCGCTCCTCACTTCGGCGGAGGTCGTCCTGGGCATGCTTCCGCGCGGTGATGTCCACGTTCAGGGCCACGGCGCCCACCAGCTGACCATCGTCCTCGATGGGGAGCGCGTAGTTGAGGATCCACTTCTGGCTGCCGTCCAGGCACTGGATCCGCATCTCCTCGGGTCCGGACGTCTCGCCCCGGGCCAGAGCCCGGGCCAGCCCCCATTCCTCGGCGGCGACGGAGCGACCGTCCGGCCACCAGGCCACGTAGTCGTCACCGTACGCAGCCGGGGTCCCGGACAGCCGGGCGTCGCCGGCCCAGATCCG
>SLCC01000025.1 GCA_007126035.1 Gemmatimonadota bacterium
CTCGCTCGCAATAAGGTGTTGTTTCGCACCTCCATCTTATTACGACCTCGGCAGATGCGCCATGTGGTTTTTCAGCCCCTATGTCCGGTCAGTATCCCTCTTGTGAATAAGCCAGGGTGAAAGTGGATCGGTATTGTTCGGTTGAACGAGCCGCCTGGAGCATCAACACCGTGACACGGAGGGAACGGAGGTTGTCGGAGGACTCGGGGACATCGTTCGTCCCGCCCACGGGCTCGCTCGGGCGGCATGAAGAAATGGGGAAACTCCTTGGCAGGAACCGGTTGAGTCGGACCGCTGGTGCCGTTAGATTCATTCGTAGCGGGGCCGACACGGTTTCGACGTGCTTAGTGAAGTCGGTGCTGCGTGCCGAGGTTTCCGTCACCTCGTAAAACAGCGGAAAAACACAATAAGTGCCAACGATAACATGGCGCTGGCTGCGTAACTAAACCTTACGCAACCCGTCTGGAGCAGGGACCCGGCCCGAGGTCCGGCTCTCAGGCGACGATTGAATCGGGCTGGCTCTGCGGCGAGGCCACTGCGCCGGGAGCGAGACAACAGAGTGGCTGGCTCGTGAACGGCCGTCCGTCATGCCGATGACCGAGTGAGAAACAAAGAAGGCGGACTACGCACGTAGATGCACTGAGGGAGCTATTCGCGGACGCGGGTTCGACTCCCGCCGGCTCCATGGCAAGCGCCCGGTGATCTTCGGATTGCCGGGCGCTTTCTTGTGACCGGCGCTCGACCGGTCTCACCCGCGTCCCCGTCTCGCTGCGCGATCCGGACGCGGGTTGATCGGCTCGGCTCACCGCGGTCAGCAGGGGGATTCTCCTTGACGATTCCAGTCGCGCCACGGTATCGTTGCATTCACGGATCATGTTCGTCACGGCCAGCGACATCCCATCCTTGTGAACCCCCTTCTGGCCGCCGCCGATCCCTGGCCGAAAGACCGGCTACTCCCGTGGGACGTGTAGTCCCAGCGATCCACCTTCCATACGGAGGCAGGGATGATTGGCCTATTGGGGGTTCACCCGCCGTCCTGCGATGGTGCCGGGATCAAACTACCGGAATCACTGCCCGCGCCGCCGGCGTCCGCGCTTGCGCGCGCTTCGCGGGCAACTGGTGGAGGGTGGCCGCACACGGCGCAATGCACACGGCGTTGCCGGGGAGCTACTTCGAGCGGCTCGGAGTCCCTCGGCTGGCTGCACAAACCTCAACTCACTGAACCGCCGGACGCGGACCCGCATGTCCGGTGGTGTGGGAGGGGAGTAACCGGGATTGCCGGCTACCCCCTATCCCGATCTCGGCGCTCGAGCCGTCTCACCCGCGTCCGCGGCGCCGCGAAGCGGCGCAGGCGGGTGCTGGCGCTCCGGATCGGCTCCCGCCGACTCCACTCATGGAGCCGCGAATCTGGTTCGCCCCGAGGCCACAAGCCAAATTCACCACGGATCTGTCCCCCAAAACCCAGTAACCACGCGGAGATCGACGCGGAGCGCGCCGAGAGAGCTGGCCGCGTCCTCCCGGCCGAACCGCGTCGTGATCTGGCAGAGTACGCCTGGGTAACGGCGCCTGACTATCGTGGGGCCTCATGATCGCTCTCATCGGACTTCGACCCGCCACCGAACGGTGCGCCGGAACGGTCACGCTCCAGCGACTGCCCGCGCCGCCCGCGTCCCCATACACGGGCGCCATCGTGCGGTGCATGTCCACTGACGGGATCGAGGAGGCGCTCTCCTGGTATGCCGGGATCCGCGCCGCCCGGCCCACCTTCTCCCTCGGCGTTGTGACTCCGCCGGAGGTCGGTGTCGGCCCCCTGGGATTGTTCACCCACCCCGTCAGCGCCGTGGCCTCGCCCGCCGATCTCCAGGACGACCGCCTGCCCACCGGCCTCGTCGAGGCGGTGCGGGCCGGATCGGTAGAGGGCCAGATCTTCGAGGAGCTGATCGACCACTACGGCGCGGGCATCCTGGCGGAGCGTCAACTTCTCGAATGCGCGATCGCCCGGGGCGCCGGGGGTGATAAGCTGAAGCGGGTGGCCGACGATCTGGGAGGCTCCCGGGACACCCTTCGTCATCGCCTTGCGGCGGTGGGCTGCCGCGCCGCGGACCTCTTGGCCAGGGTCCGACACAGGGCCTACGAGATCCGAGTCGCCGCCGGCGCGAGCCCGGCCGAGGCGCGGATCGCGGGCGGGTGGTACAGCGCCGAAGCGCGTCGGAGATGCGCCCAGCGGCTCCGGGACCGGGAGTCGAAATGACGTCGCGAGTGAGTCGCACCGCAAATCGGGGGGGGGGTGGCAGCTTTTTGGGGCTACCGCCGGCGTCCCCAGGATTGCATTGTTTCCTTCACCCTGTTTCTTGCGTCCTCAAGTCGCGCTGTAATCGCAGGATCCGGGAAGACGATACGGTCGCCGTCAAATCGATCAACATGTGGAGGGAGCCATGCAGAGGGACTTTCTCGGCGGGAGCACGTGGAAGAAGTGCCACTTTGGGGGCCTAATCTTGGTCTTTGTCTCGCTGACGTTTTTCACTGCGTCGTCGGTGGCATTCGCAGAGGCGGGTGACGATGGAGACGAGTATCCGGTCGAGGTCCTACACGATAACGAGGGCGAATTTTTGGAAGATGACGGCGTGGGTGGAGGCTGCTGGATGCGGTGTGTGGACGAAGCGGGTGAGTGCAGGACCAGGCAAGGCATCTTCGGCACTCAGGGCTGCTACCTGGTCCGCTGTACTACGAGTTGTACTGCGCACAGTTGTGTAACGACCTGCTACTATCGCTGCAGTTATTCGTGGGGGTGCCCGTTAAACTGATCTATCACAGGTCGGAAGAGAGGCACAACGACGCTGCCTCTCTTCCGACGCGACAGCGACTAGTGTGGGGTCACCATGCGATACTTGATAACTTGGGCGGCCCTCGTCGTGTGGGGGGTGTTGTTGATAATCGTTGGTCGGGCTCGCGACACATCCGCGCCTTCGTTTCTTCCGCAACACCCAGCGATGGTTGCGGTATATGGGCACTCTCTTCCGGCAGCGACGGGACATGCCCAACCGTTGCTGAGTCCCGACAGCATCAATGTACTCCTCTTCATAGATCTAGAATGCAAAGATACGCGGATACGGGCACGGGACCTGGGCCAACTCGCTAACTTAGAGATTGCTGCGGGGCGGCGTGTCCGGTTCGTTATTTCATTTGAGAATGATGCGGATGCTGACACGCGGCTACCCCAACTGATCGAAGGTTTGTCTATTCCTGGCGCTCAATTCCTTCTAGATTTGGGTAGAGAGACAACGCGGGATTTCGGCGTCCGTTTCTCTCCGACACTCCTGACCGTCAGTGGTGACGGCAGGATTGTAGCAGCGGCAGTACCAGGAGAAGGCTGGCCACGCCCTGCACCCAAGCCCATCGAGTAGATTAGAATGATCCATCACCACGAAGGCGGTGCATCATGAAGCGTACACACCGGAGTCTGGTCTTTGGAGTGCTTGCGCTCGTCCTATCCGCGGGGGCGGTGCTCGTCACTCATCGTCATCGCCCGGACCAGCGATCAGTTGTGCCGCCGTCTTTATGGAAGGTCGAAGCACCCTTGACGACCATCGGGGTGCCCGACGGACCTCTACCGTACGTGTTCGGGCAGGTTTCAGCCGCAGGCACCTTGTCTGATGGGAGCATTTTTGTAGCCGACGCAGGGTTTTCGGAGTTGCGAATCTACGACCAGCGCGGGAAACACCGGTTGGTCGTTGGGAGGAAGGGGAGAGGCCCTGGAGAGTTTTCGAGAATCATTGACGCGCGACGTATCGAGGGGGACACCATCGTGGTGCTCGATCGCGAGCGCTTGCGGAGAACATGGGTTGCTCCGGACGGGGGAATCGCTAGAACGATCTCGGCTGATCCGGATGCACTACCCCCCGGTGGATTTCCCAGGATGCTGGTTGGCTCTGACGGTGTTTTGCTGGAGGTCTACCTGGCGAAAGATGTGCAACCTGGACTGTCGAGGCCGCTGGCGGACCTATTTCTTCTCCGGGGCCGAGCACGAATCGACACGCTTGGCCAAGTGGCGCTGAACGATGTGTACAGGCCCAAGGACAACCCAGGGAATGCTGTGCTGCCACCGCTCGCGCGGCTTCCCGCATATGCTGTGGCCAACGACGTTGTGTACGTCGGAGACATGGAAGCACCTCACATTTACGCGTATACCCTCGGCAGGGAAACACGACGGATTCCGACGCACGTAAAGCCCAGATATGTCGACAGAGGCGATGCCGCTGCCATTCGATCCCACCTCGTGGACCGCGTGGCTCGGAACCAGCGATTGTCGCCTCAGCAAAGGCGTACCATCGAAAAGATGGATATTCCGAGTCGTTTCCCAGACTATGCGTCGCTGGCAGTCGCGCTGAACGGGGATCTGTGGCTCGAGGAGTATGTTCCAAGTCACGAGCGATCGCTGGCCGCAGGAATATCGAGATGGAACGTCATCAGTCTTGAAGGGAATCAGTTGGCAACCGTCGAGCTACCAAGCGGCGTACGCCTATTGGAAATCGCGGAGAACCACTTGTTGTGGCTATTCAAGGACCAGGAAAGCGCAACGCCTGCCATCGCCCTGGCGCCGCTTACGCGTCGTTGACTCTCTGCCAGGATCCGGATTAGCTTGAGGGGAAAAGGGAGCCGTAGCGGGGCTCCCATCCTGGGGGGTGGGTCTCGGCCCCGACGGCTTGGCTACTGGCGATGACATGCGGAGGACGTATGCGCGACAAGGGCGAGGGGGACACCCGCTTTTCCGAGACGGAGGTTCGGCGCGTGCTGGAGCTCGCGACGGAAATCGAGGAATCGTCGACGGAGTCAGTGCCCCTGGACGAACTCCGGTCCGCGGCCATTGAGGCAGGTATTTCGGAGTCGGCCGTCCTGGACGCATGCAGTGTGGTCCGGGCGGAAAGAGACCGAGAGACGAGTCGGCCGGGATGGAGGAGGTGGGTCCTCGTGGCCATGTTGGTGGTCGTGTCGCTCGCGGGGGCACTCGTGCTCGCCCACCAAGAGCGCAGTATGACGGTCATCGTGGGGGATGACCCCCTCGTGACATACGATCGGTGAGGTAGTCGCCCGAAGATCATGTCGCGTCCCTCCCGGATGAAACGCGCCATCATGATGTTGCAGATCAGGCCTGGATTGATATGACCCCGTTTTCTGTACCAGCCGTTATGGGAGTACAGGGTCCGGGTGATCTCCTTCATCTCCTCCTGGGAGAGGTCGAGGGCCGGAGCGTGGAGCTCGTGAGTTCTTTCTGAGGGCTCGGCGCGGTCAATGGGCGGTGGATCGGAGGGCTCGGGCGTAGTTGCGGGGGTTACACTCAGGGTAACAGCGGTGTCGGCGTAGTTGCTGTAAGCTGTTTTTCTGGAATACGATAGGTCGGGTCGAGTTCGCCTGGCGGCAGCGGGTTCGACTCCCGCCGGCTCCACTGCCAGAGCCCGGCTCTCGTCAGAGAGACCGGGCTCTGGTGCATCTGTCGCGCCCGAATCGTCGTCCTCCGCTGATGACGGCGTGCGCGCGCTTCGCTCCAGAGGTGTGCTGGCGCTCCGGATCGACTCCCGCCGGCACCGGCGCCGGGGCTGGCGGGCCGCAGCGTGGTGCGGACGGCGCGGAGGAGGATGCGGGGCACAGCTCGGGCTCGATCAGACCAACTGCGCCTGACGGCCGTGCCGCGTCCGGCCGCCACTCGAGGAGGCGGTTCCCGCTCCCCCCGCCTCGATTCGGGCTAAGCACCGTCTCCCAAGTCGTCTCAACAGCCCCGCGCCGATCACTCGACCCACCGATCCACTCCACTCAACGTACCGATATCGGCCGAAAGGGCGTTTGAACTTTCTATCCCTTGAGGTGGTGGGTGGACTCGCGGACCATGAGAAGCTCCACCGTGGGCGTCCCGGCAGGATCCCCATGCCCAGCCACCTTCACCCGCACGGTGGTAACCCCCACGGCAGTCACCAGCTCCCCATCCGACCAATGCACCTGGATGAAGGAAACCATGAGTTCCAGGTCGCCCCCGTCCGCTCCCGCCCGTTCCACCGCAAGCACCTCTGTCGGGAGCATGTCGAACCCCTGCCCGATGCACCCCCGATCCGTGCAGTCCCGCACAACCACCACCGGACCTTCCGCCGCGAACTCCGCCCCCCGCTTGACGAGCTGATCCGTGAGAGTGCGGAGCCTCACTCCGGGCCCGGGCGAATAGCTGTCCACCAGCCGCTGCTTGTCGCCCTCGATGAGGTAAATCGGGACCACACGGAAGGGGAGACGCTCCCGTCGCTCCATCCCAGGAGGGGGGTCTCCCCATGGGTGGTTGAGACCTTCTGCGGTCAGGAAGTTGAGAACAGCAGCCACGGCACGCAGTTCCTCTCCCACGACCTCATCCGGGATCGCCGGAGCAAGCGCCCCCCCCCACCCATGGCTCAGACACAGCGCAACCGTCAGTCCCGCAATCTGGCTGATGATCATGATGACTTCCTTCGTAAATCGGGTAAGATGGATGTAAATGCCGTAACAATCTGGATGATTTCGAGCTACACAGGGAAAGGCCCACCCGCCGGCATGCAATTGTTCTTGATCCAGTTGCTCATCTCAGCAGATGAGGTCCAATACGGCGGGTTGTAATGCCCGTAATCTGCGATGTGGAGCGCCTCGTGCAACAACGTGACGTAGTTGTCGCGAGACGGGTCCTCAGAGTTAAAGTGTATGTCACTGACCCCTATCCACGCCGATTCGATCTCTAACTCGTTCCCTGCCGCTGCACCAGTGATGGTAGACCTTGAGAAGGTCGTCCGAAAGAAGTTACCAGACGGCAGATTGCCAATCACTCTCGCCGCGTCATGACAGATCGCATGTGCCGATTCTGGCATATCTCTGACGACGTTTTGCCATGACGAAGCATTACCGTCCACGTGGCAGTCGAGGATTTCGTCATGCGATAGAATCCCAGTGGGACAGTCTTCCGCAAGTGTCGTCATCAGCGGGCGAAGCTGATCCCCTTGGGGCGCAACCACAGTGTCTCCACCGTCGCAACCGCCGAGAATCAGAAGTGCCGCCAGAACTGCCATGGGTAGTGCGCGACCGGACAAGTGCGCCGGCAGCGCTTGTGCCAAAGATATGATAGTATCACCCCGCTGCATTAAATACCCCAGCGGACCCGGCCACGATCTACTTGCTTGCATCTGTTCCTCTGGGTCAGAGTTAGGTAGAACCAATGATCCCGGTGGAGCCGCATGAAGGAACGAGAACGCGTCCCGGATCCTGCTCGCGACGTGGCCGCCGGTCGCCCTGGATGGTGATCTCCGCAAAGGAACATTGGATCCCCCCCCCCCCGAGTCAAGCCTTTTCTGTAGAATTGTTGTCGGCGGATCATAATGTCCCCATGCGTGGCGAATAGAACTGTCCCTTGAACTGCAGGCTTCCTGTTTTAAGGAGGTCTGAGTGGAGCGGACAGCGATGAGTGCGATGGAGCGGGATCGGGCTGTGGTGCTGGGGCGAGTGGTTCAGGAGGGCCTGCCCCTACGAGACGCGGACGACCTCAAGGTCAGCGAGAGCAGCGGCAACGTCCTCCAGGACCTCGGTGCGCGAGAAGCGGAGGAGCGTCTCGCGAAGGCGGAGCTTGCTCGCGTCATTCGGCGGTAGATCCGCGAAAGAGGGCTGATCCAGGTGAGGGGCGCTGAGCTGCTCGGAATCGCTCAGCCCGACGTGTCTGACCTGGTGCGTGGCAAGCTGGCGCGGTTCAGCATGGAGCGCCTTGAGCGGTTTCTCAACGCCCTGGACATGGAGGTCCGGATCCAGGTGGCGCCGAAGCCGAAGGACAAGGAGAGGGCCGGGATCAGCGTGGAGCTCGTGAGTTCGTTCTGAGGGCCAGCATTCGCCGGGTGCGCGCGAGCCCAACGAACTGAACAACGGGATCTGCTGTGAGGGTTACAGTCAGGGTAACACTCCCGCCCGCCCTTGGGTTGTAAGCTGTTTCCCTGGAATACGATAGGTCGAGTCGAGCCCGTCAGGCGGACGCGGGTTCGACTCCCGCCGGCTCCATGAAGCGCCTGGTGATCTTCGGATTGCCGGGCGCTTTGCCATCCGCGCGCTCGACGCCGTCTCACCCGCGTCCCCGTCTCGCTGCGCGATCCGGACGCGGGTTGAGCTCTGGTCCGCCTGCGGCGGATCCTCGCTCTCCTCGCTTCGCTCGGATCGACTCCCTTTGGTGCCAGTAACGCGTGGCTCGGCCGGGTGTCAGGATTTCATCCGGCGTGGAAAGCGAGGACCGGGGCGCGGTTGAATGGGGGTTTCGCTTGACGATTCCGGTAACGGCGCGGTACCGTGGTCTTCACGGATCGTGTTCGACGCGACCAGCGACATCCTACCCAGCGAACCCCTTCTGGTCGTAGGTCCAGCAGGGGACCGCTTTGCGGCGCACGCTGGATCGGCTTGGCCCTGCCGCCTCACCCCTTGCGGGGAGGACCGGTTGGATCAGGGCTCTCCCGAAACGGCCCCTCTTGCCCCGTGCGCTTCAAGAACGTCCGTTCCTCCGGATCGCGCGGGGGCCGCGTCATCCCACGCGTATCCGTACGCGCCTGCGAGCGGCGAATCCGTTGGAGTCGGATCTGCCACTTATCGCTGAGATCACGTTTCGCGAATTTCGTCATGTCGTACCCGTGGGGCACTGTCAGTTTTCACGATACACGACCGCTGGATTCCGACTCCCATAGTAACTGGATCAGATTTCGGGGGTCAGGTGCGGTCGCGAGGGCAGTCAGGGGATCAGTGCAGGCGCATGCCCAGTTCCAGCCCCCAACCGGAGCGGTCGCCTTCGGGGGCGAGGGGGAGACGGCTGCCTGCCATTTCCGGCGACGAGGTGTCATAGCGACCCCGGATCCAGATGCCACCGCCGGCGCGCCGTCGCCACAAGCCGGTGAGGCTGGCGCCCAGCGCGGTGCTGGGGGTGCCGGCGAGCATCAACTCTGGACTGACGTAGCGGCGCAGGGCGGGCCCGGCGGCTTCGGGGTTGGGCAGGCTGCCCATGGGAGTGAACCGCGCGCCGCCGACGGCGCCAGCCAGCGCGAGTCGGTCGGTGAGGTCCCGCGCCACCTCGACGGCCGCTCCGGCGCTCCAGCCCACGTGGTCGAACGCCAGGCGGACCACGTGGTCCTGCCGGTCGCGGGCGGTGCGCTCGGCGGTGAGGCGCACTGCGGCAGTCCAGCCGGCGCCGGGCAGATACCGCAGCTCGGCGCGGGTGAGGGCGCGGGTCTCGGCGGCCTCGTATACGGCGGCAATGTCGTCCAGATCGGCCCGCCCGGCTTCGCCACTCAGCCACTGGAAGCGGGCGTCCCCGAAGAGCTCGAGGCGCCCCTCTGCCAGGGTCATCGCCAGGGCGAGGCCGCCGGCGCCGCCGCGGGCCACCCAGGTGTCCAGGGGCGGGTCGTTTTCCATGCTGATGGCCTGGTTCTCCCGGAGCGCGGCGGTCTCGGCGTATGCGGTCCAGGCCAGCGGTCCGGCGGCGCCGGCAGCGGAGACGCCCACGGCCGTGGCCCTGCGGCGGGCGACCTGGGTGAAGAAGCCCTGGTCGAGCTCGATCATGCGCGGCGCATCGAAGGCCCGGATCCGGTAGGCCCGGACGGTCCCGATACCCTGGCGTGGCGCGAGCTGTGTGGTCTGGGATCCCCCCTGCCAGCGGGCATGGAGGCCGATCCGGGTCGCGCCCAGATCCCGGGCGACACCGGCGGTGGCGGCGGGTCGGGTGTAGCGGAAGTGGCGGGCGATGGGCGCTGCGCGCGTGCGCGTGTCCAGGGTCTCGTAGCCGGCCGAGAGGCCGAGTCCCCAGCGGCCGATGCGCCAGCCGCCGGCGCCCTCGATGCGGGCGACGGACTGGCCCAGCGCTGTCCCCGAGGTGTCCATGACGGTGTGTGGGCTGCTGGTGTAGGGGAACGCGGTGTTGGCGAAGGCATCGTCCATGGCGTTGCGGGCGACGGCGATACGGCCCACGAGTCCGCCCGTTCCATCCAGCGGCTGCCAGGCGTTCCCCCCGAACCCAAGGCCGTCGACGCGAGCCGGGTCCAGCGGCCGTCGGTAGTCGCCTTCGCTGCGCGTCCTGCCCATCCGGAATTCCTGCCGCGGCGCCGTCAGCTCGAAAGCCAGCCCTGCCGGATTGCCGGCGGTCCAGTGCAGCCCGGAGCGAGGCGCCGGCTCGGTGAGGAGGGCGGGGAAGTGGTGCAGGCCCGGGAGCTCGTGGACCAGGTCGCCCACGGGGACCAGTGGGCTCCAGGGGTCCAGCGCTGCCGGTGGGGTGGCTCCCTGGGCGGCCAGTGACGACGCAGGCGGTGCCGGGAGAGTGGTCCCCAGGACCAGGGCCAGGGCCGGGTAGAGCGCGGCGCGTGGGCTCATTGCCGCCCTCCGAGGATCGCGCCGGGCGCCACCTGCACCTCGAGTCCGAACCGGGTCGGGGGGTAGAGGCGGGGGGCGACACCCGCCTCGGCGTAGTACCCGCGGCGGTCCAGGGCGTTGTAGGCCCAGAAGGTAAGCCGTCCACCCACCGGTAGGGTCTTGGTCACCTGGAGGTTCATGAACCAGTCCGGCGGGGCTGACTGGTCCACAACGAAGGCGGAGCGGGGGCGCCGGAGGTCGGCGTATTCGGGCAGCCCGCGCTGCTCGGGCGGGACTTCCACCACCTCGCCGGCGCGGGTAAGATAGCCCCTGAATGCCAGGGTATCGGTGGCGGCCTCCTGGCGGGTTTCCTCGCGGAAGTTGTGCTGGATGGCCGCGGTGATGACCAGTCCTACCCGGGGCTGATGATGGACCAAGCGGTAGGTGGCCAGCACCTGCTTCCCCTCCCGGACGGGGCCATCCCAGTAGGGGATGCGCTGCATGGTGGCGCTGTGCTGGAAGTCCCGGAACTGGGTGGCCGACCCGAAATCGAGGTCGGTCCGCTCCTGCCGGGTCCGGACCCAGGCGCCCACGGCGACCATGCGGAGCCTGATCCACGGGATCTCGGGGAGGAGCGCGGTGATCTCCACCCCCTCGGTGGTGAGCTCCGTGTTGTTGGACGGCCGCTGGACCAGGATCGGGATCGTGTCCGTGCGGAAGGGCGGGTCGATCACTTCGGGCGGACGGCCGGTCCCGGCGATGGAGTCAGTGAGCTGGTAGCGGTCCAGGGGCAGCCAGTTCGGCTCGGGCCGGAGACCCACGGCGCCGTCCACCCGTTCCCGGAATCCGACGACAGCGACGGACGTGGCGCCGCGGCCGATTTCGATACCGGCCTCCAGCTTGTTCCCCACGGAGAATCCGAGGTCCGGGTTGGTGGGGTCGACGATGAAGGTGGTCAGAACCGCGAGCCGTTCCGCGGGGTCGTCGGCGTACCAGTTGACGTTGACCAGGTCGTAGTAACGGGGCGCGGGCCAGAGCCGGCCCAGCGCCGGGACCTTGGCCGTGCGCCCCCAGCCGCTCCGCAGCCGGAGCCAGTTCAGGGGTGAAAGCTCAGCGTTGAGCCGGGGCTGGAAGACGGCGTCGCGGGCGCCGCTGGCCCACGTGTCGCCGTCATGGAGCACTTCGAGCCTCAGCCCGGCCTGGAGGTTGAACAGCATGTCCCCCGGTAGCGCCCAGCGGACCCGGTCGTCCAGGTACAGCGCCGAGGTGGCCAGTGGCGGCGCGTCGTCGAAGCGGCGTGGGCGGTCAAAGCCGCGGATCCCGTCCGCACTGATCTGGGACGGGTACCGCATGTCGAACTGGAGGCCGGCGCCAGAGTTCCACTCGCGGCGCGCTTCCACGCCAGCCCGGACCTCATGCGTCCCGCCCAGCCGCTCCAGTATGGCGTCGGCCTCGAGGCGGCCATAAAGCATGCGCGGGTTCCCCTCCAGGTCCAGCGCCGCCAGGTACGGCCCGGCGATGAAACGGCCCACGGACCGGCCCTCGGTCGTGCGGTCGGTGAACGGCATGGACCCGGCGGCCCGCCGGACCTGGGTGAACGCCCGCTGCCGGCCCGCGTCGAAGGCGCCAAAGAATCGAACCCGGCCGCCCCGGGGCAGCTCCAGCGTGGCCCGCTCCGACAGCCGGAACCCTGATTCCCGCACTTCCCGGATGAAGCCCGGGTTCGTCTCCGGCCGCTCGGGCCGGTCATCGGTCACGTGGAAGAACTCCACCTTCGTGTCCAGCCACAGGCGTTCCTTACCGCCGATGCTTGCACGGTGCGCGACCTGGCCATACAGCCGCTGCGCCTCGTCCGGACTGATGCCGGGGTCGCTCTGGTAGCGGGCCACGTCCAGGCCGGCGGAGACGGTGTGGGAGCCGAGGCCACGCCCGCCCACGGAACTCATGTTCAGCGTACGGGCATCCATCTGGAGCGCCAGCACCGGGTCGAACGCGCCCGTCCGCGTCTCCACCACGACGGCGCCCTGCGTCAGGTCTCCGTAGCGCGCCGATGGGATCCCACGCACGACCTCCACCCGCTCGATGGTGGACGACGGGATGCGGCGCAGGTCGATCCCGCTGTTCGCCGCCGTCGCCAGCGCGACCGCCCCCTGGGCTCCGAGCGTCTGGAGGTTCGCGTTGTTGGACAGAGGGATCCCGTCCACGATGAGGGCCGTGCCGAAGGCCGCCAGGTCCGCCGCGTCGGCACCCGCGGTCGCCGCAGACCGCAGCGCCACCTGCTGCACACCCGCCAGCCCCGGCGGCGACAGGGCCATCCCGGGCAGCAGTTCCAGGACCCCGGCCAGCGTTGTGGCCGTCTGGGCCGCGATGGCCTCGCGCCCCACCACGGTCGCCGTCCCCAACTCGCCCTCGGCCCGTCCCAGCGCATCCGCGGTAACCACCAATCCTTCCATCTCCAGAGCGCTCGTGGCCAGGGCCACGTCCTGGACGATGGTCCCGCGGGCCGGCACCGTCACGGGGATGCGGGCGACGGCGTACCCGATCCGCTCCACCCTGAGCGTCTGGGGACCCGGCGGCGTCCGCAGGAGCAGATAGCGGCCGGCCTCATTCGTCAGCACCGCACCCTGCGACCCCTCGATGCGCACCAGCACCCCTGCCAGTGGGGCCCCCGTGCCTGCGTCCGTCACCAGGCCGCCAATGGCCGCCGTGGCGGGGTCGGTCTCCTGCGCCGCTGACGGAGACACGACCATTACCACGAGCGCCACGGCCAGGAGACAGCAGGGCACAGCGCGAACCCGGCGCCGGCGTTCCATGCGCAATCCGATCACGGCACCGTCCCGAACGTAACGGGCCCGCGGAAGAAATCAGCCATGGTGGTGCCCGTTCGCTGGTGCCGCCCGCCGCCGGGGACCGTCTTCCGTTGAACCGAAAACTGGTTGGCGTCCGGCGGACCGGGATAGGTCCCGAACATGCCCTCGAGCCGGTCCGTTTCCGGGGGCAGCATCCTGGGGCACAGCGGATTGCTGGGATGGTAGAATCGGATGGGGTGGATCAGCGTGGCCAGGTCCAGGACCAGCTCCATGGGGAAGCGGAGCCGATAACGGTTGTGGGGATCGAGCCGCCGCTCCAACCCATCGATGTCCACCGGCCGGGCCAGGAACGGCTGAAGGTCGAGGGGGAAGATCCTGTCCCAGCCGCCGGTGGGCGCATACAGACCCACGTCCACCATCACCGGGACATTCGGGTTCCGGATCGACGACGGGAGCTGGAAGTCCGCCCCCCTCAGGTCCAGGTACCCTTCGCCCGGACGCACCTCGGTGTGGTCGATGGCCTGCACCGCGATCACCACCGACGCACCGGGGGCCAGCGGGTACTCGTGGCCGAGACCGGGAAACGCCAGGACATGGCTGGCGTAGAGCGCACCCGGGTCGCTACGAAACTGCTCGTACACCGGGCAGGGCCAATTGGGAGAATCGATGGGATAGATGAACCCGGCTCCGAGGATGTGGCCGTCGAGGTAGACCGTCTCCTGGGAATCGTTGGCGACCCGGATGAACCTGCTACCATCCTGGGGACCCAGCGAACTCGGCAAAGCCATGGCAAACTCCGTCAGGACCAGAGAGCCCGGGTCTTCCGTCGCCAGCAACAGCTCCAACTCGTCCAGCTCGCGGGACGCCACAGAGATCTTGTCCCCCCCGCCGAACACCCGCACATCACGCTCGCCCAGGGCCGCACGCTCCGCTTCGGAGAGCCGGCGCTGGGCCCAGATCCAGTAGGTCCCGCCGATGAGCTCCATCACCTCGACCTGGCCCGCAGAGTCGGAGCGGAGCTCGCGTGCGGGCGGGTCCTCCTGGCGGATCAGCCAGAAGTCCGCGTCGGGCACGCCGTCCTCCCAGGCCAGGGCCGCGGCGAGGTCCGGGTCCTCCAAGCGCACCGTGACCCGGAGCGAAGGCTCGCCCTGGGCAGGCCGCGGGACGACCAGCGACACATCCGGCTCGCAGGCGGCGAGTAACGAAAGGATCGTGAGGAGCGCCGCGCTTGTGGCTGTGTGGGTTGGTCGGGCCCGACGCCGCTCGCGTCCGCCTACCGAACCATACATTGGCAGCAGTTGTTGTCCTCGCATTCGCCGAGCGACCACTCGCCATAAACGGCGGCGCACATGTCGGTGCAATGCTCCCTGTCGACGCAGTACCCGACCTGGCCACGACCATAATCAATCGGGCAGTCGTCGGATCCAGCGCGAAGCTCGGCTACGCCGAACATCAGGCCCGCAGCCACCGCGACAGCCAAGAACATTGCCGACAATTGGCTCGCTATCCTGGACACTGTTTCCTCCCAATCTGGCGTGAACGGCTTCCGTCGCAAGAGCGGCGGCTGACATAATCAAACACTCGGATCCCCTGTCGATGCGGTGTGGCTAAACTCCATGTCCGTCGAGGGCCTTGAGGACAGAGTCCATCGCCGCGGTCGTATCGAGCCGGCCGAGCCGGGAATACAGGACCTGACCCTCCGGGCTGACCACGAGCGTCTGCGGGACGGCGTTGAGGCGGTAAAGGGCCCGGGTGCGTGGGTCCCGGACTGTTAACGTCTCGAACCCGAGGTTGTGAGTCCGCGCGTATTCGTCCGTACTGTATGTGAAATCGGTCGACAAACCAACAACGGCGACCGTGGGATCATCCGTCACCCGCTCTGCCAGTGTCCGCCAACCGGGCAGTGACGCTTCTGAATGCAGACACGCGGTATTGTAAACGAAAATCAGCCAGGTCCGGTCGGATGACGGCGAAGCCACGATCATCCGTTCGCCCGACGGCAAGTCACGTTGCAACGGGGGCACGTACATCCCTGCACTGAGTACGAGTCCGCTTTCCAGGAGCTTGTCTCGCTCCGCGCGCGTAGCACGCAAAGAAAGCGAAAGCAGAACCACCAGAATCGTGGCTCCCACAAGGGCGCTGCGCGTGAGAACAGTCACTTCGCTTACCAGGACCTCACCGGGCTCAGGGCGGCCAGGCCGAAGACGATAACGCATAATGAACTGGCCAATCGCGTTTAGCAAGGGAGGTATCCTCGAAAGCGTGTCGTTGAAGTAGAAATGTCCGCCCTTGTTGAAATAGAAATGTCCTCCTTCGGGATTCGTTCGCTATTGTGGCAGCGCACCTCGAGCCCGGAGAGAAGATGTGCTGACGCTGATCTGGCGAGCGCCCCGGGCGTGAAATCAGTGGGGGTCTATTTCGTGGGCTGCCTATTCTGACCGATTGCCCTACTGGACGAATCCTGGCAGGCGGACGGGGTAACAGTCAGGGTACCAATGACGTTGAGCCTTTAATTGTAAGCTGTTTCGCTGGAATACGATACGTTGGTTCGATCCCGCCTGGCGGCGACGGGTTCGACTCCCGCCGGCTCCACTGCTAGAGCCCGGCTCTCGAAAGAGACGCCGGGCTCTGGTGCATCTCCGGCGCTCGATCCGTCGTCCTCCGCTCCGAATGCCCGTAGCTCGCTACGCTCGACGGGGGCGGGGCTCGCTCCGGATCGACTCCCGCCGGCTCCATGGAAGCGCCCGGTGATCTTCGGATTGCCGGGCGCTTTGCCATCCGCGCGCTCGAGCCGTCTCACCCGCGTCCCCGTCTCGCTGCGCGATCCGGACGCGGGTTGAGCTCCGGTCCGCCTACGGCGGATCCTCGCTCTCCTCGCTACGCTCGGATCGACTCCCTTTTCGTGTTTATACAAGGGGCGGGAAGGTAGGGGCCGGGCGTTTTCTTGGGCCCGGCGCTCGAATCGTCTCACCCGCGTCCCCGTCTCGCTGCGCGATCCGGACGCGGGTTGAGATCCGGTCCGCCTGCGGCGGATCCTCGCTCTCCTCGCTTCGCTCGGATAGACTCCCTGGCGGCGCCGGATTGGCTTCCGCCGGGTCCACTGATAGAGCCCGGCTCTCGGGGCCTGCCTGGTCAGCGCACGATGAAGCCCAGCTCGATTGACCAACCGCTTCGTGACCCACCAGGGGTGTCCTGGAGACGCGGCGTTCCGGCGGGCGGCTGCATGGAGTGGAAGGCGCCCGTGGCAAGGGCGGTTGTCCCCGGCCGGAAGTCCCACTGGAGCCCCAGCCAGGGCAGGTGTTGAAGCCATGGCGTCCCGGCCATGGCCACCTCAGGGCCCAGGATGGGCCGGGCTCGGACCGGGAGACTGTGGGCGAGGGGCAGGCGACCTCTGGCGTAGGACTTCGCGATCCCGTACCCGCCGAGGAGACGGACGTGGTCGCGGAACTGGAAGGATGCCTCGACTTCGGCTCCGGTGACGAGGGTCTCGACTTCGGTGCGAAGCGTGTTGGGGATGGTGTCGCCCCGATCCCGGTCCGCCAGCTCGGCGGTCAGCGCCAAGATCAGCCATCCCCGGTCGTTTGAAGACAGGGGCCAGCGCCCTTCCAACCGGGCCGACATCACGGCCTCCGTGGCGAGGTAGACGAGGGAATCGGCGTCGGCCAGCCGTGCACGACCATGGAAGGAGGCACCGCGCACGCGGGCCAGAACCTCCCCCCCTGCGGCCACTCCGCGGGCCTCGCCACCGACCTCCCAGCCCCGGGTGTTCCAGTGATCCCGGGGAGGGTCGGCAGTCTGGCGGGACCAGCTCCACTCCGTGGTTCCACCCACTTCGCTCCACGCGGTCAGGCTCCACACCCGCCACCGCCCTGCGACCGTCACTCCCCCCGCGAGGCTCTCACCCTCGGACCTCCGGTAGTATGCGATCCCCATGCCCGGCGCCAGGGTGGTCAGAGTGGGGGTGGCATAGCCGTTCAGGCGCGTCACCAGGCCCGGCGTGGGCGCTCCGACCACCTGGGTGGTGACCTGGCTTGCGCTCCAGCGCCCGAAGGCGCCAAGTTTCAGGGCTCCCTCCCCGAACCTCCACTCGCCGCCCACGCCGGCGGCGGGGATGGCCACCCGGCTCCGGCGGGGCGTCCCCGAGGGCACCGATATGGCCTCGACCGTCTGGTACCCTGCGGAAACTCCCACGCCCAGCCGTCCGAGCCGCCAGCCCCCGGCAGCGTCGAGGCGGGCCCGTGTGGACCGGTGACCCGAGAGACTCGAATCAGCCACGACCCAGGGGGATCCGAGCCCGGGGTCGAGCTGGATGCGTCGCCCACCAGCCCCGGCCGTCCCCTCGGCGTAAGACGCACTTCCCGCGAGACCGCCCAGCCCATCCAGTGGAATCCATCCGGCGGCCGACGCCCGCGTCACCTCCCCGGACTCCGGGTCCAGGGGAGACGTGTACTCCCCTTGCCGGGCCTCTCGTCCAAAGGAGAACCCGGCGTGCGTTTGGCCGACCTCGTCGGCGAGGGCCGCGGGGTTTCTACCCGCCCCGAACGCTCCCACTTCCCACCGCGGGAACAATGCCGTGCAGAAGTGGCACCCCGGTCCGATGCTCGCTTCCCGTGCCGAGCGAGCCTCGGGACCGAGTGGGGACCAGGAAGGTCCGTCCAGCAGCGCAGTCTGGCCATGGGCCGCACCGCTCCAGGCCAGGAGAATCCCGGCGCCCAGCATTGCGGCAGCCCGCCCTGTCGACGCGATCATGCCGGCCGGCCTCATCGGAAGATTGCCGCCGGCGCCATGGAGACTTCGAGCCCGAACCGGATGGGCGGGTGGAGCCGCGGCCCCAGCCCGGGCCTGGAGTACTTCCCGACTCGGTCCAGAGCGTTGAATGCATAGAACGAGAGTCGCCCCTCCAGGGGTAGGGTCTTGCTCACCTGGATGGACATGAGCCAGTCGCCCGCCGCCCGGTTCTCCGCCGTGTTGATCGACCTCCGGGGCTGGCGAAGGTCAACATACTCGGCGTTTTCCCGCTCGGAGGCGGGCACCCGGACCAGCTCGGCCTCGCGCGTAATGTACCCGGCAAATGAAAGGGAGTCCGTGGCCGCCACGTTTTGCACGAGCTCGCGCACGTATTGCTGGACCGTGGCGGTTACCACCAGGCCGGCCGCGGGCTGGTGGTGGACCAGGCGCCACGTCACCAGCGCCCGCTCACCGGTGCGGGTGGAGCCGTCCCACCAGGGTGCGCGAGGAATCCGCTCGTCGAGTTGGAAGGTCCCGAACCCGGACCCCACCTCGATGGCGGTTGAGGCCAGGCGGGTTCGGACCAGCGCACCATGCATTTCCACGCGCGTCTTCAGCCAAGGGATCTCCGGAAGCGAGAGGGTGGCCTCGATCCCGCTTGTTTCCATTTCCATGGCATTGGTGGGACGCAGGAGAATCACCGGCACGGGGTCGGAGCCAGCGGCGGGCTCGATAATCTGGGGCGGGCGCCCGGTGCCGAGTGTCGAGTCGGCAAGCTCGTATCGATCCCGGAGAAGCAGCCTCGGCTCGCGGTCGAAGCCGATGGCACCTCGCACCCGGTCCCGGAACGCGGTCACCGCCAGGGCACCACCCGTGTGTCCGAAACCCAGCTCGAAGCCCGCCTCGCCCATGTCGGTCACGGCCGGGCGAAGCTCGGGGTTCGTCGGATCCAGGATGAACGTGGTGATCACCGCGAGCCTCTCCTCGGGATCATCTGCGTACCAGTTCACGTTCACCATGTCGTGGTACTGCGGGGCGGGGGAGAGCTGGGAGACCGTGGGATGCTTGGCCGTTCGACCGGCACCCGCGCGAAGGCGTATCCAGTAACGGGGTGCGAGTTCAACGCTCAACCGGGGCTGGAGGACCGCGTCCCGGGCACCGCTCAACCAGTGGCCGCCGTCATGGAGGAGGTCGGTCCTCACACCGGCCTGGACCATGAGATGACCCCCACCCCAGCTGCGCACCATGCGGTCGTCCAGGTAGATGCCCGAAGTGGCCAGCGCCGCGATGTCGCCAAAGCGGCGGGGGCGATCGAACCCCTCCACCGGGCTGTAGCTGGCCTGGGGCGGCAACTCCAGGTCGAAGCTGTAGCCCGCCCCGGCGTTCCACTCCCGGCGGAGCTCCACTCCGGCCCGCAGGGAATGGTCGAAGCCCAGCCACCGGGCTTCCCGACCTGCTTCGGCACGGGTGAAAAATAGGGACGGTGCGCCGTCCAGGTGGATCTCCGCCGGTTGGCTGCCGTCGATGAAGCGGCCTATGTTTCGCCCCTCTTCCAGGGCTGTGGTCACAGGCAGGGCCACCCGCGTCACCGGTGTTCGCGTAAAGGAACGCTGCCACTGCCGGTCCAGGCCCATGGCTACCTCGAGGCGCCCGGCCGAGCCACGATCCAGCAGGAGTCGCTCCGTGATACGCACCCCCGCATCCCGGACCATGGTCTCCCTTCCCGGAGCGATCTCGGGGTCCTCAGGGTTGTCCTGGACGAACCGGAAAACGTCGATCCGGGTGTCAAGCGTGAGCCCGCCCCCCCCTGCAGTGCTGTCCAATCCCCGTGTGGTGAACCGGTGCGAGAGCTGGCCGGCCACCCGGTACGCCTCATCCCAGCCGCGCCCCGGATTGAGTCCGGTTCGGGCCACGTTCAGGAGGCCCGTGAACACCTGTGTCTCGCCCAGAGACCGACCGGCGAGGCTGCTCGCCTCTGTGGTGTGACGATCCTTCCGGAACGCCAGTTCGGGAGTGATTGCGCCCGCTCGGGTGTCCACGATCACGGCACCCTGGGTCAGGTCCCCGTAACGCGCCGACGGCACCCCCCGGATCACCTCCACTCGCTCGATCATGGAGGCGGGAATCCGCCGAAGGTCCACGCCACCCCCGGCCGACGTGGGCAGGGAAACCTCGCCCCGCGGGCCCAGGGACTGGAGATTGGCGTTGTTCGACAGTGGGACACCGTCCAGCACGATCAGGGTCCCGGCCGAGGCCAGGTCCCCGGCGCTGGGGCCCACCGCTCCGGGACCGAGCGACGATGTGGGGACGGACCGCAGCCCGAACTGTTGCACGCCGCCAAGCCCCGGCGGCTGGAGCACCACACCCGGGACGAGCTCGAGGACGCCGGCCAGGCCAGCGGCCGTCTGGTGGCGAATCGCCTCGCGGTCGATGACGGTGGCAGTCCCCAGCTCGCCTCGCCCGCGTCCGGTGGGATCGGCGGTTACGAGGATCCCACCGAGCTCCAGGGCGCTGCTCGCCATGGAGATCTCCCGCTCCAGCGCCTGCCCGGCCACCGCCACAATGCTGATCCGGGCAGTGGCGTACCCTAGCCGCTCGGCCCGCAGGACCTGGGGCCCCGGGGGCACCTGGGGAATCCGATAATTCCCGGTGGCGTCGGACACCACCTGGAGCGCCGTGCCCTCAACGCTCACCAGCGTGCCCGAAAGCGGCTCTCCGGTTGCGGCATCGATGACACGGCCGGTGATCACCGCGCCGCTGGTGGGGACTTGCTGATAGACGGCGGCGGCCACCGCGGAAGGGGCCGCGGAAGCGAACAGTCCGATTATGAGCCATCCCAACACTGCCATGGCTGGGACGCACGGGCGTGGGGAGTGGCCGGCCCGTCTCGGAGTCAGTGCATGCACAGGCAACAGTTCTGTTCATCGCAGTAGCCCAGCCACCCAAGCACAAACTCACACTGTCGCTGACACCAGGTCGGCGACACGCACTCCCCGAAGGAATTATACCCATCATTGGGGCAGTCATCGAAGCCGCCAGTCATAGGCACGGCCTTGAGCGCTCCGAACGACAGGCTTACTATCACCACCGCCACGACCGCCAACTGAACCAGCTTTGTGAGCGTCCGTTTCATGGTTCCTCCAGGGTGGGGTTTTCTCCCCCTCGGTGTGCTCGAACGCCCTCGAGAGGGTGCGTCAGACTTGCCAAGTGGGCAAACACGGAATCCTGTGCTGCGGCTGATTCGAATACACCCGTGCGGACGTACACCACCTGCCCTGATGAGTCGACGACCACGAGTTGCGGGACGACACGGGTGCGGTACAGGTACCTACTGCGGTCGTCCGGGAGGCTCACGAACCCGGCGCTTGGCTCCCACGGCTCAATTCCGTCCGGGATCGGCAAATGCGGATCATCCACCAGGACGGCAATGGCATCGACGGGCAATCCTGCACGTCGGATCTGGTCAACCAGGTTTGACCAGATCGGTGAGGAAAGCCGGGAATATTCGCAGGTGTGGGAATACGCGAAGAGCAACTGAAGGCGGCCGGGGGGCGGGGAGCCCAATTCCACCTGGTTGCCGTCGGCAAACGTAACGGACTGGATCGGTAGGAAGGATCCAACGTGAGGGAGAGACGCCTGCCGGCGTTCGTCCCGGAGCTGATTCTCAAGGCCGTCGATCCGGAGCGCCAGCGCCGTCACCAAGCCGCAGGCCACCACCAGAACCGGCACAGCCATACGGCCTGTCCGTTCGAGGAAGCCGTCCAGCATCGAGATCCATCTCCTCCGGTGTCTCAGGGACGCCTCCGGTCGACGTCAGGGAGTGGAACCGACCGCGTACCCCCAGCACCACCGCACATTGTGCATGTTCTGGTTAGAGCGGCAGTACCTAATATTATTGCGTCCGCAAATACAATTCGTCAAGTTTCATCAGGGCGCGGGTTGATGCGAGGATCCCGGAGGCTGCTCGGCATGTTTCATCAATCACTTTCACGGGGGTCGCTTTTCCTCGTTTCGATTCTGCTTATTCCGGCATGTGAGTTCGGCGAGATCATCACGTACGAACTGCAGGCACCTGACGCCGTCGACCTCGAGGTCCGGGCCATCACGCCAGACAGTGCCGTGGCCCAGGCGCTGGGGTGGAGCGGCGTGGGAGTCCCTGGCGCGCGGGTCCGGATCGCCCTGGACGACGAGGACGGAGGCACCTGGGCCGACGAACGGGTTACCGATGAGGCAGGCGTCGCCTCCTTCGCCGAGGTGCCCGTGGGTTCCCATGCGATCTCGATCGAGAGAGAGCTGTCGCCCGAGGAGAGGGAAGCTGCCGCGGCTCTGGGCGCGGTCTCTCTCCTGGTCGACGACCGGATCCACGTCTCCGCCTTCTCCCCGGTCGTCGAGGTGCTGGTCCCGGCCAGCGTCCGCCGATCCCTCGTGATCAGTGAATTTCACTTTCCCGTCCATCTGGCCGCGAACCAGGTCGGGTCCTACCACTTCGGCGGCTTCATCGAGCTGTACAACAACGGCGACACCACCATCTACCTCGATGGCAAGATCATCGGGCAGGGGTTCGAGGTTCTGTTGGACATGCCCCCCCTCCAGCCGTGCAACGTCTACAGTCACGTTCGCGCCGACCCCGGAGGGATCTGGTCCATCGTGTGGGAGCGATTTCCGGGATCGGGGACCGACCACCCGCTCGCGCCGGGGGAGGCAGTGGTCATCGCCACCGACGCCATCGATCATCGGCCTTTCGCGCCCTCCGCTCTCGATCTGCGAACCGCCGATTTCGAGTTCCGGGGGCCGGGGGACGTGGACAACCCGGCGGTGCCGGACATGATCCCGGACGGACTTCTCCCTCACCCCCTGAATCGTGGACTGCTATTCGCCATCAACGGTGTGGCCTTCGTCGCGGATCCGGTGGTGACGGAGACCCTGGAACGGATCACGCCCGCTCCCATCACCCGGACCTACGCCCGCGTCCCGGTGGAGAAGCTCCTGGACGTTGTGGTGTTCTACGAGGTCGAAGAGTCTCCCGAGTTCCCCCTTTGCCAGCCCGTGTCTCACCCGAGCATCAACCGCGGCACCGCCCAGCCAGCCCCGGCGTGGTCGGGGCTCTCCGTCCACCGGAAAGTCCTCACCACCCTGCCCGACGGCAGCGTGGTGCTCCAGCACACGCGGACCAGCTCTTCCGATTTCTTCGTGGGTCCACCGTCCCCTGGTGCGCTGTGACACTAGCCGCCACCCCAGCAGGTTCCAGTAGGAGCCCGGCCTCCACCACTGCGCGGGGTCAATAACCCTAGCAGGCGAACGGGGTAACAGTCAGGGTAACACTGGCGTTGACCCTTGGATTGTAAGCTGTTTCGCTGGAATACGATACGTTGGTTCGATCCCGCCTGGCGGACGCGGGTTCGACTCCCGCCGGCTCCACTGCCAGAGCCCGGCTCTCGAAAGAGAGACTGGGCTCTGGTGCATCTGTCGCGCCCGAATCGTCGTCCTCCGCTGATGACGGCGTGCGCTCGCTTCGCTCCAGAGGTGTGCTGGCGCTCCGGATCGACTCCCGCCGGCTCCATGAAGCGCCCGGTGATCTTCGGATTGCGGGCGCTTTGCCATCCGCGCGCTCGACCCGTCTCACCCGCGTCCCCGTCTCGCTTCGCGATCCGGACGCGGGTTGAGCTGCGGTCCGCCTGGCGGCGGATCCTCGCTCTCCTCGCTTCGCTCGGATCGACTCCCTTTGGGGTTGGGCACGGGTAGGAAGTGGAGAGCGGGGGCCTGATGCGTGTGGGGAGGTGGAACTGTCTCACCCGCGTC
>SLCC01000156.1 GCA_007126035.1 Gemmatimonadota bacterium
CTCGTCGCAGTGGCGGCCTCGGTCTTGGTGTTCGGTAGCGGGATGGGTTGTTCCGTTTTCGCACATATGGGGCTTCTCCTCGAAACGCCTGGGTGCGTCTCGGCCGTGAGGCGCCCCTACGCCTGTGGCCCTGGGCCGTGGCAGCGGAGAAGCGGTTGAGGCCGAATCATTCGTCGCGTAGCAGATCGTGGGGTGCCAGCGCCGCCGCGGTGGCCGCGGGTCGGGCGCATGCTGCGGCGGCCACGAGGATGAACAGCAGCAGCACGAGCAAGAGAATCAACGGGTCTATTGGCCCCACGCCGTAGAGCTGCGACGCCAGCAGCCGGCCCATCGCCAGGGAGAGGACAGCACCGGCGGCGAGGCCGATCCCGGTAAGTCTGAGCCCTTCGGTCATGACCTGGCGGCGGACCATTCGGGCCGTGGCGCCCAGGGCCAGCCGGATGCCCAATTCGCGGCGGCGCCGAGCGACCGAGTAGGCGATGAGGCCGTAGATCCCGAGTGCGGCCAGCAGTAGCCCCATGGCGCCGAAGGCGGCGAGCGCGGCTGAGCCGATGCGCCACTGGAAGTCGTTCTCGCGCACAATGTCTCGCATCGGCCGGATGGTGGCGGGCAGGTCCCGGTCCACGGCGGCCAGCGCGTCCCGAACCGCAGCGGCCAGCGCGGTCGGCTCGCCGGCAGTGGATACCACCACGAACCTTCGGCGCGCCGGCGCCTGGGTGAGGGGAAGATGGACTTGCGGCCGCAAGTCGCCGGTCAAGCCGATATGACGCACATCCTCCACCACGCCCACCACCGTCGCGGCTACGGGCTCGCGCCCCATCGCCAGCAGTAGAGTCTGATCCAGGGGGCTCTCCGACGGCCAATACCACTCCGCCAACGTCCGGTTCACTATAGCCACCGGCGGAGCATCGGCGGAATCGCTGCTGCCGAAATCGCGACCGGCCACGAACGGGATTCCCATGGCGTCGAAGTAGCCAGCGCCGGTGCGGGCCTGGAGAGCCACCGGCCATTCCTCGCGCGGACGACCGGCATCCTGCGGCACCGTGAACTGGAAGGTGATGTTCTCGTGGTTGAGCGGCAGCAACCAGGTAGACGCAACGGCGCGCACGCCGGCCAGCCCCGTCAGGGCGCCGGCGGCACGTTCGTAATACGCCTCCACCGCCTCCGGCTCCGGGTAGTCGTGGACCGGCGGCGACAGCTCGATGGTGAGCAACCTGCCCGCCTGGAAGCCCAGCTCGACCCGCTGCACGTTGTGGAAGCTGCGAATCATGAGCCCGGCTGCCGTCAGCAGCACCACCGCCAGCGCCACCTGCGCCACCACCAGGCTCTGCCGCCCGCGCACCGTGACACGTCCCACCCCCGCGCCGCGACCGCACACTTTCAGCGCGTCAGACGGTCTTGCGCGCGCCGCCGTGAGCGCCGGCAGCAGACCGAACAGCAACGGCGTAACCAGTGTCAGCACCGCTGAGAACAGCAGCACCCGCCCGTCGATGGTGGCGGTACCGACCCGGTACCAGCTCTCCGAGAGGCGGGCCCCGATCACACTGACCGCCGCGTGGGCGAGCCAGAGGCCTACCACCCCGCCAGCCAGAGCCAGCACCAGACTCTCGATCAGGAACTGCCGCACCAGCCGGGCGCGGCCGGCACCGAGAGCCGTCCGTACGGCAATCTCGGGAACCCGCGCCGTGTTCCGGGCCATGGTCAGCGCGGCCACGTTCACACAGGCCACCAGGAGCACCGCGACGATCACGCTCAGCAGCAGCGTGAACAACAGGACTATCGTGTCGTAGCTCCAGTTGAGCGCCTCTCGCAACGGCCGAACAGTCACTCCCGGGAACCGGCCGTCAACCTCCGGATACTCGATGCTCAACTCCCGCTGGATACCCGCCAACTCCTCACGGGCGAGCTCCGCCGTCCAGCCCGGAGCCAGGCGCCCCACCGGGATATGGCTGAACAGAGTACGCGAACCGAGTGCCTCCTCAACGGCCACTGGCGTCCACATCTTGACTTCGTTCCACGGAAAGTTGAAATCCGGCGGCGTGACCCCGACCACCGTGTGTGCCACGCCGTCGATGTGCACGGGTCGGCCTATCACCCCGGAATCCGCGCCGTAACGCCGCGACCAGAGACCGTGGCCCAGCACCACCACGTGATCGGCGTTAGGCCGAGCGTCCTCGGGGGTCAGCGTCCGCCCCACCACCGCCTGCACCGCCAGAACCGAGAACAGGTTGCCGGTGACCAGGCCCGTCATCACCCGCTCCGCGCCCTCATCGCCAGTCAGGTTCCGCTGCCTGTAGCTGTACGCGGCCATGTCTTCGAACGCGCGACTGCGCGCCTTCCAGTCCTCGTACTGCGCCAGCGAAAGACGCTGGTCGATCCAGTCGGTCATGGTTTGAGGATTCACCTGCGCCAGCTGCACCAGCCGGTCAGAATCGCCGAACGGTAGCTCCCGGAGCAGGTACGGGTTCATCACGCTGAATACCGTGGTGGTGCCCGCAATCCCCAGCGCCAGCGAGGCGACCACGACCGCCGCGTAGCCCGGGCTCCGCCGGATCGCCCGGCCAGCGTACTCCAGATCGCGTAATAGCAGGGCGGCCATTGCTCCAGAACAGTGGTTCAGGTCTCCAGTGCTGCTTCCAGGTCGTGATCCTGAATGGCATTCAACGACTCGAGCCAGCGGTCAGCCTGTTCTTGAAGGCTGATCCCGGTGATCTCCCGGAACACCGCCTTGTTCTGTGCGATCACCTCCGGCTCGCTGGAATTCCTGAGCTCCGCCAGCAGTCTTCCGAAGACACCGTACCCGTGGGAGTGAATGATGAACCTGGTAAAGGAGGCGGCTTGGGGGTAGGAAATGGCCCCGCGCGAGGCTTCGCTGCCGATCTCCGTGAAACCGAAGCTCTCCCCGATTGGCAGCAGCTTTCCTCTGGCATGGAGGTACTTGACCGCCTGGTCGATTGTTCGACCCCCGTGGCCAAAAGATTCCAATGCCGCCGCACCGAGTGCTTCAGAAATATGGACTGCGAATCCCTCATTGAGCATGGCCGGAGGTGAGCCGATCAGGCCCACTACCACGTGCGCTATCTCGTGGAAGTCGTCCAGCTTCACTTCCTCGCTGTAGATCTCCACGACGTTCGTCCGCCAGGCATAGCCCGCACCCCGATGCATTGTGTCTTCTGCCTTGGTCTCGTCGTCGGGGTAGAAGACCAGGCGTATCCTCCCATGGTGTTCGACGCCCAATAGCTCCGTTATCTGCTGGAAGGCGCATTCCCGGCGCCGGATGATGTCTTCGGCGTATTCCCTGGCCAGTGATCGTCTATGCACGTAGACGTCGAATGAAGGTGACCGGTGCACATGGAAATGCTCTTCCGGATCATAGAAACGATCAAACAGCGAATCGGTCGGGAACCGCGCCTGGTATACGGTCTCACCCGGCCTGAAATCCGGCTCCCGAATACAGAGATTCCAGCGGGGGATATACGGGTCGTACGCTCTCAGCACCTGCGGAAATCCCGAGCGCTCTTGGGTGCTGGATACCATTACTGCCAGCGACGTCTCGGAGTCGGGATAGAACTTCCAGAAGTCCAGCGGGAAAGGGATGTCCACCGCTTCGTGCTTCCCACGGTCGACCGGCAAACAGAATTGGGTCTGGATTGCAGCCGGAAACCACAGGGTGGACCCCCTCCTTACATCCACGGCGACCATGATGGAGGTTTCGGCGTGGTTATGGGCTTTCACGCGCAGGTGATTCGCGTTGCCTTCGTAATATGTCCCCACCAGCTCAACCGTCACATCTTCGCTGGAGGCTTTGATCCCCAGGTTCCGGAATGCACTGTCATTCTGGGCAATGAGAGGGACGGGAGTCGCCGCCTTTTGTACCAACAGGATGGCGATTGCCAGCACAGTATAAAGAGGTGTTTTGCTCATTGAAGGTCCTCCAAACCTTGGCCTCGGTCGTCATTCCGGCGGGCGCCGTCGCCTGCCGCCACGGGCGGAAGTGACCGGCCGGCGGCCCAGCGGATGCCCTGCTCCAGCAGGCGAGGATAGACGGGGTTCTGCCATGCCAGGTTGCAATGGCCGAGCATCAGGAAGAACACCGGGCTGTTCCCGTACCGGAGCGTCCAGGCTACGTCGGGATCGTTCTTCGGGTGGTCCGTCCGGAGGAGGACGTGACGATCGGCCGTGGTGAAGAAGCCACCATACGTTTCGTCGACGATCTCGAAGTCCTCGATCCCCGCGGTGATGGGGTGGTCCTGATCCGCCACCGTCACCCGGATCGTCTCGCCCTGAGACCACGTCGAGGGAGGATAGGTACGGCCGTCCATCGTGGTCTCGTTGAAGAAGAACCGGCCGCCGATGATCCGGGCGAACTCCTCCCAGTCAGAGTGGGCGCCGATGTTGTGGTGGAGCGAGACCAGGCCGATACCCTCACTCAGCAGGGCCACGAACGCATCCCGCTGCTCCGGCGTGAAGCCCCTGGCCATATCGTACTTGACGATCACGTCGTACTGCTGCTGGAGGCCGGGCCGCAACAGGTCCGCCCGTGCAGGGAGCGGGGCCCTGGTGTACTCGATGCCTGGCAGGGCGTCGAACATGGCGAAGAACGGCCCTTCCTCGAAGCCGTGCCCGCCATAGGTGAGCAGGATCCGGATCGGCCTCTCTGTCTCCTGGGCGACCACGCTGGTGCCCATGCCGGCAATGAGACAGAAGAGGACGATGACCACCGCGGTAACCCTATTCATGACTACCTCCACTGTGAGGTGGTGCAGCGCTCCGACCCGTGGCGGATGCGGCTGCACGGCCGGAGTGCATCGTGTGCAACGGGGCGACAGCTTCAACAAGCATTCCCGGTGGCAAACAATGAGAATCCCTTGTCGCCCAACAGTTATTAGCCTTACGACTGATCGGGGAGGTGTCCGGATGTGGCACGACGGGTCCCGGAAATGGACACTGGTCCGACCCGCGCAGATACGCACAAACCGGCTCGAGCCGGCTCCGACCCGGGCTGCCGGCTCAGGCCCGCGGAGACCAGGGTAGACCCGCGCAGATCGGAGGGAAGGAATCAGCCAGGCGACCCGGCCAGGCTCAATGCCCTGTGAGAATCCGGCGGACCTGGCGCTGGCGGAACCGGAAGATGCCGTCGAGTTGGCGCCGTACCAACGGAAGCGCCAGGTCACCCACGGGCGACAAGGGCAGCCGGTACTGGACCTCGTCCTCGATCTCCGTCCCGCCCTCCACCTCCCGGAACGTGTGGCGATGGCGCCACTCGCGGTACGGGCCGCGGAGCTGCTCGTCCACGAACTCGAACGGCGGGTCCCAGACCGTGATCTCCGTCAGCCAGCCGAACGGTAGGCCCAGCAGCTTCAGCCGGTACTCGATCCGGGCACCCGCCTTCAACTCGATGGGCTGGGGCGTCACGATACTGAAGCGCAACGACGGTGGCGTGATCCGCTCCAGGTTCGCCGCGTCCGAGAAGAACTCGAACACCTCCGGGCGAGGACGGGGCAGGATCAGCGACGTCCGGAGTACGTGGGGCATCAAGGAGTTCCGGGTGCGAAAAACATGATCCACCATAAGCCGTCACCCTTCTTGGGCCAAGGGGCAGGACAGCGAGGACGTTCCTCCATTTCTCTATGCTCGGCCTGGGCGGGTGTCGAGGCTCCGCAGGGACGGGAGCGGTGACAACTCACCACGGAAGTGGTCGGCTCCCGGCCGGTGTTGCGTTGACCCCGGTATCCGGTGACAACCCGGAACACTCCTGCCGCCGCGACGGACCCTTACACGGTTATCCTCGCCCTGGAAGGAAAACCGCGAAAGGAAGGTCGGCCGGAGCGCCGGTAGTTGCGTTGTCACCGGTCGACCTCGCCGCTGGACCAGCCTGCCACCTCCCACCTCCTGCCGAACCCGTCTCGTCGGGCGGCCGAACGCCGCGGCCAGAGCCGCAAGCCCGCTGGGGGGTCGTTGGTCAACTCGGCAAGCATTCCGAGCGCGGCTGATCCTCGTCGAGTTTACCACATGTGGGGGTATCCATTTGACCGGAGCCAGAAGCTCGACGATCTGGAGCCGCAGACGCGCGAGTCGCCGCCGCGGTTGCTCGGCAGGTGCTTGGTTCGAGCCAAGCGGGAAAGACGCTACCCCCGCCGCGGTAGCTGTACCCTGAAGGTCGTACCCGTGCCCTCGGCGGATTCCACCTCGATCCAGCCACCGTGGGCGTGCACGATCCGCTCGGCGATGTAGAGACCGAGCCCGAGGTTCCCGGTGGGCCCACCCGACACGGCCATGGAGCCGCCCCTCCGGGCCTTCATAGGATTGAACAGACCATCGAGTCGATCCCCGGGGATCGGGGCGCCCATGTTGTGGATGGTGACCGTGACGTGGTCGCCCGCGTCGGCGAAACCGACGGCGACGCTGATCCCCGGCGCGGCATGCTCGCACGCGTTGACGATCAGGTTGGTCAGCGCCTGACTGAGCCGTGCGGCGTCCCACTCCCCTCTCTGTTCTTCGAGCGTGTCCAGCTCGAACTTGTGGTGCGGGTAAGCCGCGGAGGTTTCCTCGACCGCTTCGCGAAGGAGCCTTCCAAGGTCCGTCTCCTGGCGAACCAGGGGGATCCCGCCGCCGAGGCGGCTGCGGGTAAAATCGAGAAGGTCGCCCACCATTGCGACCGTCCGCCTGGCGCTCCTGGCGATCCCAATCGTAAGCGAGCGGTCCCTTTCCTCGAGCGTGCGCCCATCGAGCATGAATTCAGCCGAGGTGTAGATGGCTCCCAGCGGGGTCCGGAGATCATGGCCCAGGATCGCGAGGAACATCTCCTTGGCTTCCTCGACAGTCCCGGTGAACCCGGCCACAGACTCGGCGAGGGACTGGTCGATGGCCTCGTTGAAGTGGATCAGGTCCGCGATGTTTTCGGCCTCGAGCTGACCCAGCTCCTCGGTCCAGAGGCTGAGCACGCTCAGCCGCAGACCCCTGTACTCGGCCACCATCTCCTCGACACTGAACCGCTCTCCGCCCGCCCGGCACCATGCTTCTCGGGCGCCGTGGCGACGTTATCGGTCTTCGCGGCGCGGGCCCTCGCCCTTTCCGTCTGCTGAGACCGGGTCCGAGCCGTCCTTAGGTCCCCGGCGATGGCCGTCAGCATCTCGTCGGCGTGGTCACGCAGCGCCACGATGTCCATGGTGTGGCTCGCGGGCGAGGCCGTGCGGGCAAACGATTCCCATTCCTCCAGGATCTGCTCACGGTGGCCATCGATGAAATCGTGGAGGCGCATGCTGAGCCACTGCGTGAGGGACATTGATCCAAAAACCAGTTCAAGATAAGGGCACAACCAACTGGCGGATAGGCTTAGCCCGCCGGGACCGGAGGGCGAGTTGGTCCGGGTCGGGGTCATTCACCGTCGGACGCACTGAGCTCCGGGCCAGGTCCGTCCGCCAGTGCTCGGCGAGGGGGATGCACAGGCGTGGCGGTTCAAGCATATGAGCCAGGACTGTCGCGCCAAGGGGTGGGGATCCGGTCCCGCCGGTGGCTCGCGCGCGGCCCGCATATGCACTCCGCTTACATGGATAGCCCCAATGCCACATATGCAGCCAAGGGGGAACTGGTGATACGCAGCCCCTACCAGCCAAGGGGACGCGGTCGGTGGGGCCGGAACCCGGAACCCGGAGTTCCGAGTTCCGGTTTCCGAGTTTCGAGTTTCGGGGTCTTCTCCGATTTCCGTGCACGGATTGACGGAGAGGTGAGCTGAGAGGGCAATGGACACCGCCTTCTCGAGGTGGTATGGAAGGGATGCGCTTCAAACATTCCTACCCACACCGCC
>SLCC01000169.1 GCA_007126035.1 Gemmatimonadota bacterium
CCATGAAATGGACTACCCCCCTCGTGCTCCTGCTCGCCGTGTTCGCGTATACGGCGTGTAACGACACGACCACCTCGCCGAACCTGCTGGAACCCGACGGCGCGTCGTTCAACCTGGGCGACCCGACGTACACGGAAGACTGGGACGGTCGTGGCTCCGACTCGGAGCGCTGCCGCGTCCCGGACGCAGACGATCCGCGGTTCCCACTCTACGACGCGGGCTCCGGCTGGATCCACTGGATCTTTGCCACCAAGGGCGCCTCGACCCACGCCGTGCTGGTCGTGAACGGCGATTCGTACGATCCCGGTGAGCCGCTCAACGCCAACGTGTGGCACTTCTATACGCCGTTCGAGGACATCGACGACCTCGAAGCCACGATCTACCTGTACGGCGGGGCGCCTGGCACCGGCGGCGGCCTGGTGATCTCCGACTACTGCCCCGGAGATGGGCTGTCGCTCGACGTCCGGAAGACCGCGTTCACGGAGTTCGACCGCGAGCACGAGTGGGACATCGACAAGTTCGTGGAGACGGAGAACGAGTACACAGTCGATGATGACACCCCGAAGATCTGGCTGTTCACCGACGGGAGCGGCAACGAGACGGCCACCTGGAAGGTGGACGTGACGTACGAGGGCTACACCGACAGCGACTTCGTGGTCTACGGGGATATCGAGATCGAGAACATCTCCACGACCAGCAAGGTCATCACGTCCATAACCGACGACCTGGGTTTCCCCGGGTACGACGACATCACCGTGGACTGCGGCGAAGGCTTCACATTGCCGTACACCATCGCCGCGGGTGAGGTGCTGGAGTGCACCTACCGGGTCGAATTCCCCGACGGCACAGTCACGGCCGACGACTACGGCACCAACTCGGTGGCCGTGCTGGTGGAAGATGATCCCAACACGTACGGCGCCACCGCGGACTGGGCGTTCGGCGACCCGGAGACCGAGCTGTACAAGACGGTCAACGTCAAGGACATCAGCGATCTGTTCGGCGAAGTGGCCCTGGGCACGGTGACCGCGCCCTACGGCGACCTGTTCACGTACGACAAGGACTTCGCGTACGAGGACTACGGCCAGCCAGCGTGCGGCAGCTTCCAGTACGACAACACCGCCTCCATCGTGGAGACCGGCCAGGACGCCGACGCCATCCTCAAGGTCAACGTCCAGTGCTACGAGTTCGATAGCGCCTGGGCCTTCGGCGAGGACCTGGGCGACAACGCCAAGTCGTTCTGCGACAACGGCTTCAACAACTGGGGCTGGAGCAACGAGATCCCGAACCCCTACGAGCCGGCGAACTGGCCGCTGTATGCCGGCGCCGCCCAGTGCGACATCGACAAGGGCATGCTCGTAGGGCACTTCGAGCTAACCTACACCGGCGGGGTCGGCGGCTTCGTGTACGAGTTCGTCCCGCTGGCAGGCCTCGACGTCCTCTTCGAGGGCGAAGCGGTCTACGCGGACGCGGGCATGTTCCCGCTGCTTCGGAACGGCAGCCCGACCACGGCCCCCGGGCAGTATTACATCAATGACGGCGTCACCGGCACGATCCACGTGATCGCTCACGTGAACGCCGGCATCCCGGACCCGGACTTCGGGCCACAGGAATGACCTGAACCGCCCCTCCCTCGTACCGGGGGAGGGGCGCCTCCTTCCCGTCCCACGTAAGAGGTGTCAGGTAAGAGTCTTGTACTCCGCCGAAGGCGGATGCCATCTTGTCATCCAGCGGCTCATCCAGCCGGTGCCGACGGACCTCGTGGCGCCGGGCGGGTGACGCCACAGCTCACCAGGCAGTCGGCCGGCAGTTTGCGCGATCGCTCCGGAAGAGCCGGGGCGCCGTGCGGGGACCGCTGGCATATCGGTCGAACCTGTGCGCTGGCTGTGATGTGGCAGGGCCGGCGAGCGCGGAGGCGGCACTCCCTCAGGCATACCCGCAGGAACAGTAACCGCACATCCCCCCTGCAGGGGCACCCGGCCGTGAGGCCGGTGCGCCACGATTGAAAGGAGCTGGGAATGGCCAGCACCGACCACCAGACCGAGCGCCGCCGTGGCAAAGGACCCGTGGACACCGCCCGCTCACCGGCCTACTGGCAGACCCACCCGGAGCAGTGGCCGGCACCCGTCCGTCCTCGCGACCGGTTCTTCGCCCGGTTCTCCGTCGTGAACACGCAGGGCCTGCCCCGCAGCCTCACCCTGGAACAGGCGCTGGCCCTGGAGCTGGGCGGGCACCACGACCTGGCGCGCCAGGCGGTGGCGGGGCTCCTGAACTCGATGCACCCGGACTCCGACTACTGGCTCAGTCCGCAGCGGCTGGTTACCGCGGTGAGCGAAGCCTTCGAACAGGGCTCGGTGCAGCCCCTGCTCAGGAACCTGGTGGTGGCCAACGGCGGGACCGTCGCCTGGTAGAGCCGCGAGGGTGCTGGAGCGGTCCGGGGTTCCCGATTCGAGGTCCCCGGTTCCCGGCTCCCGATTTCAGAACCGCCAGGCCTCTCCATCCATGGGCAGATCCCCGGTCCTCGCCTGCCGCAGCGCGTCGAACCGGGGCCGCAGCTCCTCGACGCTGTCGCCGCCCAGCTTCTCCAGCAGCGCGTCGGCCAGGACCAGGGCCAGCATGGCCTCGGCGATGGGCACGGCCCTGGGCAGCGCGCAGAAGTCGCTGCGCTCGTATGTGGTGCCCGTGGCCTCACCCGTGGCCAGGTCCACGGTCCGGCGGGGCTCCAGCGTGGTGCTGATGGGCTTCATGGCGACGCGGACCACCAGCGGCGCGCCGGTGGTGATGCCGCCCTCCAGGCCTCCCGCCCGGTTCGTCGGGCGGTAGAGGCGCCCGTCGTCGTCCCTCATGATCTCGTCCTGGACCTGGCTACCCCGCCGGCCGGCGTTGTGGAAGGCCGGCCCGATCTCCAGGCCCTTCATGGCCTGGATGGAGAGCATGGCGCCGGCGATGCGGGCGTCCAGGCGCCGGTCCCACTGGGCGTAGCTGCCGAGCCCGGGCGGCAATCCCAGCGCCGCCACCTCCAGCACGCCGCCCAGTGTGTCCCGCTCCTTGCGACAGCGCTTGATCTCATCCCGCATGGCCGGCGCCGCCCCGGGGTCGGGGCAGGCCAGCTCGTTCTCGAGAGCGGCGGTGAACCGGGCGGCGTAGGCATGGTCATGGGCGACGGCGGGCAGGTCCAGAGCCACGCTACCGATCCGGACCGCATAGCCGCCCACCCGGATCCCGAACTCCTCCAGCAGGAGCCGGCAGACCGCGCCTGCCGCCACCCGCGCCGCCGTCTCCCGGGCGCTGGAGCGCTCCAGGCTCAGCCGCAGCTCCCGGTGCCCGTACTTGATGGCGCCGGTCAGGTCCGCGTGGCCCGGACGCGGCCGGGTCATGGGCTCGATCTCCCGGTCCCGCCAGTTCTCCCAGTCACGGTTCCGGACGTGTAACGAGATGGGGCCGCCGGTGGTCCGACCCGCCATCACGCCGCCGGTGATCTCCACCCGGTCCCGCTCGATGCGCATGCGGCCGCCCGAGCCGTAGCCCCGCTGCCGCCGGGCCAGCTCCGCGTCGATGGCCTCAGTCGGCACCTCGAGCCCCGCCGGCATCCCGTCCAGGACCGCCGTGAGCTGCGGGCCGTGGCTCTCTCCCGCCGTCAGCAGCCTCAACCTGGCCAGCATGTCACCTCCCGTACCGCTCGACGCTCAGCCCCCGCACCCCGCTCTCCCGCATGGCCCCGTCGAAGCCGGGATACGAGTCGGCGAAGCAATCTCCCTTTCCGATGATGGTCTCCCCGTCCGCCAGCGCGCCAGCCACGGCCAGTGCCATCGCCAGCCGGTGGTCGCCCCGGCTGTCCACCATGGCGCCCCGGAGCCGGCAGGGGCCCCTGACCACGAAACCATCGGGGCGGGCCTCGATGGCGGCACCCAGCCGCGTCAGCTCCGCCACCAGGGCGTCGATCCTGTCCGACTCCTTGACCCGAAGCTCGCCGGCGTCCTGGACCACGGTCTCTCCCTCCGCTTGCGTGGCCACCACCGCCAGGACCGGCAGCTCGTCGATCATGGCCACGATCCGGGCGCCGCCGAGCGTGACGCCGCGCAGCCCGCCTCCCGTCACCTCCACGTCCGCCACCGGCTCTCCCGCCCTCTCGGTGCCCCCCAGCACCTGGACCCGGGCGCCCATCGCCTCCAGGGCCTGGAGGAAGCCGGTCCGACCCGGGTTGACGCCCACGCCCTCGACGCGGACCCGCCCGCCGGACGCGGCGGCCAGGGCCCAGGGGAAGGCGGCGGAGGACGGGTCGCCGGGGACCCGGAGCTCCAGGGGCCGGAGGGGACGGTCGAGGCGACGAACGTGCCACGCCCCTGTGTCGCCCGTGAGCGGGGCGCCCATGGCACGGAGCATCCGCTCGGTGTGGTCACGGCTGGGCACCGGCTCCTGGACTACGGTCTCCCCGTCGGCGAAGAGGCCGGCCAGCAGCAGGGCGCTCTTGACCTGGGCGCTGGGCACGGCCAGCCGGTGGCGCGTGCCGGTGAGCCGGGACCCGGCTACCCGGAGCGGCGCCCGGCCGTCCACCGTCTGGATACGCGCGCCCATGGTGCGGAGCGGCTCGGTCACCCGGGACATGGGCCGACGCCGGAGCTGCACGCTCCCGTCCAGCACGCTGTCGAAGGGCTGGCCTGCCAGGAGCCCCGCCAGCAGACGCATGGTGGTGCCCGAGTTCCCGCAGTTCAGGGGCAGCGTCGGGGCCCGAAAACCCGTCTGGCCGACGCTGTGGACCGCCAGCGCCGCGGTGCCCTGGCGCTCGACCGGCACACCCAGCTCCGCCAGCGCGCCCATGGTGGCCTGGCAGTCACCGCCGTCCAGGAAGTCCTGGACCCGGGTCACTCCCTGGGCGATGGCGCCCAGCATCAGTACCCGGTGGGTGATGGACTTGTCCCCGGGCACCCGGAGCCGACCCTGGAACCGGGTGCCCGGCGAACCGGTGACCCGCAGGTCAGCCATGGAGGACGCCCTCCAGCACGCGCAACAGGGTGCGCCGGTCCGGCGCGTCCCGGACGACCACCGATCCCGGCCGCTCCGGCAGCACCAGTCGGAGCCGACCGCCACGACGCTTCTTGTCATGGGCCATCCCCGCCAGGACCTCATCCGGGTCCAGGTCCAGCGCCACCGGCAGGCCCAGGGCACTGAGCAGCGACTGGATGCGGTCGGCCAGCCCCGGCTCCGCCAGCCCGAGCTCGGCGGCGGTACGGCACGCCGCCACCAGCCCCACCGCCACCGCCTCACCGTGCCGCACGGTCCACCCGCTGGCCCGCTCGAAACCATGGGCGAAGGTGTGGCCCAGGTTCAGCACCTCCCGGCGACCTTGCTCCCGGAAATCCCCGGCCACCACCCCCACCTTCACGGCCGCGGCCCGGTCCACCAGGGCCACCGTCTGGTCCAACTGGTCCGTGGGCGACGGGGGCCGGGACGGCGGCTCCGCCTCGAGTCGGTCCAGCAGCTCACCACCGGCGATCAGGGCATGCTTGACCACCTCGGCCATGCCCGCACGCCACTCCGCTGCCGGCAGCGTGGTCAGCGTCGCCACGTCCGACAGGACCAGGCGCGGCGACGTGAAGGTGCCCACCAGGTTCTTCCCCTGCGGCAGGTTCACCGCGGTCTTGCCACCGATGGCGGCGTCGACCATGGCCAGCAACGTCGTGGGCACGGCCACGTACGCCACCCCGCGCAGGTAGGTCGACGCGGCGAATCCCGCCAGGTCGCCCACCGCCCCACCGCCCAGCCCCAGCACCAGCCCGTCCCGGGCCACGTAGTGCTCCGCCAGCGCGTGGTACAACCTCGCCAGCTCCGAGAGCGACTTGGCCGCCTCGCCCACCGGTACCCGGACCACCACCGGCTCCCAGCCCGCGCTCCGGAGCGAATCGAGCAGGGCGGGCGCATGCAGCTCGAGCAGGCTATCGTCGGTCACCACCACCGCCCGACCCGCCGCCCGACCCGCTGGCAAGGAATGCTCCCGCAGGGTGGCACCCGCCTCTGGCAGGAGCCCGGAGCCCACGAGCAGACCGTACTCCCCGTCGGGGGCCGGGACGGGACGGCGCCTGGCTTGCCCCAGGGGCGAGCGCAGTCGCGCCATGATCTCGTCCGCCACGTCTTCCGGAGCCCGACTGCTGGTGTCCACACGGATCGCCACCGACCGGTACGCATCCCGACGCGAGCCCAGCAGCTCGCGCCAGCCGCCGTCGTCTGCCAGGGGCCGGCCCGTCTCGCCCTCGAGCCGGTGGGCCAGGGTCTCCTCGTCCGCCTCCAGGCAGACCACCGTGGCCCGGCGGGCCAGCACCGCCAGGTCATCGGGCTCAACCACCGCGCCCCCGCCAACCGCCACCACCCCATCACCCTCCGCCAGCTCCTGGCATACCTGCCGCTCCACCGAACGGAAGGCATCCTCACCAACCGTGGCGAAGATCCGGGACACGCTCATACCCAGGCGCTCCTCGATCGCCTGGTCCGCGTCGACGAAGGTCGTACCCCATCGCTCCGCCAGCAGCGGGCCGACCCGGGTCTTGCCCGTGGCCATGAAACCACAGAGGATTATGGCGGGTGAGCCGGAACCGGCCCCGGGCGGCGGGGCATTCATGAGAGCGGCATGCATCCCGCAGTGTGGAGCCGCTAATCGCAACAGGCAACCCCGATAGCCTGGGGAAGGACGACATGCGCAGGGCATCCAGTCTGGCGCACATGGTGATCCTCGTGATCACGATGTCCGCGCTCGCTCCGGCGGGCCCGGCCGCCGCACAGTGGCTGGACCCCGGCGAGACCCGGTTCTGGGCCGCGTCCGGCGTGGCACTGCTCACCTCCTGGACCCTGGACGGGCAACTGCGACGGGCGGAGCCAGGGGACGGCTATGGCCTGCCCGGGCTCCTCGCCTCCCTGGGCTACCGACTCGGCGGCGAGGAGGTCCTGGTGCCCGGGTTCATCGCAGCCACGGGGTTGACCTACCTGACCGGCTGGCCCACCGACGGGCCAAGGATGCTGCGCGTCTTCACGGGCACCGCAGCCACGGGCGTGGCCGTCGAGGCCATCAAGACCACCGTCAACCGGGGCCGACCCCGGGAGGTGGGAGACCCGCGCGAGTTCCGCTCCCTGACCTTCACCCGGGACAACGCGTGGCTCGCCTTCCCGTCCGGCCACTCCGCCGCCGCCTTCGCCGTCGCCGCCGCCCTGGACGAAGAGTTCGACCTGGGCCACTTCAGGCTCGTCGGCTACGGGCTCGCGACCGTGGTCGGCTGGTCCCGCCACTATCACGACGCCCACTGGGCCAGCGACACCGTGGCCGGCGCCGTCCTGGGCATCGCCACCGCCCGGACCACGGTGGCATTCCTCAAGGGCCTGACCGACCGCTCACAGCCCCAGGTGCACCTCGGCATCATGGCTGGCGCGCCGGTGCTGGCGGTGAGCATCCCGGCCCGCTGAGCTCCGAGCTCCGAGCTCCGAGCTCCGGCCGCCCAGCACCACCCGGCCGCCGGTTGCCGGGCTTCGGCGGGTTGTCGGGCGGCGGCGGGATGCTGGGCTTCGGCGGGATGCTGGGCTTCGGAGGACTGCAGGGCGGCGGCGGGTGTCGGGCGCTCGACTCGAACTCCGAGCTCCGAGCTCCGAGCTCCGACCGCCCCGCCACCACCCGGCCGCCGGTTCGCGGGCTTCGGCGGGTTGTCGGGCGCGGAGCG
>SLCC01000127.1 GCA_007126035.1 Gemmatimonadota bacterium
AAGCTCGACACGTAGCGGAGGAGCTGGCCAGCACGCAGCCACGGCAGCAGAGGGTCGTCCTGGTGGACCACACCCATCCGCGACAGCTGCTCCCGACCCAGCTCAACCGCGCTGACGCCCAGCGTCACGCACTCCCCCGCGTCAGGAAGGAGTAGCCCCGGCACGTGCCGCAACAACGTGGTCTTGCCGCTGCCGTTCCGGCCCACCAACCCCGTGATGGAGCGGCAGGGCACCGTCAGCCCGACCGTATCCAGCGCCACCGTGCGGCCGAACCGCTTCGTAACACCACGAAACTCGAATGCAACGCTCATCTCCGCTGCGCCTCCTCCGCCGGCAGCTCTGCCAGCACACGTCGGAATACCTCCACCGCCTCTCCGTCCTCCAGCCCCAACTGCCGCGCCGCAACCGCCACCGGCTCCAGCAGCAGCTCCAGCTGCGCCGCTCGCTCTCGCCCCACCTCCGACCGCGGCCGCTCACTAACCACCAGCGGAAGACCGGGACGCCGCGTCAACACCCCCTCCTCCTCCAGCAAGCCGTACGACTTGCTCACCGTCATGGGATTGACCCCCAACTCCTGCGACAGCGCACGCGTCGACGGCAGCTCCGTCCCCGGCCGCAACAATCCCGTCGCCACCTGGAACCGCACCTGGTCCACGATCTGCCGGTACACCGGCACACCGCTGTTCCCGTCGATCACGATCAGCACACCACCGTCCTCGCCTCCTGAAGTGCATTAGTCAACCGATACACCCAAGCTACTTGGCGGGAGGTGTATTTGTCAAGTAATACACCTGGGCAGGGCTTGCTGGACGGGGTGGGTGCTCGCGGGGGAGGTGGTGTGGGCCGGGGTGCGTTGTGACATCTGGGCCCTGATAATCGTCATAGGGGAAACGCTCTCCCCGCAGATATCCAGTTCAGAGAAGGAGCCAGCGATGTTGCGCAGATTCTGCACGGTCATGGTCATGGCGGTGGTCGTGGCCGCCTGCGGGGACAGTGCCGTGGATGTGAACGTTTCACAGCCTGAGATCACGGCGGTGAGTCCTTCCGAGGGTACCGCGGGCACGGACATCCGGGTCGACGGTACGGGTTTCCAGGCCGGCGCCACGGTGCGCATCGGGTCCGCCGACGCTCCCTTGGTGGAGTTGGACGGCGGGACCCTGTTCGCCGCGGCACCGTCTGGCATGGTGGCAGGCAGCACCTACGACGTGGTTGTCCGCAATCCGGATGGTGGCACCGCGACCCGGGCGGCGGCATTCACCGCGGTCGCCCCCCGGGCGGTGCGCGTGAACGGGGTGACGAAACCGACGGGGCTCCAGGGCATGACCATCATCATCGAGGGTTCGGCATTCGGCGATGATCCGGCCCTCAGCGCGGGGCGGGTCCTGTTCGAGAACCGTGATGGTTCGACGCTGGAGGCAGTGGTGGTCGACCCTGCGGACGACTGGACGGATGCCTTCATAGTCACGTCGGTGCCCCAGGGCGTGTCGGACACCTCGTGGATCAGTGTGGAGACGTCCACAGGTGCCAGTGAGGCCATCGAGTTCCGGCTGATCCAGAGCGGCACGTTCAGTCCGAGCATCATCAACTGGACGGCGACGACGCCGCTGCCCCAACCGCTCCAGGGTCTGGGAGCCGTGTTCGTGCCTGTGGAGGGCGGCCCGACACCCGGCAACCATGTGTTCGCACTGGCGGGCGCCGACACGTCGCACACCGCCACCGCCGCGGTTTACCGTGCGGCGGTCCACCAGTCGGGCGGCCTCGGTGACCAGTGGGCGGAGTCGGCTCCGCTTCCTGCGCCTCGGACCTATCATGCTGCGGCCGCCGCTACGCCGTTCACCGCCGCGCTCGATACCACCACCACGGCCGCCTACCTGTACGTCATTGGCGGCCAGGACGCGGACGGGACGACCGTCTCCACCATATACGCAGGCCATGTAGACCTGGCTGGGGAAGTTACCGGCTGGGCCGCGGCCCGGCCGTTGCCGCGGCCGCTCCACGGCACGCGGGCATTGGTCTTCCGTGGTTTCCTGTACGTGGTCGGGGGCGCCGGGGCGGGCGGTGATCCCGTGGCGAAGGTCTATCGAGCCGCTGTCGCCGAGGATGGCTCTTTGGGCGACTGGACGGATCTGGGCGATCTACCCGGGCCCAGCGCGTTCCACGACCTCGCCCACTTCGGACCCTTTCTCTACGTGATGGGCGGCGACTCCACCGCCACGGAACCCGTGAGGGCGACCCAGAGTGGCGGGGAGATCCGGGACACCTACGTTGGTCGGATCAACCTGCGCAATGGTGATCTCACCGCCGTCGGCTGGTCCGCGACGAGCCCGCCCCCGAAGCAGAGGAGCAAGCACAATATGATCTTCGCCGGCGGTTACCTGTTCGTCACGTCCGGGATCTACCCCGGTCAGGCCGGGTCGAGCGAGAACGTCTATGGCCACGTATTGAGTGATGGTAACGTGGAGAGTTGGAACGGCGCGACCGGCGTCAACACCATCAAGAACCGTCTCGGCTACGACCTCTACAACCAGGCGGCCGTGAGCTTCGTCGACGCGGAGGGACAGGGCCGGGTCCTGGTGCTGGGCGGTGCCAAACGCGGCTCCCAGGGCGAGGCCTCTGCGGCTGTGGTCTTCTACTGAGCCGGGCCTTCACCTGGCCCTTTCCGGCTGGGCCAGGTGAACCCCTCGGCTTGCGTGGGACGGGTGGCCGGTCTACTCATGTGTCGGAGCCGCGTCCATGAGTTCTTCCGAAACCCCCTCGCCCACGCCTCCGGCCCCGGCCCGCGGGCCCGTCCAGTTGGGCCTGGGCGCGAACCGGGGCCAGTTCTGGCTGCTGGTGCTGGTGAACGCCTTCGTGGGCGCCATGGTGGGGCTGGAGCGGACGGTCCTGCCGCTGCTGGCGGAGGTGGAATTCGGGCTGGCGTCCCGGAGCGCCGTACTCAGCTTCATCGTCACGTTCGGCTTCGTGAAGGCGGGGACCAACTTCTTCGCGGGCCGGCTGGGCGATGTCTTCGGTCGCCGGCGCGTCCTCCTGGTGGGCTGGCTCTTCGCCATCCCCGTCCCGCTGCTGGTGATATGGGCGCCGACGTGGGGTTGGATAGTCTTCGCCAACGTGCTGCTGGGAGTGAACCAGGGCCTGGCCTGGTCCACCACGGTCATCATGAAGATCGACCTGGTGGGGCCGAGGCAGCGGGGACTGGCCATGGGGCTGAACGAATTCGCCGGCTACCTGGCGGTGGCGCTGGCGGCGCTGGCCACGGGCTGGGTGGCCGAAGCGTACGGGTTGCGGCCGGAGCCGTTCTACCTGGGGATAGCCTTCGTCGCGGCGGGCCTGGCCCTCACCATCCCGTTCGTCCGGGAGACCACCGACCACGTGGCGCTGGAGGCGGAGAGCCACCGGCTCGATCCACCCCTCTGGTCCGGCCCGTCCCACGCGGCTACGGGAGAGGCGACGGCCGCGCCGGGCACGCGGGAGGTCTTCGTCCTGGCCAGCTGGCGCCACCCGGCGCTGTTCGGAGCGAGCCAGGCGGGGCTGGTGACGAACCTGAAGGACGGGCTGGCGTGGGGTCTGTTCCCCCTCTTCTTCGCCGCGGGCGACATGTCCGTGGGCCAGATCGGCACGCTCGCGTTCATCTACCCGGCCATGTGGGGTCTGCTCCAGCTCTGGACCGGCGGGTTGTCGGACCGGCTGGGCCGCAAGCGGTTGATTGCCGTCGGGATGGCGGTTCAAGGGGTCGCCCTCTTCTTCATCGGCTTCAGCGACGGCTTCTGGCCGTGGTTCGCCGCCTCGGCGTTGCTGGGCCTGGGCACCGCGCTGGTCTACCCCACGCTGCTGGCGGCGGTGGCCGACGTCGCCCATCCCACCTGGCGGGGCTCTGCGGTGGGCGTCTACCGGCTCTGGCGCGACTCCGGCTACGCCTTCGGCGCGCTGCTGGCCGGCATCCTGGCCGACGCCTTCGGGCTCCGGCCGGCCATATTCGTCATTGGCCTCATTGCCCTCGCCTCCAGCGCCCATGTGGCCGGGCGCATGCCTGAGACGAGACCGCTTCGATCGGAACCCGAGGCGAGCAGATCGTGAGAGTCCGCCGGCGCAGGCAGCCGGCCGCCACGAGGAACTCCTCCCGCCTATCTCGCGCCGCCCGGCGGCACCACATCGCGCCCGGGGGTGCCCAGCGGCGGGATATCCTCGCCCGCCGGCCGGTGCACGGGCTCGGTCCCCAGGAGCCGCAGCAGTTCGGTCACCGCGCGCTCGAGTTGGGCATCCTCGCCTCGCCAGGTGGCGTGGGGCAGGTTCTCCACCTCGATGTCAGGCGCCACGCCGTAGCCCTCGATGATCCAGCGGCCGTGCTCGTCGTACTGGGGCGTCTGCGCGGCCCGCATGATGCCCTGGTCCACGAGGCGGTTGGTATCGCTGAGCCAGACGCCCGCGCCAGCGGTGCGTTGCCCGATGAGGGGACCCAGGCCCAGGCTCTTCACGCCGGCGGAGAAGGTCTCGCCGTCGGAATAGGTTAGGGGGTCGATGAGCACCACCAGGTGGCCGCGAAAGCTCTGCTGCATGTTCCAGTACGGGTCCTGCCCCGGCGGCTGCCAGAAGGACCAGGCGCGGCGCAGGAGCTTCTCGATGATCCACGAGTCGATGTTGCCGCCGCGGTTGCGGCGCACGTCGATGATGAGGCCGTCCCGGTCGAAGGCGGCGTAGAATTCACGGGCGAAGTCGGCGACGTCGCCGGATCCCATGGCCCTCAGGTGCAGGTAGCCGATGCGGCCGTCGGAGGCGGCATCCACGGTTTCCCGGCGGCTGGTGACCCAGTCGCTGTAGCGGAGCCAGGCGTCCCGGCCGGCGTTGACCGGCTGGGCGATGACGCTGCCCGCCTGGCCCTCGCGGAGGTAGTCCAGCCTGACCTGCTCGCCGGCCTGGTGGGCGAGGAGGCGTTCCATGTCTCCGGGCGCGCTGACGAGGCGGCCGTTGATGGCGGTGATCACGTCGCCGGCATGGAGTTCCACGCCAGGCTGGGCCAGTGGCGCCCGCTGGGACGGTAGCTCCGGGTCAGTCCGGTAGATGTGGGTGATCCGGGCGCCCTCCGGGACGAGCTCGAAGGTCCCGCCCAGGAAGGACGGCTGGGCCGTCTCAGGGTCGTGGGGGTACTCGCCGCCCCGGACCTGTGAGTGGAGCACGCCCAACTCCGCCACCATCTGTCCCAGCAGGTCGTCCAGCTCACGACGGTCGCCCACGCGCTCCACCAGCGGCAGGTACTTGGCTCTTGCGGCGTCCCAGTCCTGCCCGCGCATCTCGGGGTCGAACAGGTAGTCCCGCTGCATCCGCCAGGCGTCGAGGAACATCTGCCGCCATTCCTCGGCGGGCTCCAGCGCCAGGCGCCAGCTGCCGACGCGCACGCGGGCGCCACGGAGGTCGCCAGGCATCTGCCGGCCGGCGGGTACGATGAGGAGCTCGGTGGGGCTCCGCCGCAGGAGCAGCCGGGCCCGGTCCGCGGACAGCTCGGCGTAGGTCACGCCCTCGGCGAAAGTCTCGAGGCGTGGGTCCGGCGCCAGCTCGATGGTCCGGAGCGCCGGCAGCTGGCCGGTGCCGTGGGTGCGTTCCAGCAGGTACAGTCGCTCGTTGGTGGCCATCAGCCCGGAGAAGTTGCCGGGCCGGACGGGAGCCTCGTGGAGCCTGGCGCCGAGGCCGTCGTGGTGGATGGCGGGCAGGTCCGCGTCCGTGTTCCGCGACGCCGTGCGCCCGGGCGTGTCGGGGGACAGCTCGGTGCGGGGCGCCAGCGGGAAGTGGTTGCCAGGCTGGAGCGCCAGGGCATAGATCCTCGTGCGCCGGTCAAAGAGGGGGCCCATGTTCCGGTCGCCCCACGGGCTGCCCGGCGTCGGCACGAAGTTCCGGTCCGAGAGGAAGAAGAGCCAGCGGCCGTCGGGGCTGAAGGCGGGGGAGTAGCTCTCGTAGCGGTCGGTGGTGAGGACGTGGGCCCTGTCGGTTGCCAGGTCGTAGAGGACGAGTTGGGGCCGGCGGGCGGGCGTGTCGGTTCGGACCAGGGCCAGGGTGCGGCTGTCGGGGGACCAGACCACGTCCCGGTACGTCATGCCGCGGGCGTCGTCGATCTGCCGGTTCGTGCCGGACCCGGTGTCCAGGAGCCAGAGCCGGCCTCGCCGGTCGTGGTGCGCCAGGTAGCGGCCGTCCGGGGACAGGTGCATGGCCATGCGGTGTCCGGCGGCGTCGTCGGTCAGGGGCTGGCCGTGGCCGCGGCCGTCGGCGGGGAACCGCCAGACCTCCTGGTCGCCGTCGGCATCGACGAAGGCGTAGACCCACTCATCGTCCGGGCTGATGACGGCCTGCCGGGCGCGGCTCGCCTCGGGCAGGGCGATCTCGATGCGGCGCAGGTCACCCGTCCCGGCGATGGCGAGATGGCCGCGGACGGTGAGGGCCACCCGGTCTCCGGCCGGCGCGAAGCCGATGGAGTTGAGATACGACGTGGGCGAGTCGAGCCACCGGGTCCGCATGCGGCTCCGGTCCGACCCGAGGCGGATGTCCACCAGCACGTCACGGCTCGTGGCGATCTCGAAGAGCCGGATGTCGGCGCCGTGCTGGTATACGATGCGCCCGTCGGCCATGGTGGCGCCGCGCACCTCGAAGTCGGTGTGGGCGGTGAGGCTACGGGCGTTCCCGCCGTCCGCATCCATGCGCCAGATGTTGAACAGGCCGTCGGCGTCGCTGACCACGTAGAGGTGTCCCTCCCACCACATGGGGCGAGTCAGGTTGCCCTCGTGCTCGGGCGCCAGCCGCACCGCCTCGGCACCGCCGTCCAGGCGGAAGCGCCAGAGCTGGGCCATGGCGCCGCCGCGGTAGGCACGGGCGTTGTCAGCGGTCACTTCGAGCCCGAAGCGGGTGAAGTAGACATTGCCCGCCCCGTCGAACGCCGCCTCCCGGGCGTCGGCCAGAGGCAGCTCCCGGGTGCGCAGCGTCTCCGGGTCGACCGACCGGAGCAGCCAGTACCAGCTCGGCCCGACCGCGCTCGCCGTGGCGTACAGCACCTCGCCCTCCGGCGTCCAGCCCTGGACCCTGACCCGATCGCTCTCGTGGGTCAGGCGCCGGGCCGGACCGCCGGCCAGGGACATGACATAGACGTCGAAGCCGCCGTCGTACCGGCCGGTGAAAGCCAGCCATCGGCCATCGGGCGAGATGTGCGGCTCCAGCACCTCCGTCGCGTGGCTGGTGAGCCTGCTCGCCGTTCCGCCCGTGACCGTCACCCGCCAGAGGTCGCCCTCGGACGCGAAGACCAGGGTACTGCCATGGAGCGTGGGCGACTGGTAGTAGCCGCGGGAGTCGACCGGCGTGGGTGCCGCCACTGGGTACGCTGCGTCCACCTTGCCTGCGGTGACGAGCACCACCAGACACGCGATCAGTCCCGGTAGGGATGCGAGCCTCTTCATCGGCATACTCATGTTGTCCACACTAGATCGACGGTCCGGTGGGCCGAAGCCCCCCGGCGTGGTCCGGCTCTGTCGCCAAGGCCGTAGGACCTCGTCGGGCCGGGTGGTGCAAGGTACGTCTACAGCACGTCCAGCGGCCAGGGTGGTGGAGCCTCAGCAGGCGGGTTGCTTCACGATCGACTATCTTGAATCGTTGTCCGGCCGGTACCACGGTGATTCCGTGGTGGACTGGCTCCTCTTCCCCCGTTCCTGGAGGTGGCGACCATGACCGCTATCCGGATTGAGAGTTTCCGCCACGAGGACCCTGAAGGCGTTGCCGGTTTCCGAACGCTGGAGCCGCCGGCCCCTTTCGACCTGGCCCGGCCACCGGCCGCGGACTCCCACCTCCTGCTGGCCCTTCGAGACGATGCACCCGCCGCCCGAGTCTCCTACCGGATCGTCTCAGGGATGCACGGCGCCCCCGAGCTGACCGGAGTGGTGGGGCATTACGAGGCGCGGGATGACGAGGCGGGCGTGGCGGTGCTCCGGGAGGCGGTGTCCCTACTGGCGGACGCGGGCGCGGAGCTGGTGGTGGGTCCCATGGAATTCACCACCTGGGGCCGGTATGGCCTGGCGCTGGACCGGACGGAGGCGGGCGATCCGCCCCCGTTCCTGACCGAGCCGGTGAATCCTGCTGCGTACCCGGCGCAGTTCGAGGCGGCGGGGCTCACGCCGATAGCGCACTACGAGAGCGAGATCGTGGAGGACCTGTGCGCTCTGACGGACCGGAGTCGGCAGGTGGAGAAGCAGCTGTCGCTGGCGGGGCACCGGATCGAGCCCATGAACCCGGACCGGTTCGGAGGCACGCTGGACGGGCTCTACGACCTGAGCATGCGGGCGCTGGCCGAGACGCCGTTCTTCTCACCCATCACGCGGGCCGAGTTCCAAGCCATGTACGAGCCCGTCCGCTCCTTCCTGGACCCGGACCTGGTCCTCCTGGCCCGTGACGCCGAGGACGCGGTCATTGGGTTCATCTTCGGGCTGCCTGACGTGCTGGAGGCAGCGGGTGCGCAGCCCACGCGGGTCGTGGTTCGCTCACTGGCCGTCCAGGCCGCCGAGCCCGGTGTGAACTCACTTCTGGTCCACGCACTCCATCGGCGGGCCGCCGGTCGCGGCTACCAGTCAGCCATCCACGCGCTGATGCAGGTGAAGACGCCCAACGCCCGCACCCCGGCGCTGGGCGGCGCCATCTACCGTCGGTACGCCCTCTTCGGGCGAGAGCCGTAGCGGTGGACCCGGGCAACGCTCAGCCTACCAGCCTGGTTGAGAAGTGCCCGTTGCCGAGGCGGTGGCCACCAGGTGGATCAGGGGCACTGTTCCGCCACCACCAGCTCCGCTGCCGCCAACGTCTCGTCCGGCTGATCGTTCGGCGCGATGGTCCACGTGTACGTGCCCGCCTCCGAGCCCTCAGGGATTGTGCCCGGTAGCTCCGCCTCACCGTCGCCGTCGGCCGTGGCCATGGCCCCGGTCTCCAGCGCGGGGTGGGGGAGCCGGTCGATGATGAAGGCGTAATCGGCTTCCGGCTCCAGGCCCGTGGCGAGGACGGTGAACCGTTGGCCCGGCTCCACGCACGCCGGCTCGACCGTGAGGGTCGCAAACGCCCTGGGGGGCGGCGGAGTGGGCAACGGACCGGGAGCGATCTCCGGGTCCTCGGGCACCTCACAGGCCATTGTCACGGCACACAAGGCCAGGGCGAGAGTCAGTCGTTTCGATACGCTCATGCCACCGATCCGATCGTAGAAGAAAGACGAGACAACACCGTTCATTGAAGGGGTTGCTCAGTGTCATCGGTACTCTACAGCTTGGAAACAGCACTACGTCAAGGCAAGGGGGAGACGTGCACAGCCTGAAGGGACATCTCCTGATCTCCGGCGGAGGCCTGCTCGACCAGAACTTCCGCCACACCGTGGTCCTGATCGGCGAGCACAACGACGACGGCGCCGTCGGGGTCGTGCTCAACCGACCGCTGGAGGTCCCCGTCGAAGAGGCGGTCCCGGCACTGTCGGAGCTGACGGCGCCCGGGGAAGCCCTCTTCCGCGGCGGCCCGGTCGAGCCGAATCAGGCCGTGCTCCTGGCAGAGGTGGCCGACCCGGCGGTGCTGGACGTGCCGGTGCTTGGATCCGTCGGGTTCCTGACCGGCGATGTGTCGCCCCACATCCGCAAGGACCTGCGCCGCGCGCGAGTCTACGTGGGCCACGCGGGTTGGGGCGCGGGGCAGCTCGAAGCCGAGCTGGAGGACGGCTCCTGGATAGTCGAGGAGGCCACCGCTGAGGACATCTTCACCAACGAGCCCGACGCGCTGTGGCGGCGCGTGCTCGAGCGTAAGGGGCCCGACTACGCCGCCATTGCACGGATCCCGTTCGATCCGTCCATGAACTGAGGGCCGTCAGGCGGGGCCCGGGCTCAGCCGCGCACGTGCGGCGCTCACCCGCGCACGTGCGGCTCCACAGCGTCCACCACCAGGACCGCGCTCGACCTCGCCGACTCCGCGTCCGCCCGGGAATAGAAACCTGACGGCGTCAGGTCCTCCGCACCGTAGAACGCCAGCTCCCGGTCCCGGCGCAGCCGCCGCGATGCCTCCACCAGCGGAGCAAGCTCCAGCTCCGGCGGCAGGCGGCTACGCTCGGCAAGAAGGACGTCCGAGACATCGTGCACCCGCGGCGGGTCGATCCCGTGCGCCCGCAGCAGCGCCTTCAACGCCAACTCGACCACCTCCTGCGACTCGCGCACAACATCGGGCCAGCTCTCACCAGCGTACAGCACGTCCAGGGCACGCAAGCGGACACGGGCCCGACGGACATAATCCAACGCCAGCTCGTCGTTCCGCATCACGCCGCCTCCACCCAATAACGCTGTCCGTGAACCCGCCGTCGCACCATCTCACCCGACGCGATCCGATCACGAACCTCCACCAGCCGCCCCGATAGCTCCAGGCCCCGGTCGTAGAGGACCAGCCCGTCCACCGCAGCCTCCGCCCAAAACGCACTGAGCCGCGCGCCGCGCGCCGGAAGGTGGACGAAATGAGCCTCCACACGATGACTCCCCCACGTCAGCGGTGCGGCGTCCCAATCGTGGTACAGACCCCGGTCAAGAACCACCGAATCGCTCACCACCACCAGAACATCCACGTCCGACCCGGCCACCGTCTCGCCCCGCGCCCACGAGCCGAACACCAGCACACCCACCAGATCACCGGCCAGCAGCGACGCCGCCCGTGATACCACGTCGGCTCCCGCCGACGTCACCATGGACCCCGGAGCAGACAGCTTGCGTGCGCAGTACTCGTTCAATGACATGCCCGCCGCCTCCGCCGCGCTACGGAGCGCAGCGTGCAACCCGGGATCCAGCCGCAACACGAACCGCCCCGACGCTGGTCCAGCCATACGTGCTCCTGTAGTATCAGGTCATGGCTTCATGGTACCACCAGGCGTGGTCGGGGGCAAGCCGCGTCGGGTGCCGAGGTTGCCCGGGGAGCCGGTGGGCCCAGCTGTCACCGCTCTCCGATCCGGTACTCCCGGGGCGGCTCGGCGCCCATGAGGTGGTGGACGAAGTAGTCCCACCGCCGCCGCATCATGTAGGCGTTGTCGGCGCCGTAGCCATGGCGGGCGTGCGGGAAGATGATGAGGTCGAAGTCCTTGTTGGCCTTGATGAGCGCGTCCACCACCAGGTAGGTGTTGTAGGGCGACACGTTGTCATCCATGGCGCCGTGGCTCAGGAGCAGCTTGCCCTGGAGGTTGTCGGCGACGAGCTGGTTGGCCTGGACCTGATAGTTGTCGCCGTTGGTCTGCGTCAGCAGGCCCTGGAAGCGCTCGCTCCAGGCGTCTACGTAGTTCCGGTTGTCGTGGTTGCCCGCCTGTGAGACGCCCACCTTGAAGAACTCCGGGTGCCGGAACATTGCGCTGGCGGTGGCGAACCCGCCGCCGGAGTGGCCCCAGATCCCGGCGCGGTCGATATCGATGAACGGGTGGCGTTGGGCGAGCTGTCGCATCCCGGCGATCTGGTCGGGTATCGTGTTGTCGCCCATGTTGCCGTAGTAGAAGTCCAGGAAGGACTTGGACCGGAACTCGGTGCCCATCCCGTTGATGGCGACCACGACGAATCCCAGTTCCGCCAGCGCCTGGTGGTCGCCGTGGGCGGGGCTGAAGCTCCAGTTCCCCACGCTGCTGCCCCAGGGGCCGGGGTATATGTAGTTGACGATGGGGTAGCGGCGGTCCGGGTCCAGGTTCGTGGGCGTGAACATGAGTCCGTAGAGTTCGGTCTCCCCGTCCCGGGCGTTGACCGTGATGTGCTCGGGCGGCTGCCAGCCCGTGGCCTGGAGCTGGGAGATGTCGGCCTCCTCGAGCTGCATGGCCACCTCGCCGTCCCCGGTCCGGAGCACGGTGACGGGCGGTGTGGTGGGCGTGGAGTAGGTGTTGACCAGGTGTTGGCGATCCGGTGCCAAGGATACGATGTGGTCCGCATGCTCGTGCGTGAGCAGGTGTGGCTCCCCACCGTCCAGCCCCACACGGTAGAGGTGCCGGAAGTAGGGGTGCCGGTCCCGCTCCCGGCCCACGCCCAGCACGTACATGGCCCGCTCGTCCAGGTCCACGTCCAGCACGTCTGTCACGTTCCACGCGCCGCGGGTGACCTGTCGTGTGAGGGCGCCTGTCCCCAGGTCGTACAGGTAGAGGTGGCCCCAGTCGTCCCGTTGGGACCACCAGAGCAGCTCGTTGGACGCCGGCAGCACCCGCCAGTTCTCCCGCCCGACGCCCACGAAGCCTGCCTGGAACTGGGTAGGCGACGTCTCCGTCAAAACCGTGCGCACCTGACCGCTGGCGGTGCTCGCCACCCGGAGCGCCACGTCGCGGGCGTCCCGTGACACGGACACGAACGCCACGTGCGACCCGTCCGGGTACCACTCCACGTCCACCAGCCGGTTACCGATGGCGATGTGGTCGTAAATGGTGGAGCGCTGGAGGTCCGGCTCCATCTGGAACCTGGTCACCGCACCCGACTCCACGTCGATGACCAGCCGGTGGATGCGGAAGGTGACCGTGTCTTCGGGGAGCGGGTAGCGCCACTGCTGGAGCCGGGGCGTGCCCACGTTGGTAGTGACCAGGTACATGTGGCCGATGCCCCGGGCGTCCTGCTGGAACGTCTTCAGCTGCCGGGAATCGGGGGACCATACCAGGAGCGGCACGGGGCTCCGGGTCCAGCCGGCGTTGTTGGTGGCGTAGCCGAAGTCCTCCACGCCGTCCGTGGTCAGAGCACGGTCCTCCCCGGTCCGGAGGTCGCGGACCCACAGGTTGTGGTCGCGGGTGAAGGCGGCGAACCGACCGTCAGGCGAGGTGACGGAGGCGCGTGGCGCCTGGTGCCTCGCCTCGGGCACCGTCGCCGGCTCCGCCGTGGCGCATGTGTACGCCGGCACGTCGCAGCGCCAGCGTCGCCCCGCCATCACCACCGTGATCTGCCGGCCGTCCCGGGAGAGGTCGAAGGTGCCGAAGGGGAGCCGGGCCCCATCGATCTGCTCGCCGGTCGCTGCCCCCAGCGCCGCCGCCAGCCGCTCGTGGTCGAAGGCCGCCGTCCGCGTCCTGGCCGCCGGGTCTACCATTATGAACTCCGCGCCCGGCGCGGTGGTCACGCGGTACCAGAACCGGCCGTCCGGGAGCCAGGTCACCGGGCCGATCCGTCCGGTCACCAGCGGGTTCACGTTCGGCGCCAGGAACGTCTCAGCGCGAGCGTAGTGGTCGGCGGTAAGGCGGTCGGGGGCCTGGGCGCTCAGGGCAGTAGAGACCCCGATCAGGCCGAGGGCGAGGATGAGGTGACGAACGAGGGGTGCGACCATGATGACCTCCACGGGTTCACGTCTCGCGGCCGGGGGCACGGCTCGCTGGGTGCCTGGCGAGTATGCGGAGACCGGAGAGAGGGGTCAAGAACTGGCTTCAGGAGAGGAGAGGCCGGAAAAGGGAAAAGCCGGAAAAGGGAAAAGCCGGAAAAGGGAAAAGCCGGAAACGGGAGGGCCGGAAAAGGGAAAAGCCGGAAAACGGGAAAAGCCGGAAAACGGAAAAGATCGCTCCGGGCATGCCTGACGCAGGCTGTCCCGGCACCGGGTGGTGCCACGGGCTCCAGTCTTGGGTCTTCTCCCTCCGGGGGCGGCCGGAGTTGTGTTCGTAAAAGTTGTTTGGTCCCGCCTGGACATGCCACTGTCCCATCTCGCCCAACAAGACCCGGCAACACAACCAGAGCCGAATTCTGGCGCCGGACTCACGAATTGCGGCGATCGCAGTACTGGCGTCGTTTATCGACCCGCATGTCGGCGGCATTCGCCAAGACTGGGAACGGGAATTCCCGGAAGAGCGATTGACGCTCATCTGGACCTCGTCCGCTAGTCAGAGGGCAGGCGTTCAGCCGCTACCCGAGGATCACGCCCGCATCATCATGGAACGCCTGGCCAGCATCGAAGAGACTTTCATCCGCTTGGCGTTCGGAGCTCAGGGCCCTCCCCGGGTTTCCAGCTGCTCCGCGATCCGGTCCCTGACCTCGACCGCCACGTCTTCTAGCGGCCTGTCCCTGATCTGCTGGTAGGGGATCTCGGGGAGGACCTGGATGTGGATGGGGTGGCGGCCGCGGAAGTCCAGGGTCCTCTTGGGCAGGGCCTGGGCGGTGCCCCGGATGGCCATGGGGAGGATCGGCACCCGGCTCTCCTGGGCGATGCGGAAGGCGCCAGTCTTGAAGCGGCCCGGGTGGCCGTCGGGCGAGCGGGTGCCTTCGGGGAACATGAAGATGGAGCTTCCTCTGGCCAGCGTGCGGCGGCAGGCCTCGAACATCTCGTCGGCGCTTGCGGGGTCTCCGCGTCTGATGGGGATGTAGTCGTTGAGCACCATGTTCCAGCCCACGAACGGGACCTTGAAGATCTCCGCCTTCGAGACCCACTTGAAGTGGGTGAAGAGGCGGAAGTACATGAGGATATCCAGCAGCGACAGGTGGTTCGAGACCATGACGTAGGTGGCGTTTCTCCGGATGTTCTCCTTCCCCGTGATGGTGAGGGGCCAGGCTGGTATCAGCCAGGTGTAGAGGGAGCCCCAGAAGCAGGCGAACTGGTGCAGCACGACCCTGCGCCGGTCCCACCAGGCGGTCAACAGCCATATGGCCAGGGCCACGAAGAAGAGGATGGCGCTGGACGCGGCCATGAAGGAGAGGACGAGCAGTCCGGAGATTCTGGCCACGGCGTGGTTCAGCGCGGTCGTTCGAACGGGGCGACGAGCTTTGCTTCGTCCAGGACGTGGTCGTGCATGGCCTCCGTTCCCCTTGTTCCGTTTCGCTGGTGAGGTGTGCCGTACCGGGGACACGCCGGAGCAAAGGCTGTTCCGTCCATGGGCAGGAGGTTTCCTTGCCGGGGTCCGATGGCCGATATCCGGCGCGGCTGAGGCCAGGGTGTGGCACTGACCGTGCGTAAGTCAAGAGAAGAGTTCACAGCAGTTTGAGCTAACCATGGCCGTGAACGGGCGCAGGGGGTGGGGCATGTACAGCCGGCGCCACCGGCCAAACCATGGGAGCAGTTGCGAGTGACGGAGTCGAAGGAAACCGGCGTCCTGATCGGCTTGCTCGGCCGCCCCGGGAGCGGGAAGACCACTGCTGGGGAGGCCATCGCGGGGCTGGATGAGGTGGCGCTGCTACGGGTGGGGGGGCTGCTGGCCGAGGAGGTGGAGCGGGGCAGCCCGGCGGGTCGGGAGATCGCTCGGACGCCGGAAGGCGGGCTGGCGCCGACGGGGCCTGTGCTCCAGGTCGTGGAACGTTGCGCGAACGAGTCTGTCGCCCCCGTCGTCGTGCTGGACGGTTTCCCTCGCACCCGGGACCAGGCGGAGGCCATCGGCGGACTGGAGCGGGCCACGGGCCGCCGGTTCGCGAGCCTGATCGTGCTGGCGTTGCCCCGTTCCGTGGCGGAACGGCGCCTCAATGGCCGGCGAGTGTGTGCCGGCTGCGGTCGTGTCTACAACATCCACTCGGACCCGCCGCCGCCGGATGCCTGCGCCGACTGCGCTGGTGGGCTGGAACGTCGTGACGACGATCGCCCCGAGGTGGTATCCAGGCGTCAGGACCGGTACGAGCGTGACACCAAGCCCGTGGTCCACTGGTTCGCGGATGACTCGCCGGAGCGTTTGCGGTGCGTGCGGGCTTCCGGGTCTCCGGACGTGGTGGGCTCTCGGTTGCGGCAGGCGCTGGATGGCGCCGTGACGACCCGGGGACCCGGTGCCAGTACATCCGAGAACTGAGCAGCGCCCGTCGACGCATGTCTTCGCATCCGCCGTCCCAGCCCATGCATGTAGAGGTCAGCGAGAGGGGCGGTGGGCTGGTGGTCCGGCTCGAGGGTGACTGGAGGATCGGCGACGAGCTGCCCCGGTTCCACCGCCTGGTCGAGGAGCGCAGGGACCCTGGGGCAGTGGACGCTCTCGAGTTCGATGCCTCGGATCTAGGGGAATGGGACAGCAGCCTGGCGGCGTTCCTGCTGGACGCCATGCGCTACTGCAAGGCCCACGCGATCGAGTTCAGGGGGGAAGCCCTTCCCGACGACCTGGCGAGTCTGCTCAGTCTGGCGCGCGCGGCCCCGGAGCAGGAGGTGGAGCCGGCCGGGGAGAGGAGGTCGATTCCCGCATGGTTGGGCGAACAGGGGATGGCCGCAGCGGCTGCGGTCCTGGGCTTCGCCACCTTCCTGGGCGAGCTGGCGCTGGGCCTAGTGCGGGTCATGCTGGGCCGGGAGCGGTTCCGGTGGAGCGATTTCTGGCTCACGGTCCAGTCCAGCGGCGCGGGTGCCGTGCCCATCGTCACGCTGGTGAGCTTTCTGACCGGCTTCATCATAGCGTTCCTGGGCGCGGTTGTCCTGGTGGAGTTCGGGGCCGAGTACTACCTGTCCTACCTGATCGGCTTCGGTATGCTCAGGCAGATGGGCCCGGTGATGACGGGCGTGATCATGACAGGGCGGACCGGCGCGGCGTTCGCCGCGGAGCTGGGCAGCATGAAGATCATGGAGGAGCTGGACGCCTACAAGACGCTGGGCCTCTCGCCCGTCAGCTACCTGGTGGCTCCCCGTGTGCTGGGTCTGGTCCTGATGATGCCGCTGCTCACCATCTATTCGATGTTCGTGGGCATAATCGGCGGACTGTTCGTCGCGATGACGGTGGTGGGGCTGTCGCCGAGCCAGTACTTCACGGGGCTGCTCACGCCCATCGGCATGGTGGACGCGCTGCTGGGGGTCTTCAAGGGGCTGGTGTTTGGCGTGATCGTCGCGGTGTCCGGTTGTATGCAGGGTGTCCAGGCGGGGACGGATGCGGGCGCGGTGGGCAAGGCGGCCACGTCGGCGGTGGTGCTGGGGATAACGCTGATCATCGTGGCCAACGCCGTCATCGATGTGCTGGCCAACATCTTCGAGATCTGAGGGCGAATGGGGGGCGACTGTCCGATCGAGGTGCGGGACCTGACCATGGCGTTCGGGTCCGACGTGGTGATGCGGGACCTCAGCTTCCAGGTGGAGCGGGGCGAGATCTTCGTGGTCATGGGCGGTAGCGGCAGCGGCAAGAGCACGCTGATGAAGCACATGGTCGGTCTCCTGGAGCCAGCCTCGGGGCAGGTCCTGTTCGAGGGCGAGGACGTGTGGTCGTCCGACGAGGAGGCGAAGAAGCGGATCCGCTCCCGGCTGGGCGTGTCCTACCAGCAGGGCGCCCTGTGGAGCGGTTTGACCATAGGCGAGAATGTGGCGTTGCCAATGAAGGAGTACACCGGCCTCCGCGGCGAGGACATCGACCCCCTCGTGTCACTCAAGCTCTCGCTGGTGGGGTTGGGCGGTGCGGAGTCCCTGTACCCGGCGGAGCTGAGCGGTGGGATGCGGAAGCGCGCTGCACTGGCCCGCGCCATGGCGTTGGACCCGGCGGTGCTGTTCTTCGATGAGCCGTCGTCTGGTCTGGACCCTGTGACCGCCAGCCGGATGGACGACCTGATCCTCCAGCTCCGGGACGCGCTGGCCACCACCATCGTTGTTGTCAGTCATGATCTGGCGAGCATCTTCGCCATTGCCGACCGGGCGGTCTTCCTCGAGGTGGAGGAGAAGACGATGACGGCGCTGGGAGACCCACGCGAGCTGCGGGAGAGCCCCCCGACCGAGGGGGTGGACCGGTTCCTGACCCGGAGCGGCGGCTCCTCCGGGCCCACCGATGGCCGGGAGCAGGAACTATGAGCAAGCGCGCGAACCCGACCCTGATCGGGATGTTCATCCTGGGGATGATGGTGCTGATCGTGGTAGGCGTGGTGGCCCTGGCGCCCAGGGTCCTGGTGGGGGACCGGCCGCTGTTCGTCAGCTTCTTCGAGGAGTCGGTGAACGGGCTGAACATCGGTGCCCCCGTGATGTTCCAGGGGGTACCGGTGGGCGAGGTGGTGGAGGTTGGGCTGTGGATCGATTCCGAGGACATGACGAGCCTGGCGCCGGTCCAGTACCGTATAGATCTCAGTGAGCTCGATGCGGCGGCCCGTGACATCATCGACCTGGAGGACGAGGAGGTGCTGCGGGCGCATGTGGCGGGCGGGCTCAGGGCCCAGCTCGAGATGGAGAGCATCGTCACCGGACTCCTCATCGTGAATCTCGGCTACGTGGACGACCCGCCGCCGGCCCGGCCTGTGGCGCACGCGGGCCAGCTGGTGATCCCCACCACGCCGTCGCCGTTCGTGGGGATCGAGGTGGAGGCCCGTGCCCTTACGGCCACCACTCGACGGGTCCTGGACCAGGTCGCCGACATACTGGATCAATTGGAAGCGGAAGAGATCGGCGACGCGCTGATGGCTTCTGCCCGGGCCGTCCAGCAGCTCGCCGAGTCGCCCGAGGTCCGGGCGGCGCTGCGCGAGCTGCCCGTAGTGGCGGCCGAGCTCCGCGAAACCATGGCCGGGGTCCAGGCACTCACCGAACGAGTCGGCCTGGCGGTCGACCCCTTCGAGGTCAACATGGCGACCGTGGCGGAGGAGGCGACACTGGCGCTCCAGGTGGTGCGCGAGGTGGTTGAAGGGATTCCGGGCGCCGTGACCGCCGACGCCGGTGTCGGCTACCGTATCGAGGAGGCACTGATCTCGCTCAGGCAGGCGGCGGATGCCATCCGCCAGCTGGCCGAGTCCCTGGAGCAGGACCCGAGCATGTTGATCCGCGGACGCTCACCCGATCAATAGCCGCCGTCCATGATGACCCGATTACTGTTGCCGCTATGTGCCATGCTGATCCTGACCGGGTGCCCCCAGGTCTTCCGGGACGAGGTCCCGCTGCGCCACTACACCCTGGGTGCCACCGTGGCCGAGGAGGTCGTGACCCGGAACGGCGAGCTGGCCGGGCTGTCCATCGGCCTGCGGCAGCCGCGGGTGGCGGATTACCTGGTCACCGACCTCATCGCCGTGCGGCACCCGCCGAGCGAGATCAGGTATGCCGGTCAGCACCGCTGGGCTGGTAGCCTGGACCGGGAGATCGGACGGGCGCTGGCCGGATACCTGGCCCGACGAGCGCCATTCGAGCGGGTGGACCTGGTCCCGTGGCCGCGTCACGCCACCTACGACTACGTCCTCGAGCTGGAGGTGCTCCGCTTCGAGGGAGTGGCGCCCGGAGCCGACAATGGCCGGGACGATAACGGCCAGGACCCGGGACAGGCGCACCTGCGGGCGGGGTGGGAGATCATACGGGTGCTCGACGCGGAGGTCGTGGCCAGTGGCCTCACCGACCAGCTACAGCCCGGCTGGCCGGCGGAGGACTACGCCGCGCTGGTACGGCTGCTGGATGCGGCCCTGGCCGCCCTGGCGGATGAGCTGGTCTCGGCGCTGAGGGTCCGGGCCGCTCAGTAGCCGTAGGTCCCCATCGGCGCGCCCCATTCCAGGCTGCCGCCATAGTCCAGGATCGGCAACCCATCGAGCTCCGCCACCCCGTAGGGGATCGGCCGCTGGAGCAGGGTGCCCTGGTGGAGGTCGCCCCAGCCGCGGCTGTCGAAGAACCAGGCGCCGGACAGCAGGGCGTGGTCCATCCCTGTGTTCATCCGCTTCTCCCACTTCAGCATCTCGAACAGGTCGCCACAGTTCCCCATGGGGAGCTTCGGCACGCAGCTGATGTTGACACCATCCGCGTCCGTGGCGTTCAAGCCGGCGGGCACACGGTACATGTTGATCAGGTCCGCCGCCGCCGCCCGGTTGCCCAGTCGGTAGTGGGCCTCAGCCGCCAGCAAGTCCATCTCCGCAAGGCTCATCTCCGGAAGGAACCCGTCGATGGGCCGCATGTGATAGGTGGTGTGGCGGTAGTACGACCACCGCCACGTGCCCCGGTCGGGCCGGACCCACTGGTGACCCGGGTTCTCGGCCACCACGTGCCGCGTGCCGGGGTTTGCCCGCTGCTCCGCCGCGGTCTCGCCCTGAGGGAATCGGAGGTCGGGCGTCTGGATCAGGAACGGGCCGCTGGGCAGGTTCGGATGCCGGCCGTGCAGTGGCGTGTTCATCCACTCCTGGTACCTGCCGGACTGGTCGGCCATGCCCGAGACGAAATAGCTCATCTGGCCCCAGGCGCCGGGCAGAAGCATGTAGTACAGCGTCCAGTTGTACGAGAAGCCGGAACCCTCCATGTGGTAGTACAGGCTGTTCGTGATACCGTTCTCGATGTCGCTCAGGACCGCGTGCCAGTCCACCGCCTGCCGCTCCTGTGGCGTCCTGGCCACCGCCGCCCGGAGCCGGGCCTTGTAGGAGCTGATGAGCTGGACGAACTCGGCGCTGGTCAGGCGTTCGCCCTTGGGGACCATGAAATGCCAGGTGCCGGGGATCTCGAAGGCGTTGGCCCGGGCAATGGCCATGGCCTCGTCCAGGTAACCCAGTGCCGCCTCCATCATCTCCCGGTAGTCCACGTACGGAGGTCGGGGGCCTTGCAGGTCGGTGGTCTCGTCCACCACGGCGCCGCCGGAATAGAGCAGCGCCAGGTAGCCGTAGCCCATGCCCTGCACGAACCGGCCCCACGCCACGGCCCGCGGCTCATCCTCGCCCAGCGTCACCGTACGATTCACGAGCATGACCCGCAGCCCGTCGTTCACGGCCGCTATCGCCCGGTACCAGTGCTCATAGCCCAGGGATAGGTATCCGTAGTACGGCCAGTCGGGGCTGTTCCGGACCGGCTGACGAGGGATCGAGGAGAACTGCACGCCGCTCTGGCACGCGGCGCTGGTGCTGTGCTGGAACGCCATGGTGCTCAGTGCTGCTCCACCACCAATGAAATGGTATGTGGGGTACCACCAGCTGCCCCAGGCATTGGCGACCAGCGCCTCAACATCAGCGGGATTGGCCAGCGCCCGGGCGAGGTCGGGCTCGTTCGGATTGTCCACCACCAGGTCGCCACAGGCAGGAACCAGGCACAGCAGCAGCGAGACGACGGCTGGTCCGACGAAGGCTCGGCGCATATCGCACCTCCCGGGGCAGGGTGTGTGTCAGAATGTCGTAGGCGTTGCGCGTCCGCTCGTCCCCGAAGTGTCGTTCGAAAATCAAGCGCCCGATACCAGGTGACGCATCACTGTCGCTGTTTCTGTCAGACATTCAATGTATTCACCGAGTGGCGATTGCGCGTTTTACTCCACCGGGTGCATCCCCACGTCCACGAACCGGACCCCATCGGAGGACAGGGCCCTGCGGATGACCTGGGGCTCCTGCCCCACGGGCACGGAGGCGACGATCCAGCGAGGATGCCGCGCGCCGCTGCCGGCAGGAGCCGGCGTGCCGGGGTGCTCGACGATGGTGCCGCCGAGGTCGTCGAGCAGCTGCCGCAGCGGGGCCAGCTCCGCGCCGTCGTCCAGGCCAAGGAAGAGCAGGCCACAAGCCACGTCCTGCCCCAGCGGCGCTCCGGGCATGACGACACGGCAGCGGTCCTGGAGCTGCGGGCACTCATCGCCCTGGGGAACGACCAGGTGGTCGTAGATCCACTCGGCTCCGGCGAGGAGGCTGGTCCGTTCGGCGGCCTGCGCCAGCTGCGCGTCCTGCCCTTGGTCCGCGCAGCTCGACAACGCGAGGATCGACGAGGCGAGGATCAGGGCCATGGAAGTGGTGGGGAATCGCATGCATAATGTTGCTGCACCGGGACGTCCGTGTAAAGGCGGCTGCGGAGCGAGCCGCGCTGGAACCGCCATTGCACGGGCTGGAGATGGGCCCTGGGCACCACGAAAGGAGGTGCGTGACATGGTGGAAAAGCTACGGCTGAGCGAAGCGGAGTGGAAGAATAGGCTCTCGCCCGAGGAGTACAGGGTGCTGCGCCAGCACGGGACCGAGCCGCCGTGGGAAGGCTGCTTCATCGGGACCAAGGACGCGGGAACGTACGTGTGTGCCGGGTGCGGCAATCCGTTGTTCCGGTCGGGCGAGAAATTCGAGTCGGGGACCGGCTGGCCGTCCTTCACCAGCCCGATCTCCGAGGACGTGGTGACGGAGCACGAGGATCGTAGCTACGGGATGATCCGCACGGAGGTCCGTTGCGCGCGCTGCGACGGCCACCTGGGCCACGTCTTCCCCGACGGCCCGCAACCCACGGGGCTCCGCTTCTGCATCAACTCCGTGAGCATGAAGCACGTGCCCGAAGGTGAGCCGATTCGGGTGGTCCGGGAGTAGCGGCGGGTTGACGGCTCGATCCACGGCTGCCGTGTGTGACGGGTTGGCGTCGCGGGTGCTGTCTTGCGCTGGGCCGGCGCAGTAGAGTGGGTGTTGCGCGGGCCGGTCACGCCAGCCACTGCGTCATCCAGTAGCCCGCCAGCCCCAGAATCATGGGGTAGAGCAGTACCAGGAACAGCAGCGACGGAATTCCTGCGTTCCTTATCGCCGCCAGCAGTCCTTCCTCCTGGGTGGCGGCGATGAACCCGTACCAGGTGGTCAGGCCGGCCGCGGTGGCCAGGCCATTGGCGATGATCGCCACGACCAGTATCCCCAAGCCTATCAGCAGGACCTGCCAGATCAACGCAATAGTCATGTGTCGCCCCGGTTCGAGGGGTGTAGCGCGCCCGGAGGCGCTCCCCGGCGTGACCCGTTGGCGGTCCTCAGCGGGACCCGGTGCGCCACCTCACGGAGGCGACGGCGTAGTGGAGCCAGGCGAAGGTGTAGACCTCGGTGACATCAGCGCCCCCTTCTACCGTCCGGTATCCGGCGCTTAGCGACCAGCGTCCGCCCGGATCGAAGGCGATGGTAAGGGCGGCATCCACGGCGCGGCCGGGTCCTCCCGCCAGGGCGTCGGCGTCGAGGCCGATGCGCCAGCGAGGTGCGATGTGCCAGTCGCCGGCCAGGTGGAGTAGTGGCACGAATCCCAGGTCGTCCTTGCGGCTGGCGGTGGTGCCCTGCTCCAGCGCTATGACCGCGTCCCTCAGCTTGGCGGTGAAGCCGACCCAGGCCGCGGCCCGCTGGCCGGCGTGGAGGCGATAGCGGTAGGACAGCCTGTACGAGTTGAATGTGTAGGTGGCCTCCACGGGCTGGCCCGGGGCGTAGCTCTCTCCCGCGAATGATACGGTCTGGTCCGGCACGCCTGTCTCGGTGAGGGAGAACGGTGCTGCCAGGACGCGGAGCCCGTGTCGCTCGGTCATGTTCCAGGTCACGTACAGCCGTCCCGCGGGCCATGGCCCGGCTCCGGCCAGATCGCGGAGCGAGAACCGGGTCGCGGTGCCGTCGTTGGGGATCTCCACATCGTTGTAGCTCTGCCAGGCGGGCCCGGCCTCGAGCTCGATGACCAGCGTTGGCGTCTGAGCGGCGGCTGCTCGCGGACCCAGGGCGGCGCAGGGCATTAGGGCCAGGACAAGCGCCAGGTTCCGGGTCCGGTTTCGAGCCAGGTTCCGGGCCAGGTTTCGAGCCAGGTTTCGAGCCAGGTTTCGAGCCAGGTTTCG
>SLCC01000003.1 GCA_007126035.1 Gemmatimonadota bacterium
GTAAATGTCGTATGGATCTCGTGACAGGTGCGGCAGTTTATGGGCGACGGATTGTCGAAGTGGGCGGGAAGCTCTTCCCCGTTCACGAACCGGGTGATGAAGCCCTGGTGGTTGTGACACTCCATGCATGAGCCCTCGCGCTCCCATCGCGTGGTCTCGTAATGTGCGGACGCCCGATACTGCCACTCGATTCCCATGAGATTCGTGTCATGTCCGTGGCACTGGACACAGGTGTTCATGGCATCGGCGCCCGCCGGTCCCTGAGGACCCGCCGGCCCCTGCGGCCCCTGCGGCCCCTGCGGCCCTTCGGGGCCCGCTGGACCCACGGGCCCTTCACAGGCCGCGCCCGCCATGGCCACGAGCGCCGCCCCCAAGATGAGCGAGATTTTCCTCTGCATTGTTGACCCCCTCAGATAGCTAGGATCGATGCGGCAGGCGCACACGCGCTGCCACCCGACGGAGACAGATTACGGGGGTTAATTAGATTCCTGCTGTAAGGGGATCTCTGTAAATGGAGTCAGGGTCATCCCCGAATCACCGACGCGCTCCCATGCCCAATTCGCGTGCTCGCGCACTCCGACATCCCGCACCAGCGGCTCCTCATTCTCCAGCGCGTCGCGCAGCACTGCCACCGCTTCTGCCGGCGGCTCGTCCAGCAAGACCAGCCAGTTGCCGATGGCGACGGCCACGTTCCGGCGGAACCCCGCGTACCCCGCCCGCCGGATCGCCGACTTCCGCGTCCACACGTCCCACTCCTCGTAGCTCATGCGCATGAGCTCCACCAGCGACGGCGCCTCCGTGCCCGGAAGGGAAGTCGCGCGCGAAGAGCCCGCCCCCACCGGGCCGTCCGAAGTCGAAGTCGAAGTCGAAGTCGATCCCGACCGCGCACGATAGTCCGGCTCGGCCGCGACCTGCACCAGCTTCGGCGAGTTCCACGGACAAACCTCCGGAGGACCACGCCTTCGTCACCTCGCCCCACTTCCTGGAGATGCCCGACGGAGAGTGGAGACTCTACTACGCCGGCGCCGGGACGACCATCGGGATCGGGATCCTCCGATCCTTCGACCGGGGACAGAGTTGGGAGCCCCACCCCGACAATCCTGTGTTTGAGCGGGATCTGACGTCCTGGGACCAGGGCATGCTCCACGCCATGGTGCGTCGGGTGGGGGATCGCTACCTCATGTGGTACTCGGGATACGAGGAACCCCTCGACCTGGATTCCACCCCCATCTACGTGGGGCTGGCGCTCTCGGACGACGGAATCCGTTGGGAACGCAGCCCGTACAATCCGGTCCTGGGGCCGGGTCCTGCCGGCTCCTGGAACGACCTCCGCGTCGTCTCGCCGTAACGCGGGTCCACCGATCCCATTCTTCAGCGAGACATGCGCATCAGAGCCACCACCGATGGCGACTCGGTCCCCGACAGACCGTCCGGCGCGTCCGACCGACACTCCGTCTCCCGCCACGACGGGCTGTAGCCCGGCTCCTTCGCCAGCTCCACGGTCTTCGGGCCGCTTGGCTATCGCGTGTCTATGAGCAGCGGTGACCAATCGCACACAGCTTGCGCCCCGCACGGTCCCGTGTGCGATTTCGGACGCACCAGGCTCGGAATTGCACACAGCCGGCCGCGGTACCCGATCGTGTGAAGGATTCTGCACCGTGGGCGTCCGAAATCCTACACACGAGCGGCATGCGACCCACGTGTGTTCACATAATTCCCCAGCCGCCGAGTCAGCCGCCAACGGCCGCCCCACCCCCGACGGCGACCTCGAGATGCTGCAGCGGGTGCTCCCGGGGACCTCGCCCGGCTCCGATTCGCACCCCCGACACTCAGGACCCGAGCGCCGCCGCGAGTTCCGAGCCGACCACCGCGTCCGACTCCGCCGCCGCCTTCGACACCAACGCCGCTCTCGCCTCAGGCGACCCCACTCGTCCCAGTGCCCAGGCCGCGTGCGCCCGCACCACCGGCTCCGGATCCGAGAGCGCCAAGGTCAGCACCCGCACGGCCTCCGGCACTCCCCAGTTGCCGAGCCCCACGCATACGTTGCGAGCGAAGCCGGCCCGCCCCGCCAGCCGGAGCCAGCGACGCCGAACCGCTCAAGGCCACCTCCACGCCGAGGACGTCCGACCCCAGGGGCGTTCGCCGGGTCTTCTATCAGCCAGCCCGCCCCGCCCCCGATGGCCGGACCCTCCTCGCCCTCTCGCCTCTCGAGTTTCTCGAAACCCTCTCGCGCCTGATCCCGCCGCCCCGGGTCCACCGCCACCGCTACCACGGCGTGCTCGCCCCGAACACCCGCCTCCGGGCCCGGGTCATCGCCCTCGGACGCGACGACGCCCACATGTCCGAACCCGAACAAGGCTCGCGCGGCACTCTTGGTGACGAGCCAGCCGCGCACTTCCACGAGGACTCCGCCACCACACTCACCGGCGCCGCCGCCCGCTCCCGCTGGGCCCGCCTCCTCGCCCGCATCTATGAGGTCTTCCCCCTCCGCTGCCCCGACTGCGGATCGGAAATGCGCATCCTCGCTTTCCTCACCGGCCCGACGGTGGACCCGCTCCCCACCGACGACTTCGACCAGACGCCCGGCTTCGACCCCGCCTAGCCCGAGCCCGTCCCCGAGCTCGACCTCGATCAGACCCGCGGCGCCTGATGAACCCGGGTTCGTTCTTGCGGCCGACTACCTGGGGCTCGAGCGAAGGTTCTATTCCACAGACAGCCAGGACGACTTCCTCCGGCACCTCCGGTCCTACCTGTCCAGGGGCGTCCCCGTTCGAATCGCATGGAACTCGGCCCTTACCATGAGGTTCGCCATGGAATCCGGGTACTTTGCTCGGTTGGAGGACTGGAAGGAACCGCCTCATGAGGCCTTTTCGCCGCACATCGTCCTGTTCGTCGGCTACGACTCGACCTCCTTCTACTACTACGAAACTCATGGCAAGGACTTCGTCCTGACGGGCGAGAGAGGTATCCGGATCGACGAATCCTCGGTCGCCGACGCCGTCCAGTCGTTCAGTTCGCGCTACCGGCTACCCTGGCGGTACATGTTCTCGGTCTTCCTCGAAGGAAACCGCACCATCCGTCTGGATGAGATCCTGCACAGGAATGGTGAGGAGATGGTCGGGCGGGTTCTCGGCCCGACCTCGACCGGCAGTTACGCGATTCGCCAACTGGCGGACGGGGTGAAGCGCGAGGGCGCCAGGATGCTTCGCTCCCCTCGCAGGGAGCATTTCGCGAGCACCTTGAAGGACCCTGATCGAGATCCGGAGCGACAACTCCACCTTTCTGCAGCAGACCTTCCCCGACAGGCGGGGCGTTCAGGAGGCGTCGGACCTCCTGCAATCCGCCGTCGAGAACTACCTCGCCGTCCTGTCGATCTTCGAGCAAGATGACGCCTCGGCCGCCGACGTCCGTGCTGTCGTGTCCCTGCTCAGACAGTCCGCTGACCTCGAGCGACAGGCGGGCGAACGGGTCGCGGGGAGGTCCGCGCCCTGAATGCCGTTGGAAGAAGGCCGGCCAGAGCCGGTTGTTGCGTTATCGCCGGTCGACGCTCGCAGTCGGACCAGCCCACCGCCTGCCTGAGCCCGTCTCATCGTGGTGTCCCGGTCCGGAATGGGCGTCAACTGCCCGAACGCTGGCCCGGCGTTGAATGATCGGGCGATTGAGGACCGCCGGCGTCGCCAACTGACCGATCCCTCGATCGTCACGGCGTACCTTCGGGCACTTGACGACCGCGGAGGTCGCCAACTGTCCGGTCGAGCGAGCGGCGGTGTGAGATCGGGCACCTCGCGCCCCCCCGCCGGGCCTGGCGCAGGTGCGCGGCGTCGGTCCACCCACACGCGGCAAGGGCGGTCCGGGCACTGGCCCCCTGAGTCCGGCGCTCCTCGTAGGCCAGCACGCGGGCGGCGCGTATGAAGTCCCGGGGCCGTAGGCCCGCCACTGCCGGCCTCCGCCCCACGATGTCCACCGAGAGGCCCCGGTCACGGGCCACAGCCGAGACCGTCCCGCCGCGGACGGCGTGGGCCACCAGGCACCAGACCAGCGGTAACTGTTCCAGCAGCGCTCCGCCAAACCGGAGAACAAGCCGCTCCAGCACTCGCCCCTCCACCGACGCCGCCCGGAGCTGGTCCAGCGCGACCCGAGGCAGCCCCCCGGCCACCAGATCAGAGGGCGGAACGACGGCCGTGACCGGGTGCGGGCACGTCGCCAGCGTCGCGCCGAAGCGATGGTCCGCCACGAGAATGACCGCGAACGCCGGCCGAATCGCTCGCAACTCGCAGTACCATTCGATCACGGCGTCGATCTCTCGCTGGCAATCGCACCGGATGGCCGCCGCCGCAAGCTCCGACGCCGGCGAGGCCGGCAGTGATTTCAGAAGTCTGGTCCCGGCACCATCGCCGGCGGGCGGGTGAACCCCCAACAGGCCAATCACCCCTTCCTCCGCATGGAAGGTGGATCGCTGGGACTGCACGTCCCACGAGAGTAGCCGGTCTTCCCGGCCAGGGATCGGTGGCGACCAGAAGGGGGTTCAGAAGGTGCGATGTCGCTGGTCGCGACGAACATGATCCGTGAAAGTCACGGTACCGCAGCGGGACTGGAATCGTCAAGGAAGATCCGCCTGCTGAACGCGGTGAGCCGACCCGCGACCTACAGGAGCCCTTGCGAGGGCGAAGCCCGAGCCCGCCTGCGCCCCGGACGCGGGTGAGACGATTCGAGCGCGCAAGATGCATCAGAGCCCGGTCTCTCTGACGAGAGCCGGGCTCTGGCAGTGGAGCCGGCGGGAGTCGATCCGGAGCGCCAGCACACCTCTGGAGCGAAGCGAGCGCACGCCCTCATCAGCGGAGGACGACGATTCGAGCGCGCAAGATGCATCAGAGCCCGGTCTCTCTGACGAGAGCCGGGCTCTGGCAGTGGAGCCGGCGGGAGTCGAACCCGTCGCCGCCAAGCGGATCCGTCTCGATCTATCGTATTTCAGGGACACAGCTTATCGCCAAAGGCGCGACGCCACTGTTACCCCGCTTCAGCTGCAGCAGTGCCTGCGTATCGACGGGCCTTGGGGATTGACAAGCGTCACGTGACGCGTTACAGTTCGTCGTATGATCAAGACCTTCGCGGACAAACGGACGGCCGAATTGTTCGTGAAAGGAACGGCGCGGGGATTCCCTCCGGATGTGGCTCGGCGGGCGGTTCGCAAACTCGAGTATGTGGATCTTGCGACTCGACTCGATGATCTGAAGACACCACCCGGTAATCGGCTCCACGCCCTTCGAGGCGACCGGCAGGGCCAGCACGCCATAGCGATCAACGACCAGTGGCGTGTTTGCTTCCGCTTCATGGATGGCGACGCGTACGACGTTGAAGTCTGTGATTACCACTGATGGCAGGTGCCTGATGAGCATTCCCAACAAGCGTCAGCTGAAGCGTCGGCCCACTCACCCTGGCGAGATGCTGAAGGAGGATTTCCTTCCCGAGTACGGTCTGTCCGTTTCGGGGGTGGCGGAGGCTCTGGGTGTATCCCGCCAATCGATCAACGAGCTGCTCCGCGAGCGGCGCGCCGTGAGCCCGGAGATGGCGCTCCGCCTGTCCCGGCTGTTCGGCAATTCAGCCGAATTCTGGTTGAACGCCCAGCGCGCCGTCGATCTCTGGGACGCTGCTCAGGCCATCAAGAAGGATGTCGCTCGTATCAAGCCGCTGCGGGTCGCATAACCTAACCAGGCGGACCGCAGCTCAACCCGCGCCCGGCTCGGGCAGCGAGACGGGGACGCGGGTGAAACGGCTTGAGCGCCGGGCACAAGAACCGACCCTCTTCCGAGAACCGGGCGCCTTCATGGAGCCGGCGGGAGTCGATCCGGAGCGAGATCCCAAACCCATCGGAGCGAAGCGTGCTCCACCCCGCTCGAGCGAAGGACGACGATTCGAGCGCGCCAGAGGCACCAGAGCCCGGTCTCTCTTTCGAGAGCCGGGCTCTAAGAGTGGAGCCGGCGGGAGTCGAACCCGTCGCCGCCAGTCGGACTCGATCCGACCTATCGCATTACTGGATAAGAGCTTCCAGCAACTACGCCGACACCACTGTAACCCTGACTGCAACCCCTCACCGCAACGCGGCGGTGCCCTTCCCTAGCGCTCCAGGAACGCCCGCACCGCGTTGACGTACGCGTGATACTGCTCGAGCGCGTCTGGGATCGCCTGGTGCAGGATGCGGTGATCGATGTCGTTGTACTCATGGACCAGGATGTTGCGCAGCCCGGCGCTCCGGGCGATGTCATGCGCGAAGTCCGCGTCGAAGACGCCGAGGTCCGCGAGACGGAGGAACGTCTCGCGATACGTTATCCGGGTGGTGCGTGCCTCCTCGCCGGTGCTCAGCGTGGAGATCAGATGCTCGTTGACGTCGATGGCGCGCTGCACCATCCGCTCCACGATGCGCTCCGCCGCCGCGAGACGGATCGGGTCGGCGACCAGATCCTCGTATGGCGTTTCGCGGAACTCCAGGAGCTGGCCCAGGTCATCCACGATGAGCTGGAGCTTCCGCTCCACGAACTCAGGACGCAGCACGCAGCCGCTCCCGGATCCGCTTCATCTTGCGATCGGACAGGGTCCTCTCGAGGGCGCGCAGGTCTGCGGAATCCATGAAGTCCCGATACGCGAATGCGCGGTACTCCAGGAACTCATCGACATCGCCGTACAGCAGCGTGGCGCGCTCCATGATCTCCCAGCGGAAGAGCGGATCCGCATCGTGCAGCAGCACGATGTCGAGCTGCCCGCCAGGAAAAGCAGGCGCGAGCTGCTCATGGAGGTCGAGGACCGGAACCCGGGACGCGTCTCGACCGAACGAGAGGGCGAGATCCACGTCGCTCCCCGGCCCGGGCGGGAGACCGCCGGGGGAGTGGGAGCCGAAGAGCACGAGCAGCCGCACACCGAGCCGCTCGCAGCTCCGCTCCAGTTCCTCACGCCTGATCTCCATGCCAGCGAAGATACATCGAAGGGCCAGTCCAAGTCACGCCCCAGTGTTTCCCGTGGCCAGAGAGTATTAGCCTGATGCTTCATAACCCGGATCGATCTCAGCGGCGGGAGTCAGGGCCGGGCTGTCGCATCGCGCTATCGGAACGCCCCCGATGGGGATCAACAATGCACGCACGGCACAATCCTACTTTCCCAGACCGACGAGGTGATCATGGTGATGTTCCGATCCGAGGCCACGCGTGGCAACGGAGCTTCCGAACTGAAGATCCGGGTTCATTACGACCCGGACCTGCGGCCGGAGGACGTGACGACCGTGGACGGGATCCCGGTCACGACCCCGGCCCGGACGCTTCTGGACCTGGCGACCTGTGTGGACGACGACGCGCTCGAGCAGGCCCTGGGCATCGCGATCCGACGGGAACTCACCACCTCCACCGAGCTCCGGGAGGTCATGGCGCGCTACCCGCGCCACGAGGGAGTGGCGCGACTGGCGGCACTGCTCGAGCAAGCAACCGGGTCGTGACCCCCGGTCTCTCTTTCGAGAGCCGGGCTCTGGCAGTGGAGCCGGCGGGAGTCGAACCCGCGTCCGCCAGGCGGGCTCAAACCAACCTATCGCATTCCAGGACAACAACTTCCAGCCGTTGCGCCGACGCCCTGTAACCCTGACTGTAACCCCTACA
>SLCC01000047.1 GCA_007126035.1 Gemmatimonadota bacterium
GCCTCCATCACCACCCAGCGGCGCGTCTACGCCCGCCTGCTGATGGCCAGTTTGCCCTACTGCTCCGCCTGCGGCGCCAACGGCTCCCGGCCCGGGCAGCTTATGACACAGTAGTACTAGCTAGTAGTCGCCCCCCTTTCGCGGTATACCCGGTTCAACGACTGGAAGGAAATCGGGCTCTCAGACGAGAGGTGTGCGGTGGCTCGGGCGCGATGGTTATTCAATGTGATCGGACAGGTGATGCAGGCGGCCGTGAGACCGGTGTTCCTGGTGTTCTTCGTGTTTCTTGCGGCCGGGGCGTGCGCCGCCCCGCCGGCCCAGGACGGTGAGCGATTCGGCCTGGTGATCCATGGTGGCGGTGGCGTTATGCCCAGGGCGGAGATGACGCCCGAGCTGGAGTCCGAGTATCGTGCTGCGCTGGCGGAGGCCCTGGAGGCGGGCTACGAGGTGCTGCGCCGGGGCGACACGGCGGTGGACGCGGTGGAGGCGGCTATCCGTGTCATGGAGGACTCGCCACTGTTCAACGCTGGCAGGGGCTCGAGCCCCAACATCGAAGGCGACTTCGAGCTGGACGCCTCCATCATGGACGGCCGCACCCTGGACGCCGGCGGTGTGGCCATTGTCAGGGGTGTCCGCAACCCCATAACCCTGTCCCGGATCGTCATGGAGCGGACGCCCCACGTCCTCATGGCGGCGGAGGGGGCCGAGCGGCTGGCCCGGGACCACGGCCTGGAGCCGGTATCGCCCGACTACTTCTGGACGGAGCGGCGGTGGGAGATGCTCCAGCGCCGGCTGGAGGAGGACATCCCGTATGGCGAGCGGCCCGCACCCCCCGGCCAGGAGCCCGACCGGGAGCCCGACCGGGAGGCCGGCCTGCGGTCCCACGAGCTGTTCGGTACCGTGGGGGCCGCCGCCCTGGACCGGCACGGCAACCTGGCGGCGGGCACGTCCACCGGTGGCCGGATCGGCAAGATGCCCGGCAGGGTGGGCGACTCCCCCATCATCGGCGCCGGCACGTGGGCGGACAACAACACCGTTGCCGTGTCCTCCACCGGTCTGGGTGAGTACGTGCTCCGATTGCTGGGGACCAGGAGCGTGGGCGACCTCGTTGCCTACCGCGGGTTGTCCGTCGACGACGCCGTCGAGGAGGTAAGGCAACGGTTCGTGTACATGGGCGCCACCATCAGCATGATCGCCATTGATCCGGAGAACAACATCTCCATGCGCTATTCCGGCGATGGCATGTACCGCGGCTACGTCCGCCAGGATGGCCAGGTCGTGGTGAAGGTATACGAGGACTGAGCGGGGGATATCACCACCATGAAACGTCGATTCTTGGTCGTTTTCGGGGCCTGCTGCATCGCGGCGATCGCCATCGCCGGCTGGGTCGGCGCGCGCGGGACCGATGCTGGCGCGGCGCCGATACGCCTGGCCGTGCTGCCGTTCGAGGCGGGTCAGAGCGACAACGTGGCTCTGGCGCGCGGACTGTCCCTGGAATTCGCCGAGCGGATATCTTACGCTCCGGGCCTGGTCGTGAGGCCGCCGGCCCTGGCCAACCGCCAGTCCGCCCTGGACCTGGAGCTGCTGGACGCAGACCTCATCTTGGATGCCGAGGTCCACGAGGCCGACGACGAGATCAGGGTGCACGTCTGGCTACACAGCGGAGCGGCAGGCTACAACTCGGACGTGTCGGTGGCGGTGCCTGCTGGGGACGTGGTGGACCTGCCCCAGCTCCTGGCCAGGGAGGTGGTGGCGGCACTGGGCCTGGAGCTGGCCGCCGCACGGGCCGAGTTGATGGCCAGGAGCACGGCGGGCCACGTGGAGGCGTTCCGTGACTACCTGATCATCCTCGGCACGACCGGCGGTAGGGGCGCACCGGACCCGGTGGCGGGACTCGCGGATGTGATCGAGCGGGATCCCGCCTTCGCTCCCGCCTACGCTGCCCTCGCCGACCAGCACCTCCGCCGGGGTCGGGCGCACCGGGAGCTTCGGACTGCGGAATACGACCGGGCGGAGCAGGCCCTGCGCGCCGCCCTTGACCTGGACCCGGAGCTGCCGTCCGCCCTGGCCGCCATGGCGACGCTGATGGCCCGGACGGCGAGGCAGGCGGAAGCGACTGCTCTGGCCCGCCGCGCTATCGAGGTGCATCCCTACCGGCCGGAGCTGTACTCCCGCCTGGGCTACGTGCTCCGCTATGCGGGGCTGGTGGACGAATCGGTAGCAGCCTACCGGCGCGGCCTGGAGCTCGATGGCAGGCCCGCTGCACTGGTGTCCGGTGAGGGTCAGATAGCCAAGGGCCTGGTCTACCTTGGTGACTATTATGGAGCTCTGGCCTTGCAGGAGGGGCTGCATGACCACCTGGCCAGGATCGGCCGTACCGCCGACGAGAAGATGCTCTTCTACGAAGGCGTCATGCAGTACTACGCCGGCTCCACCGAGCGGGCACTCCAGCTGTTCGATGCGGCGTGGGATCTTGACCCCACGAGCCTGTGGAGCGCGTTCGGACGGGCGTACGGCTACGGCATCGCCGGTGACACCACCCGCCTCGTCGCCCTGGCCAGGGAGCTGGAGACCAGGGACGTGGCGGACGGCGAGCGGCATTACCGGCTGGTTCACTTCCATGCCCTGGCCGGTCGACACGAGGACGCGGCGCGGCGACTCCGGGTCGCTCTCGATGGCGGCTTCGTCAACTACGCTTACATGTCCACGGACCCCCTGACGGCAGCGGTGCGGGACACGCCCGCGTTCGCTGCGGCTCTTTCGGACGCGAAGGCGAGGTACGAGGCCTTTCCCCGGCCTGGTCGGTGACGGGGTGGGCGCAACGTGGACCGGGCGCCCATTAGCAGCCGGATGGTAGTAGTCGACGGCTCGGGTGTTTATCGGTCCTAGAGGACGTTCTGCGCAGGTCTCGGCGGCGGCTGCTGCTCGAGCCCGGGACACGACAGACGGCGGTATAGGTGGACGAGACACATACGGTGCCCGGCTCCGAACGGCACGCGGAGCCAACAGGCAGCCCTGCCAATCCTGGAGAAAACGTGCCCTGTCGCCAGGAGCGCACGATGTATCGGAAGACTGGACCCATGATCCTGCTTCTCGCGTTCTGTGCCTTCGGTCAGCCACTGGCTGGCCAGGACGGACAGGAACAGATCGCCAAGACCGTGGAGCGGACGAGCGAGAACAGCGCCAGCCTGCTGGACCTGCCCGCCGGGCTGAAGGCGGAAGGCATCACGCTGAGCACTGCCCTGACCCGGCTCGGTTACAAGACGGGGGTGGGTTTCGCGTTCAGCCCCAGCCTGATCCCGGCGGACAAGCTCGTGGACTGTGATTGCGAGGAGCTGACCATCAGGGAGGCTCTGGAGCAACTCCTCGACGGAACGGGGCTCCATTACACGGTCCTGGGCAACCAGGTCGTGGTGGAGCAGCAGCGGCTCCAGATGCCGCTACGGGTCCTGCCGCCCTCGCCAGTCGAGCCGGTCCTTGCTGCGGTGAGCGCTCCGAGGCGCGGGGTGAGCTACTCGCCGCCCGTCGCCGTCTCCGCCACGCCCCAGACGGGCATCGTCATGGGCGAGATCTTGAGCGACCGGACGAACGAGCCCATGCCCGGCGTGCAGGTGACGGTGGTGGGCACCACGATCGGTGGGCTGACCAACCAGCAGGGCCGTTTCCGACTGAGCAATGTGCCCGTCGGGGAGCGCGAGATCCAGGCCCAGCGGATCGGCTACCGGACCACGACCGAGCGGGTGACGGTGGTGCCTGGCGAGGTGGCTGTGGTCAACATGAGCTTGCGGCAAATGGCCGTCGAACTGGATGCGGTGGTGGTGACCGGGCAGGCCCAGGCAGTGGCCCGCCGCGAGGTCGGCACCAGCGTGGCGACGATCAGGACCGATCAGCTCGAGGTGCAACCCATCACCACGGTGAGCCAGATGCTCCAATCCCGGGCGCCTGGCGTGACGGTGCTCACGGGTGGCGGTCAGGCCGGACAGGGCTCCAGGATCGTCCTGCGCGGGATCACCAGCACGTCCCAGGACGTGGAGCCGGTGATCTACGTGGATGGCATCCGCATCACCAACGAGCGTGGCGGCGGCGTCAGCCACGACGCCACCACCTCAGGCCTCGACGAGATCAACCCCGCGGACATCGAGCGGATCGAGGTCATCCGGGGCGCGGCCGCGGCCACCATGTACGGCACGGAGGCGTCGGGTGGCGTGATCCAGATCTTCACGCACCAGGGCGCCGACCAGGACCAGGTCTGGACCGCCAGCAGCGAATACGGTATCCGCCACGCGGATCAGGACCACTTCGGCGTCAGCATCTACGGCGACTGGTTCTACGACACGATCATCCGGACCGGCAACCAGCACCGCCAGCACCTCTCGGTGCGCGGTACGATGGACCGCTTCAGCTACAACGCGTCCGGCACGGTCCGCCGCACGGTGGGCGTTCTCGACAACGACAACGACGAGCAGCGCAGCTTCCGGGCGAACATGCGGTTCACGCCCACGGACAACTTCAGCCTGAACATCAACACCGGCTACAGCTGGCGCCTCACGCAGTTCGCGGAGAACGGCAACAACAGCCAGAACATCGTACTGAACGCTTTCCGGGGCGGGCCTCCGGGCTACCACCACCCGCCGGAGGAGCTGCACACCCGGGAGGACTTCCAGAACAGTGGCCGGTTCACCGCCGGCATCGCCGCCGCCTGGACGCCGTTCGAAGGGTTCGGCAACCGGCTCCAGTTCGGCGCCGACATCGTGAACTGGGACAACCACCGCCACCGCCCCTACGGCGATGACAGGTACCCGGTGGGCCACCTCTACAACTACCGGCGGGAGACACTCTCCCTGACCCTGGACTACACGGGCAGCTACACCTTCTCACTGACGGACAACATCGAGTCTCGTACTTCCTTCGGCTTCCAGGGCCGTGACCGCGAGCGCAGCTCGAACCACGCCCGGGGCTGGCGGATGATGGGGCCGAACGTCCGGGTGGTGGCCGCGACGGCCAACCGCGGCGCCTCGGAATGGCGCTCCTGGGACCGCCAGGCGGGTGTCTTCGGCGAGCAGCAGCTCGGTTTCAACGACCGCTTCTACGTCACCGTGGGCGCCCGTAAGGATGGCCACAGCGCCTTCGGCGCCGACGCCGGCTGGGCGACGTATCCCAAGGTCGACGGATCGTGGATGGTCTCGGCCCACGACTTCTGGCCCGAGCACTGGGGTACGTTGCGGCTCCGCGCGGCATATGGTACCGCCGGCCAGCAGCCGGGCGACTTCGACGCCGACCGGACCTGGCTGGCCGTGGCCGCCTTCGACTCGGAGCCGTCCATCACGCCCCGGAACGTGGGCGACCCCACCCTGAAGCCCGAGGTCTCCCACGAGGTGGAGTTCGGGTTCGAGATGTCGCTGCTCGAGGACCGGCTCTCCATGGAGTTCAACACGTACGACCAGCGCACCAGGGACATGCTCTTCAACGTCCGGAACGCGCCGTCCGGTGGCGTGACCGGTACCCAGTTGATGAACGTGGGTGAGATCCACAACAGCGGCATCGAGTTGGGCGTCAACGCAACACTGATCTCGCGGCGCAACTTCCGCTGGTACGCCAACGCCAACTTCTCCACCAACAACAACGAGGTGGTGACGCTGGGCCACGGCGCGGACCTGCGGGTCCACTGGACCCAGTGGGTGAGGGCAGGGTTCCCGGTAGCCGGCTTCTTCGACGACCGCTGGATAGAGGTGGACGGCGTGGTCGGCCTGGCCAGCGAGCTGCTGGCTGACGAGGACGGCAACCTACCCCAGGATTGGGACTACATCGGGCCCGCCTTCCCCACGCGTACCCTGAACCTGGGCAGCACCTACAGCATAGGCCGGAACCTGACCGCATCGTTCCTGGTGGACTACAAGGGTGGCCACTACCTGGAGAGCGCCACCACCCGCTGGCTGTCGGAGGTGTTCGTGGGCGAGCTGCAGCCGCTCTACGATCCCAATGACCCGGCCACCGAACGCTTCAAGGCCGGCAGCCCCGTGGCCAGCTTCTGCATCGACCCGGCCGACGCCATCATGGAGAAGGTCTGCTCCGAGGACTGGGCCATCGCCCGTGGCAACCATGTGCACCCGGCCGACAACTGGCGGCTCCGGGAGGTGTCGGTGGCGTACCGGCTCCCGACCAGCTTCGCCGCACGCATGGGCGCCTCCAGGGCTACTCTGTCCCTGGCAGGGCGCAACCTGTGGCGGCACCAGAAGTACATCGGCGTCGACGCGGAGGCCAGCTACACAGACCGCACCCTCAGCAACCAGACCTACTTCGACATTCCCATACCCCGGGAGTTCGTGGCGCAGATACGCGTGACCTTCTGAGCGGCGAGCACTGGAACCGATATGTCAGGGATAACGCGAATGAGAACCATGAACGATCGAGACGCGGGCGCAGCGCGCCCCACCGAGACCCGGCGGCGGTGGAAGGTCGGGGTTCTGGTCACGGCGGTCACCGTACTGGCTGCGGCGTGTGACCTGGACGTGATGAACCCGGGCGAGATCCTGGACGAGGACCTCCGTGACCCGGTGATCCTCGGCCCCCTTCTGACGGGAGCGGAGAGCGACTACTCCAGGGGCCTGGTTGACTACCGTGGCGGTGTCATCTCCCACGGCGGTCTCATGACGGACGAGCTGGTGCACAGCGGCAGCCTGATCGCGCTCCAACTCGCCTCCCACGGGCGGCCGGGCATAGTGGACGGCCAGGGCCTGTGGGACCGCCCCGCGGCCGCCCGCTGGGTCACGGAGAACGCCATACGCCTGGGCTCCCTGATCGTGGCGGATCAGGCGGAGGACCCGGACCTGGATCCAAGGACCATCGTCGATCCGGACGCGCACCCGGGGATAGCCCGGATCACCTTCTTCGCCGGGATGTCCCACCGGACGCTGGGTGACAACTTCTGCAACGTCGTCTACGATGTGGGGCCCCTGCTTCCGTACACGGATGCCTACCCGCGTGCCATCGAGCACTTCGAGAACACGATCATGCGGGCCAGCAACCGGATAGCCGCGGTGCAGGCTGACACCACCCTGGACCCCGGTGCCATCGCCAATGAGATAGATCGCATGGACCGGCTGATCCAGGCGGCCAACGGCGCCATGGCCCAGAGCTACCTGATCCTGGCCAGCGAGAAGATGGGTGAGCAGTACTGGGACCTGGCGGCCTACCACGCTGGCAAGGTTGACACCGACTTCGCGTTCAGCGCCCGGATGCAATCGGGCGACCGGAACACGAACGAGTACAACAGCCTGACGCGGAGCCGGGTCGAGGTCACCATGTGGGGCACCACCTTCGCCGACTGGGGGCTGAACGTGGAGGAGCCGGAGAACGGCGGCGACCCACGGGTGCCGTACGAGGCGCACCTGCTTCCTGATGGCAGGTACGAGGCCGCCTACGACTCCCGTCGCCCGGCCTTCATCCAGCGCCGCTACACCTCGAACAGCGCCAACATCCCCCTGGTCAAGGGCACCGAGATGCGCCTGATCGAGGCGGAGGTGGCCCTGGTCCGTCAGGGCGACTACCAGATGGTGGTTGACAAGATCAACGAGGTGAGGGAGCACTACCGCGAGGTGCCACCGGGCTGGTGGCACGACCTCCTGGGCAGCGAGCCCCTCCCGCTGCACGATCCCGTGTCCAGCGTGGAGGAGGCGTGGGCCGCCCTGATGAGGGAGCGGGGGGTCGAGCTGTTCGCGGAGGGGCGACGCCTCTCCGACATCCGGCGCTGGCAGCACACGCCTGGTCGCGAGCACATCCCGTTCACCACCGTCCGCGCGGGCAGTGGTTTGGCTGATCCCTGGACGGACGAGCAGGTATCGGTCTTCGTCAGGGACAACGGAGAGGTCATACCTCCGAGCGAGATGTGCCTGCAAATCAGCCTGAACGAGCGGTCGGCAAATCCGAATATCGAGGGCTAGCGCGCGAGCTGGACGCGAAGTCCAGCCGCCGCCCCAGGCCACACAAGGTGAACTCAGACACGTGTGATCATGAGACAGACTAACACGCGACAGGGCCTGAAAGTGGGCCGCCTCCTGGCGGGCATGGCCGCCCTCATCGCCGTCCTGATAGCCGGCTTGGCCGCACCCGCTCCTGTCCTGGCGCAGAACGATGAGACCGGAGGTGTGCAGGGACGGGTCATGGACGCCCGGACCGGCGTTCCCATCCCGCACGCCAGCGTGCAGATCCAGGGCACCACGCGGGGAGGGTTCACCTCCCAGGAGGGTCGCTTCCGGATCGGTGAGCTGAGGCCGGGCACATATACGGTAATGGTGCGGTCCATCGGGTATCGCTCGGAACAGGCCGAGGTCCAGGTCCAGGCCGGGACGTTCGCGCCCGTGGAGTTCGAATTGCGCGTCTCGGCCGTACCTCTGGACGAGGTGGTGGCCACCGGTCAGGCAACACAGGTGGCCCGGCGCGAGGTCGCAACCTCCATAGCGGTCATTGAGACCACTCCTCTCGAGAACGTTCCCATCAACTCCCTGTCCGAGCTCCTCCAGGCCCGGGCACCTGGCGTGACGGTGCTCCCGTCCGGCGGCATGCCGGGGCAGGGCAGCAGGATCGTGCTCCGGGGTCTCAACAGCCTCCAGCGGAGCGTGCAGCCGGTGATCTACGTCGACGGCATTCGCATCGACAACTCGGCCGGCACCTTCATGGCCTCCACCATCGGGGACCACGGCTGGACCGGGCTCGACGAGATATCCCCGGAAGACATCGAGCGGATCGAGATCGTGCGCGGCCCATCGGCCGCCGCCCTCTACGGCAGCGAGGCCGCCGCCGGTGTGATCCAGGTCTTCACCAAGCAGGGGCTGGACGGGATCCAGCAGTTCTACATGCGGTCCGAGGTGGGGATGGCCGACACTCCCCGGAGCTGGTGGGAGCTGCCGCTGCCCCGGGACGTGCCCTACGGCCACGAAGCCGACTGGTACCAGACGGCGAGGCTGGACAACTTCTATGACCAGTACGTCAGCACCGGGATGCAGTACCGGCAGCACCTGTCGGTCCGGGGCTCGGTGGACCGGTTCAGCTACTACGCCTCGGGCACGCACCGGGACGTGGACGGCGTGCTGCCCAACAGTCGCATGGGCCAGACAGCCTTCCGCGGCAACATGAACGTGTCGCCGTTCCAGGAGTTCAATCTGGGCATCAGCACGGGCTTCTCCAGGCGTATCATGGATCTGCCGTACGACGGTAACCACGAGTACGGGTTCGGGCTGAACGCACTGGGCGCCCGGCGCCGGATCGGCGAGGACGGGCTGGAGCACATGAGGCGGGGCGTGAACCTGACGCCTTATCGGGTCATGGGTCTGGAGGCCAGGCTGGCCTCGAGCCGGTTCACGGCCGGCACCACGATGGACTGGGCACCCACACGGAACTGGAACCACCGGCTCGTGCTCGGCCTCGAGTTCTTCACCACCGACAACACGGACCTGCGTCCCTTCGGAAATCCCGCGTCCCCGAATAGCGAGGGGAGCAAGGTGAACACGCGGAGGATCGCCAACACCTACAACCTGGATTACCAGACCACGTACGGCTTCGACATCACTCCCACCCTGCGCTCCCGGACCTCGTTCGGCGTACAGGGCTACACCAAGGAGGACGGTTGGAACTGGGCGTACGGAGAAGGCTGGCCTGCGCCGGGGCTGATAACGATCCAGCGGGCGGCTGAGCAGACGGGTACCGAGGACCGGATCTACACCGAGCAGCTGGGGGTCTTCCTCGAGGAGCAGCTCAGCTTCCAGGACTACCTGTACCTCACCCTGGCCGGCCGCTTCGACGGCCACTCCGCCGCGGGCGCGAACGCCAGGTGGCAGCTCTACCCGAAGGTGGGCGTGTCATACCTGCCCAGCGAGCAGGGCATCCTGCCGGCGGCGTTCGGCACGCTCCGACTCCGCGCGGCCTACGGTGAGGCAGGTAACGTCCCCACACCGTACTCCGCCCTACGGTCGTACCGCGGCATCATCGTCGACTCCGGCGACACGCCCATGGGCATGATCCCGCTCAACATCGGTGACCCGAACCTGGCACCTGAGCGGAACCGGGAGATCGAGCTGGGCGCCGACATGGCCCTGCTGAACGACCGTATCTCGGCGGAGGTTACGTACTACACGCAGCGGATCGACAACGCCATCTTCCCCGTCTACGACATATCGTCGTATGGGTTCGTCCACCCGCAGGCCCGGAACGTGGCCGCCATGCGGGCCCAGGGTCTCGAGTTGGCTGCCGACGTGGTGCTCATGCGGAGTGCCGCCTTCACCTGGCGGGTGTCTACGAACCTGGCCCTGCACGAGAGCGAGGTGGAGGACTTCGGTGATGAGACGGCCATTCCGGAGAATCTCTACGGTACCCAGTGGATCCGGCCCGGCTACCCGGTGGCCTCCTTCTTCGATGAAGATGGGGAGCACATCGGTCCCGCCTACCCGACGACGAGCTTGCAGGTCGGTTCCCAGATCCGCCTTCGTGGGGGTCTGAGCCTGCGGGGGCTGCTGGATCACCAGAGGGGACACTACCTGGAGAGCAACACGCTCCGCGTCCTTGACGAGGCCGCGGCGCCTGCGGGCACCGTGTTCGATGCACCGCCCTCCGATTATGTCTTCCCCGCGGACTTCTGGCGGCTTCGTGAGGTGGTCCTGGGCTATGAGCTGCCCCAGGGTCTCTACGCCGCCCTGCCGATCCAGGCGCTCGAGCTGAGCGTCTCCGGCCGGAACCTGTGGCGCAGCCAGAGCTACCCGGGCATCGAAGCACAGGCCAGCTACAACCCCGGCCTGGAGATGGCGAACCAGACCTTCTTCGGTGCGCCCCTCGCCCGGCAGATGGTCGTGGGCCTGACCATGCGCTTCGGCGGCGCGCACTGAGAGTGAACTCCCCTCGTGATATGAGAGCAAGAACGATGAATACGCGAAGGAAGACCAAGACGCCTCGGCCAGAGGGGCGGACCGTGCGGCGTCGCTGGCGCGCGCTCTTTCTCCCCATCGCCGCGGCGGTCATGGTTATTGGCTGTGACCTGGAGGTCATGGCGCCGGCCACCGTGGACGAGGAGTCCCTCACCGACTACATGGCCATCGGAGCGTTCGTCGCCGGGATCCAGGGCCAGATCAGCTACCTGAGCCACGGCCACGTGGGCCCGGTGGGCGGAACGCAGACATTCGGCGCCCTGCGCACGGACGAGCTGGTGCACTCGGGCCACCTGGGCCAGTACCCCATGCTCCGGGTCTACAGCGATGGGGATCGCCTGCCCGAGGACGCCCCGGATATGGACCAGTTCTGGATGGGCGCCATGAAGCTCCGCTACCTGGCGGACTTCGGTGTTCAGCGGGCCAAGTACGTCTACGAGAAGTACGAGGACTCGAGCCGGCCCGCTGAGGTCCGGCGGGTGACCCGGGACAGGATGCGGGTCTACGCCTGGGCCGGTCTGGCCTACCGGATCCTGGGAGACAACTTCTGCCACGCCATCATCGATGGCGGTCCCGCCCTCTCTAACCTGGTGTTCTACCACCGCGGCCTGGCCTTTCTGAACGAGGGGATCGAGTTCGCCGAGACGGCCGATGTGGGCGAGGTGGACGAGCACGGTTTGAACGCCGCCTATGCGGTTCGGGCCCAGATCCGGCTGATGCTGGGCGACTTCGAAGGCGCCGCGGAGGACGCTGCCAGGATCGCCACCGGTTATGGCGGACTCCGCACCGGAGGCACCGGGCTCGAGCCCGGAGACCGGCAGCGGAACTGGCTCCGGTGGATCGACTTCCTGGAAGAGCGGAACATGACCCTCTGGGGCACGCCGTTCGCGGACTGGGGCTACAACACCCGGTTCAACACGGGCGTGGACATGCGAGTCCCGTTCTCCGACCGGCAGACCGGGTCCAACCCGCACCGGGAATGGGGCGGCGACGACCGGCGTCGCTGGTTCCGGCAGGAGAAGGAACTCGGTGTGAACGAGGGTTGGCGTGTCGTCCACGGCCGGGAGATGCGCCTGATCCAGGCCGAGGCCCTGATCCGCGCGGGCGACCTGGCGGGCGGCATGGCTCAGATCAACGAGTTGCGGGAGTGGTGGAACGCGCCCACCGGTGGCCGGTTCGCGGCTGACGGCCATCCGCTGGAGATCTTGGAGGTGCCCGAGACCCAGGAAGAGGCCTGGGAGCTGCTCGTGCGCGAGCGGGGCATCGAGCTCTGGCTCGAGGGCCGGCGCCTGCCCGACATCCGCCGCTGGCAGTACGACCCCGGCTACGTGCCGACCTCGGTAGTGAGGGAGACGATGTCGGGCCGCATGGAGAACGACCCCCTGCGGAACGTGCTGGACATCCCCGGGGAGTTCTGTCTGCCGATAGGTGCCACCGAGCGGCGTCTGAACCCGTACCTGTAGTACGGTAGCACGAGGGGAGCGGGGTGCTCGGTAGGCGCCGAGCGCCCCGTCTCGCGCTACACTAAGCCGGCGGTCGGGACCGGCACCTTCACAGACAGCGGGAGTCGAATCCAATGCGCGGGGCCATGACCCGGTTCGTTCCAGGCATCGCAGCGGTCGTTATCCTCTGCTCCGCTGCACTGGTCGGCGGTTGCGCCACGGCCGCGTCAGGTGGTACCGGTCAGCGCGATCTCATCACTGCCGAGGAGATCGCCCGCTCCGGGGCCCCGGAGCTGGGGGAGCTCATCCGGGCATTGCGGCCCGCCTGGCTGCATACCCGGGGACCCGTGACATCGCTCTCCGGGGAGGAAGGCGTGGCCGACGTTCCCATCGTCGTGTACGTGGACAACGTGGAGCACGGCTCGTTGAGCGACATGGAGGGAATGCCCACGCAGGGGATCACGGAGGTGCGTCGGCTCTCGCCGGCCAGCGCCACCCAGCGGTTCGGTACCGGCCACGCCAGGGGGGCGATCCTCATCTCGACGGACCCGGGCAGGCTTCAAAGACGATGACGACTGTTCGCTCTTCACCAGGGCTCCTGGTGCGCTCGATCGCCATAGGCGCAGTGGCGGGCCTTTTGTTCATAGCCTGCGGCGACAATTCCACCGCGCCCGTGACCCACGTGCCGGCTATCGTCAGTCCTGCCGCCGGTGATCAGCAGCAGGGGCCGGCCGGCGCGCCGTTGCCCGACTCGATCGTGGTTCGGGTCACCTCGGCCGCGGGCCAGCCCGTGCCGGACATTCAGGTGGAGTGGCGGGTCACCGTCGGCGGCGGTTCGGTCAGCCCCGGGACCAGCGCGACGGACGCCAGCGGGCTGGCCCGGGCGGAATGGACGCTCGGCACCGCGCTGGGCGCGAACAGGCTCGAGGCCACCGTACCGGGAGTGCGCACCCAGGAGTTCCGTGCCACGGGCGTGGTCGGCCCTCCCGCTCAGGTGGACGTGACTCCCGCTCACGCGGACATCCCCGCCGGCTCGACTCAGCAGTTCCACGCGTCCGCCCGGGATGCGGCGGGTAACGCTATCCAGGACGCGGACTTCGTCTGGTCCACCTCCGACGCGACGCTGGCCACGGTCGATCCGGACGGCCTGGTGGCGGGTCTCGCCATGGGTAGCGTGGTCGTCACCGCCACCGCCGGCACCGCGGAGGGCACCGCCAGCGCCACCATCACCGCGCCCGCGCCGCTCGTCGTGCTCGGTGACACCGTAGTGGTCCGCCAGACCTGGGAGAGCGATGACGCGCTTCAGGCCGACGGCGGCATGCCCCCGTTCCAGTGGAGTGTCGCCCCGGGTGCCATGCCCCCCGGTCTGGAGCTCGCCACCGACGGCGCCGTAACCGGTACGCCTAGCGCTGAGGGCCTCTACACCGTCCGGGTCCAGGTCGAGGACGCGCTGGGCACGCAGGCCGAAGGTGAGGTGCCGATAACGGTGTGCGAGGCGCCCCGGGAGCTGGCCGTGGGTGAGTCGCTGGTCTGGCACGCGCCGGCTCAGTGCGCCATCGCCCTGGCCGACACCGAGGGCGCCCGCTACCAGGTCGGTGTGACAGCGACGGCCGCTGTGCTATCTGGCCGCAGCGAGGCCGTGGAGGTGCCGTTCGGGCTCAGCCTCCACCGGGAGGCACGTGGTGTGGCCCCGGGCGCCGCGGTCATGAGCATGGAGGTCCCACGCCACGTGCACCCGCCCGACGATGCACTGGACGAGGAGACGCTCCAGGAGATCCGTCTCACCGAAGCCTACCATCGGGAGCTCCGAGAGCAGGAGCTGCGGGAGTTTGCCAACGCCATTCCCAACCCGGCGCCAGGGCCCCTGGACCCGACGCTGGAGCGGCAGGCGCAGGACTACGTGCCGGAGCAGAACCGCTCGTTCTTCGCCAGCAACCCCCACGGGTCCGGCCGGATCCAGGTCCAGGCCACGCTGCGCGCCATGACCGATGAGATCCTGTACTACGAGGACGACACGGTGATCGGCACTGGGTACCAGGCCACCGACCACGAGGTCCGGCGGATCCTGGATTACTACACTGACTACGGCAATACCGTCATCGAGGAGGTCTTCGGCGGGCTGGGTCCGGTGGGTACGACGGACGTCTTCCTGGATGGGCCCAGGATGACCCACGACCTGGACGGGAACGGCCGCTTCATCATCCTCCAGCTCGGACCGGACAACATCCGGTCGGGCATCTCCGGCTACGTGAGCTCGTGTGATCGTCGGCCCCGGCCGGAGAATCGCCAGTCAGGCTCGGCCTGCACCGACAGCAACGAGGCGGAGATCACCTACATCCGGCGGCCTGACAGGGATCGACACGCGGCTGTGGTGGTGCACGAGGCCAAGCACATCTCGAGCCACGGCTGGGCCATCTACGGCGGCCGGGATCTGAACCCGTCCTGGATCGAGGAGGGCACGGCCGACATAGCCAAGGAGCTGTCCAGCCGCCTGGCCGCCGGGTTCGACCTGAGCCAGGAGCTGAGATACGCGGACCTGTACCCGGCGGGTAGCACGCCCACCCTCGCCACCACGGGCATGGCGGAGGTCCATTCCAGGGCCCGGCGGTTCCTCAGCGCGGCGCCCATGAGCTCCATACTGGGGAACCCTGAACCCAACGTGAACAACTCCCACTACTACGGGGCGTCGTGGCTCTTCCATCGCTACCTGGCGGATGCGTATTCGGGTGGGGATGTGGCTGCTTTCTTCCGGGACATGAACACGCTGGCCAGCGGGGTCCAGACCCTCGAGGAGGCCACGGGGCGGACGCTGCCCGAGTTGATGGTGGAGTTCATGCAAGCCGTCGCCGTGGAGGGTGAGCCCGCCCGGGAGCTGGCGCCGAACCGCTTCACCAGCTATGACTTCGCTGACGTGGCGGCCAGATTCGCCGGTGGGCCGTGGCCGTATTCCCAGGGGAGCACGTCGTTTTCTTCCGGGTCGTTCGACTTCCCCACGTTCTACATGTCCGCGAACTACTTCACGCTCACCGGTGTGACCGGGGTGTCCCAGGGGCTCAGCCTGCTGACCATGGACGGGCGACCCGTCCATCCGTCCACCGAAGGGGCGCTCATAGTTACGAGAGTGCAGTGACGAGCAAGATGGCGACACACAAGCGACCTGGTATACTCCTGGTTCACTGGCGGATGATTCCCATCGCCCTGCTGGCGGTGGCGCTGGGGTGGGGCCCAGCCGTGGCCCAGATGGTGGAGACCCCGCCGGACTCCAGGTTCGACCTGGGCACGGAGCAGGACCGGGCCGCACTATTCGATTTCCTGGTCCGCAGTACCATGGAGTGGGATGCCTTCGCCTCACTTCCGGAGCACCCTTATCACAGGGCGCACCCCAAGGGCATCGATGTGGTGGCGAAGATGTACCGTTACCGGGACGAGCTGATCGCGGCGGACACCGAGGAGAAGCTGTGGTTCGTACTGAACAAGATCTCCAACGCCCGGAAGGATACCCACCTCAGGGTGACGCCGGTGGAGGGAGGGCTCACGGTGCCCGATTCCCTGTACACCCGTCTGCAGGCACCGGTCAGCTTCGCCGTGGATTTCGCGGACCTGGATGACCGGTTCTTCTTCGTCGCGGACCTGGCCACCGACATCCAGCAGTTGGTGGAGGGTTCCGTGCCGTCACTCGGTGACCGCGTGCTGGAGATCAACGGACGCCCGGTCGCCGAGTACGTGGAGGCCATGCGGCCGTACCGACGCTATTCCACCCAGAACCATTTCTGGTGGCGGCTCGGCTACGACCTGAACCGGACCCGGGAGTACCTGCCCCACGATCAATTTTACGAAAGCACCCTTCGCCTGGTCCTGGAGAGGAGAGACGGCTCCCGGTACACCGTGGAGCTGCCGTACCTGGACCGGGGTGATATAGAGTGGCGAGGTCACGGAGAGCGGGTCTACCCCGGGTTCACCCGAGTACCGGAGTTGAGTGGCTCGGAGACCTACGACCTGTTTTTCCCCGAGGACGCGAGCCTGCCCGTGATCCTGCTCCAGTGGCACGGCTTCCGGGCGGATCTGCCCGAGGCCATGGACCAGTTGATGGAGTATGCCGAAGCCAATGACCTGCTGGATTATCACGTGATTGTGGATGCCACCAGGAGTGGTGGCGGATCCCGTGGCGCCTATGCCGTGCAGCGACTCCAGCCACGGCCATTCCGCACCACGTTCGGCAACCTCATGGTGAGCGAGGCCACCGAGCGATGGGTCGAGCGTCGGATCCGGAGCATACGCGCCCGGCCAAGCTCAGCCCGGGAGACGGTGGACGAAGGTGGCTGGCTCCTGGACTGGCTCGAGAATGACGTGCGTACCGCCATACGGGAAGGCCGGCGGTACAGCAACGACGTGCCCTTCAAGCTGGCGCACCTGCCCAAGTGGGCGGACGGGATAGTCGATCCCGCGCCCGTCCATTTCCGGGGCAAGATGACCGTCTGGCTGAGTGCCCACTCCGGGTCGCACCTGGACCAGTTCGGCTCGCAGGTGGTGGACAACGACCTGGCGCACGTAATGGGTATGTCTGCCGGTGGGTTCAGCAACACATGGCAGACCACTGAGGTCCTCCGCTTCCCCACCACGGGGCAGCCGATAGTGAGCTATCAGTGGTCGCTTGGCCATTCCCTGCGTCCGAACGGAGAGATCCTGCAGTACAACCCGGCCGAGGTCCACGAGTACGTTCCCCAGACCCGGGAGAATTATTTCGACTATCACCCCCGTCTGTTGGACCTTACGCTGACCCGCCTTGGATCTTAGGAGGAGGTCGTGCCAATAGTATACCGGGGCGACTCGGTTGATTATGACGTAGCAGGCCGACCGGCGGCTGGAGAGCCCGCATACGCCTTTGCGGGTCTGCTTGCCTGTTCCCCAGACCGAGGTGGCCGAGGTCGAGAGCGATGGAAGAACTGATTCTGCGATCCCTTCAGGGTCGCACGGACATACACGAGGAGAGGAAGCTGAGGTCGTGGCTTCGCGCCTCACCTCAGAACCGGGCCTACTACGACGAAGTGGCCCAGGTCTGGGACGTGGCCGAGCGGGCTTCGCCTCCTGTTCATTCCGCCCGGCCACCAACGGCGCGGGAACTCCTCGAGCGCGTGGCCGCCACGACGCCTCCTCCGCCAGCCGCCGAGCCGGCTCGGCGTGACAGGTCGTGGCAGCGATGGACGGCCCCGCTGGCCGCCGCCGCCGCCGTGGCGGTTCTGGCGCTGGGATTCGGTCTGTTCATCACGTCGTCCGAGGAGTCGGACACGTTCTTCGGCGTGGCCGAGTTCAGCACCGGCTCCAGGGAGAGGGTCACCGTCCGGCTGGGCGATGGGACCATCGTGAGGTTGGGCGCCAGCAGCAGCCTGAAGGTGGACGGGACCGGCGGCGAGCGGAACGTGTGGCTCGAGGGTGACGCCTTCTTCGCAGTGGTGCACCACCCCATGGCGCCATTCACCGTTCGCACTGAAGCCGGGACGGCCACTGTGCTGGGCACCCGGTTCGACATGCGTGCGCGTGGCGATGACCTGAGACTGGTAGTGGTGGACGGCAAGGTACGAGTCGCCGGGGCCTCCGCCGATGAAGATGCCCGGGAGGTGGGCCCCAGGGAGATGAGCAGCGTGGTCCGGGGCGGGAGCGTCGAGGTCACCGAGGTGGATGATGTCTACTCCCTCCTCGACTGGCTAGACGAGGCCCTGGTCTTCCAATCCACACCCCTGGAGCAGGTGGCCATCGAGCTGGCATACCGGTACGGGGTATCGGTCGAGCTCGTCAACCCGGAGCTCGCAGGCAGGACCATCACGGCCTGGTTCACCGATGAATCACTCGAGGCGGCTGTCACCGTAATCTGCCGGGCGGCCGACGTGAGGTGCAGGGTCTCCGACGCCCGGGTCCTTCTCGGGATCTGAGAGCCGCCAGCAGGCTCGCGGGCGTCGGGCCGTTGCCAATAGGTGCAGTCCATGGCTGCCCGCCGCCCTCCTTCTCTCGATTCCCGCCCCGGTCCGTGCCTCCATGATGCGTTGGTGGACCGGTGTCCCGCTGGGTCCGCTGGAAGTGCCCATCGATAGTAGAGTCAACGACTTCAGTTGTTGCTCTGGTGGATGATTGGCCGTGACAGGACACGAACGAGAACTGACATATGATGCGGAGTGAAGCGCCCTCGATGGCGGTAACCAACGAGCCGGGGTCCACGACTACCCAGGCCGGGGACCAGGCGAAGCTTGCCCGACGCATTCTCGAAGCCCCCACCTCAGCCACGGTGCGGATCGCGGATCTGGTCAAGACGCTCCAGGCTCAGGGCGTGGACGTGGTCGACTTCTCCGCCGGCCGGGCCGTGGAAGATACGCCGGAGAACATATGTCGTGCCGCGGCTGACGCCATGATGGCGGGCGACACCCACCAGACCATGGCCCAGGGCAAGCCCGAGTACCGTGCGGCCTGCGCCACAAAGCTGCGCCGGGAGAACGGGATCGAGGCGGATCCGGAGACGGAGATCATCGCCACGTTCGGCTGCAAGAACGGGCTGGCCCTGGCCGTCCTCACCACGATCGACCCAGGCGACGAGGTGATCATCGAGGATCCCGCTTTCGTCAGCTACGCTCCAACCATCCGCTTCTTCGGTGGTGTGCCCGTCCCGGTTCCCCTGGAGTCCGAAGACGGCCACCGGTGGCGAGAGGAAGCGTTGCGGGCGGCGATGACCGACCGCACTCGGGCCATCCTCTTCTGCTCGCCCCACAACCCAACTGGGGTGGTCCATTCGCCAGAGGATTTGGACGTCATCGTCAGGGTCGCCAGGGACCACGACCTGTACGTGATCTCCGATGAGATCTACGAGCGGACCCCCTGGGACGGCCGCAAGCACACCAGCATCGCCACCCGGCCCGGGATGGAAGGGCGCAGCATAACCCTGATGGGCCTCACGAAGACCGCGTCCATGGGCGGCTGGCGGATCGGCTTCGTTTACGCGCCGCCGCCGGTGATCTCGGCCATGGTCACGCTCCAGCAGCATCTGGCCACCTGTGCCAGCTCGTTCATCCAGGTGGGCGCCGCGGTGGCGTTCGGCGAGGAGCCGGGTCCCGTCCTGACCGATACGTGGCGGGAATGGGAGGAGCGGTGCCAGTTCATGTGCCTGGAGGTGGACATGCTGCCGGGCGTGTCGTGCACTCCGCCCGATGGCGGTTTCTATGCCTGGGCGGACATCCGTGGCACGGGTGAGACCTCTGAGGCGCTGGCGGAGCGTCTGCTCCGGGACCACCACGTGGCGGTGGTCCCCGGATCGGCGTTCGGCACCCGGGGCGAAGGGTTCCTTCGCATTACCTGCGTGAGGTCGTGGGACGAGCTGCGGGAAGGGATCCGTCGGATGAAGGAGGCGCTGTCGTGAGGTTCGGGCAGAAGCTGACAAGGGATCTCCGGGCGGGTTGTGTAGTCATCGTTCTCGCCGTCGTGGCGGCCGCGTGCGGCGCTACCTCTCCGCCGCCGTTCGACGACTCGCTGACCTTCGACCCCGGGACTGAAGAGGACCGGGCCGCTCTGTTCGACTTCCTTGTGCAGAGCACCATGGAGTGGGACGCCTTCGCCTCGCTGCCGGACCACCCGTATTACCGCGCTCACCCCAAGGGGATCGACGTGGAGGCGGAGATGCTGCGGTTCCGTGACGACCTGCTCCAGGCCGACACGGACGAGAAGATGTGGCACGCGCTGTGGGCCATCTCCAACGCCCGCCGGGACAGGCACCTGCGGGTCAGCCCCGTGGAAGGCGGCTTGGTCCTGCCCGAGCACCTGGGCCGTCGAGTCGAGGCGCCCATCCGGTTCGAGCCGGACTTCAGTGACCTGGAGGACCGCTTCTTCTTCGTGGCCGACCTGGCCGACGGAATCGACGAGATGATCCGCGGCCCGGCCCCCGCGCCGGGGGACCGCCTGGTCAGGGTGAACCAGCGCGAGGCCAACGAGTACGTCGAGGCCATGCGCCCGTACCAGCGGTATTCGGTGGAGAACGGGTTCTGGTGGAACCTGGCCGGAGAGATCACCCGGACCAGTGAGTACGTGCCCCATGCCGAGTTCTTCGGCGAGACCCTGGTGCTGGAGCTGGAGCGCCGGAACGGCGGGCGCTACACCGTGGAGCTCCCGTACCTGGAGCCCCGGAACATAGCCTGGCAGGGCCACGGCGAGCGCGCGTACCCGGGCTTCTTCCACGTAAGCGAGCTGACGGGCTTCGAGACCTACGACCTGTACCTGCCCGACGACGACCGACTGCCCCTGGTCCTGCTCCAGTGGCACGGCTTCCGAGCTGACCTGCCAGAGGCCATGGACCGGCTCATGGAGTACGCGGAGGCCAACGACCTGCTGGATCGACACGTCATTGTGGACGCCACACACAGCCGTGGCGGCTCACGCGGCGCCTACGCGGTGCAGCGGCTCCAGCCTCGCCCCTTCCGGACCACCTTCGGCAACCTGATGGTGAGCGAGGCCACGGAGCGCTGGGTCGAGGACCGGATCCGGCGGATCCGGGCGAACCCCGCATCCGCCAGTGAGACCGTCGACGGAGGGAACTGGTTGCTGGACTGGCTGGAGACCGACGTGAGAATGGCCATCAGCGAGGGCCGCCGCTACACCAACAGCGTGCCCTTCAAGGGCGCACACCTGCCCAAGTGGGCGGACGGGATCATCGACCCGGCGCCGGTCCACTTCCGCGGCGGCATGACCGTCTGGCTCAGCACCCGGGGCGGCTCGCACCTGGACCAGTTCGCGTCCCAGGTGGTGGACAACGACCTGGCCCACGTGATGGGCATGGGCTCCGGCGGCTTCAGCAACACCTGGCAGACCACCGAGGTGCTGCGCTTCCCCACCACGGGCAGGCCCATCGCGGAGTACCAGTGGTCACTCGGGCACTCGCTGCGACCGAACGGAGAGATCCTCCAGTACAACCCGGCGGAGGTGCACGAGTACATACCTCAGACCCGGGACAACTACTTCGACTATCACCCCATGCTGCTCCGGCGCACACTGGACCGGCTGGGGCTGGATCGATAACAAAAGGAGCGCCATAGATGTCACACCATCCCAGCCACAGAAGGACCGGCCTCGTGTCACTGGTCCTGGCGATCCTGGTGCTGCTCGTACCGGACGCGCGTCAGGCCGCGGCTCAGGACTTCGACATCCTGATCCGCAACGGGACGATAGTGGACGGGACGGGTGGCGCCGAGTTCCGGGCGGACGTGGGCATCATAGGCGACGAGATAGTGGCCATCGGCCGGAACCTGGCGGGCGCCACCGCCCGCAGAGTCATCGATGCCACTGGCCTCCACGTGACGCCGGCCTTCATCGACATCCACTCCCACGCCGACCGCTACATGGTCCTGGACGACGTGGAGCTACGGCAGGCCAAACCTCACATCCTCCAGGGCATCGCCACCGTGGCGGGCGGTCCTGACGGCCGCACGCCCCTGTTCCCCCTGGAGGCGGAGATAGAGGCTTACCGGTCGCTCGGGATCGGTCTGAACGTGGTGCCCCTGGTCGGCCACGGGACCATCCGCAGCCAGGTCATGGGCGACGACTACGAGCGATACGCCACGCCCGCTGAGATCGAGGAGATGAAGCGCCTGGTGCGCGCCGGGATGGAGGCGGGGGCATGGGGCATCGGGACCGGCCTCGAGTACCGGCCGGGCCGGTTCAGCCACCCCGACGAGGTCATCGAGCTGGCCAGGGTGGTGGCGGAATACTGCGGCTTCCACACCTCCCACATGCGCGGCTCGGGCCGCCTCCCCAAGTGGCAGCTGCCCAGCGGGTTCCGAGCGACGCCCGAGCAGGTCATGTACTCCGTCCACGGCGGCGCCACCGTCCTGGACGGCTGGCCAGGCGACGCCCAGGACGCGCTCCGCGAGATCATCGAGATCGCCCGGGCCACCGGCATCCCGTCCGTGGCGACACACGTCAAGGCCAAGGGCGCCATGTCCTGGGGCCGGGCACTGAACGACATCATCCTGGTGGACCTGGCCCGGGCGGAAGGCATCCCGGTCTACCTGGACCAGTACCCATACGAGGGTCACTCGGGCAGCCCCGCCACGGTCATACCGCGCTGGGCCATGGTGGCCGACCACGTGGACACCAGCGGCGGGCTGGACAGCCCGGCCTACCGCGAGCCAGGCGTGTTCGACGACTTCCGCCACCATCTCCGCCGCAACATGGCCGACCCCGTGCGGCGGGAGCGGCTCCGGATGGATACCGAATACGCCATCGACTACAACGGTGGCCCCGACCGGATCCTCATTACCGACTACCCCGACGAGAGTCTGCGGGGCAGGACGATCGCGGAAATGGCCCAGCTCTGGGACCTCACCCCGGAGGAGACGATCTGGGAGCTGAGCCTGAACGGCTTCCCCGACCACGTCCAGGGTGCCCTGCTCCGACCATACTCCCTGCACGAGCGGGATGTAGCGCTGTACATGCAGCAGGACTACACCGCCACCACCTCCGACGGACGGCTGGTGTCGGGGCCCGGGCTGCACCCCCGGCATTACGGCGCCTTCGCCCGCAAGATCGGCTACTACGTCCGGGAGCGAGGCGTGATCAGTCTACCGTTCGCCGTCCGATCGTCCAGCGGACTGCCCGCCCAGATCATCGGCTTGCCGGACCGCGGGCTCCTCAAGGAGGGCTTCAAGGCCGACGTCCTGGTATTCGACTTCGAACGCTACGGCGACCGCTCTACGGCTCTGGAGCCGGAGCTCTATGCCGAAGGCGTGGAGTACATGCTCGTCAATGGCGTCTTCACGATCGACGAGGGCGAGTTCCAGGGCGC
>SLCC01000174.1 GCA_007126035.1 Gemmatimonadota bacterium
TGATCGAGGCGGCGGCTGGGGCTGGACGTACTGACGCCGGTCCACTAGCATCCTGCCGCGAGGGTGCGTAGCTCAGTTGGTCCAGAGCGTCCGGTTTACACCCGGAAGGTCACAGGTTCGAGTCCTGTCGCGCCCATCGGGACGGGCCCGCCGCCGCCTCGCGGCGCGTCGGGCCGTCGCAGCCAAAGCCTGCTCCCAGCTCTCAGCGCATTCCCGTCGTTTCGCCGCCCAGCAGCTCCTGTAGCAGTGCTTCCGCCAGGTACACGTTGCGCAGAGCCTGGATGATCCCCGCCGAGTGGACGCCCACCGAGCGGCCGGCCTCGAGGGAGAAGAGGAACTCGTTGGGTAGCTGCTCGATGTTACCGTCGAAGGCAATGCCCACGACCCGGCCTTCCTGATCGATCATGGGACTGCCGCTGTTGCCGCCGGTGATGTCGTTGGTGGTGACGAAGTTGTAGTAGGTGCTCATGTCCACGTGATCCCTCCGCTCCGCGAAGGGCTGTGGCAGCGTCCACGGCATCTCGTCGCCGAAGCTGTTGGCCCTATCGTACAGCCCGAAGATGGACGTGAAGGGCGGCGCCATGGTCCCGTTGAAGGGGTAGCCCTGCACCACTCCGTCGGTGATCCGCAGGGTGAAGGTGGCGTCTGGCGGGATCTGGGTCCCGAAGACGGCGAACAGTGCCTCGGCCAGCCGCTGCTCCTGGACCGTCTGGTCCGCGCCTATCCCGGCCCAGCGCCGCATGACGTCCCGGTGCCGGGTATCCATCGCACGGGCCAGGACTACCATGGGGTCGGTGCTGGCCGCCAGGGCCGCTTCGCCGCCGGCCATGAGCTCCTGCCGGTAGGCAGCGTCCAGGATCCTGCTCTCGCGGGCGACTCGTTCCGCCGTCGCCGCCGGTGTCTCGTCAGCGCGCAGGACCGGGTCGTATACCGGGTCGTCATCCGGGAGCCAGCGGTCCGCCAGGTCCAGCCGGACCACGAGCAGGGGCAGCGCCAGCGCCGGGTCGGGCTCCGTCGGCCCCTCCAGCAGCTGGCGGACCTGCTGGAGCCCCTCGCCCCGGTAGGCGGGCAGCCGCTCCTCCTCTGGCCGGGCGGACTCCCTGATGTAGCGGACCAGCATGCCAGCAATCTGCGTGTAGGGGTCGCCCAGGAAGTCCACGTTGTACAGGTTGACCCGGTGATATATCTCGTTGCGTCGGGCGGCGATGTCCGCCATCCGGTCCCAAGCGTCGCCGTAGTCCGCCTGGAGCTCCGGATCGGCTCGGACACGGCCGCGGAAGTCACGCTCCCAGAGGATCTTGCGGCCCATGAGGAGCGTGTCCTGGAGCCCGCCGAGCTGGCCGGTGAAGGCCTTCAGGCTGTTGTCCACGCTGAAGATCGTCTCCCGCACCTCCCGCTCCTGCTCCGGGCCCAGGTCGGCGTAGGCGTTGAGCACCTCGCTCTGACCGGCCAGGAAATCGACGATGAACGGGTGGCGTGACCGCTGCTCGTAGATCAGCTGAGACACGGTGGCGAGCCGGGCCGTGGAGCCGGGGTTCCCGGTGATGAAGACCAGCTCCCCGTCCGCAGCGCCCCGTGCGTTCCAGCGGAAGTAGTCGGGCGTGCTGGCCACCGTCTCGCCGTCGGGTTCGTACGCCCGCAGGAACGCCACATCAAGATTGTAGCGAGGGTAGGTGAAGTTGTCCGGATCGCCGCCGTAGAATCCCGCCTGCACGTCCGGCGCCCAGACCAGCTTGACGGGTGCGTAGCGCTGGTACTGGTAGAGCTGGTACTGGCCGCCGTGGAACAGCTCCACCACCTGGCAGGCGAGCCCGGTGGCGGCGACGCACTCCTCCTCGATCTGCTGGCGCACCTGCGCCTGGGCTACTGCCACCTGCTCCGCCGGCGTACCCGGCGGCGCCGCGCCATGGACCCTGGCCGTCACGTCATCGATGTCCACGAGCTGGTCCAGGAACAGCCCCGGACAGGTCAGCTCACCGGCCGAATGCGGGGCGTAGAACCCGTCGACAACATAGTCTTCGGTCTCCGTCGACACCGCCTCGATGCAGTCCAGCGCGCAGTGATGGTTCGTCATCACCAGGCCCGTGGGCGAGACGAACGAGGCCGAGCAGTGCCGGCCGTACCGCACCGAAGCCAGCCGGACGTGATCCAGCCATTCCTGCGTGGGGGAGAACCCGTACGTCTGCTGCCAGTACTCTGTGGGCGGGTTCTCGAAGGTCCACATGGTACCCAGCTCCAGGCCGGTGAGGACGGCGGTCTCCGCGGCCCGCAATGCGGCAGGCGACGGCTGGAGCGGACCGACCCATTCCGACGGGTCCTGGTCGGGAACGGCCGGGACCGGCGCGGCTGGCGGCGGCGCCGCCGGCGCGCAGCCCAGGGCCAGGATGAGAGGGAGCGCCGGGAGGACGGCGGCGAGACGGAGGCTGCTCGGGGTTGTTGGCATGGCTGTCTCCGATGACACGCATGGTCAGACTACTAAGTGCTCCAACGTACGACGCCGGCCGCCGGCCGGCGAGTGCGTCCCAGTGGGCAGCCCGGAGCGGATGGGGCTGGCTTCATCCCCGAGGCGGTAACCGGCCGTGAGCCGGCCACCGCCCGGGCACCTGTGGTGGTCCCGCTCAGGCACTCTTCCGCAGGGCTCGGATCAGCTGCTCCTTGGTCATCCCGCTGCGCCCGGCGATGTCCAGCTCCCGGGCATAGTCGTACAACTCGGCCTTGGACATCTCCCGCAGGTCGCGACCCCGGGGTGCGCGACGGGCGTCGCCCCGGCGGGACCGGCGGGGCCCAGGCTCGGGCGGGCGGAGGCTGCGCTTGAGCACCTCCATCAGGTCGATCACCTCGCCCCGCTCCTCTTCTTCCACCAGCTCTGCCGGGGCGGCCACCACATCCTGCCCCTTCTCCCGCTTCGCCTCGACCAGGTCCAGCAGGCGCCGGGATTGGGTGTCTTCCAGCTCCGACTCGTCCAGCGTCTTCCGGGTCAGCCGGTCGATAGCCTTCTGAACGGGCCCCGCCCGGTCCCGCGCCAGCTCGGGCCGCTCCGGTAGGTCGATCTCCTCGACGGGACGGATCTCCTCGGGGAAGCGAAGGGTCTCGGCTCGCAGGATCCCACGGTCCGCCAGGATCGCCACCAGGTACTCCTTGGTACGCATCACGAAAGTCGCGATGCCCGCCCGGTTGGTCCGCTCCATGGTGGCGGCCAGGAGCCGGTAGGCCTTGGTGGACTGACCGGCTGGCGTGAGGAAGTACGCCCGCTCGAAGTGCACGGGCGGGATCGAGTCACGGTCGACGAAGCGGCGGAGATCGATGTCCCGGGACTTCTCCGGCTCGAGCGCCTCCAGCTCCTCGTCGGTGACGACTACGAAGCGGCCCTTCTCGATCTCGTAACCACGTACCAGCCGGTCGTAGGGGACCTCCCGCCCCGATTCGGGCTCGTAGTAGCGCCGGACCAGCGGATTGCCGTCCGGGGAGAGCATGCGCAGGGAGACGCCGCTGGACCGGGTGGCCGGGAACAGGTTCACCGGGATGCTCACCAGCCCGAAGCTGATGGTGCCCGACCAGAATGATCGGGCCGCGACCGCGCGGGTGATGTCCTCAGGCACTCTTCCGCTCCTTCGCCGCACGGATGCTGGCCTCGAGGGACTCGGCCAGGTCGGGTGGCGCCTTCCGCTCCGGGGGCGGGCGGAACTCAATGGTCTTGCCCTCCGCCTTGGCCTGGACCAGCTCCAGGATCCGCTCCCGGTACTCGTCCCGGTAGTCCTCGGGCCTGAACTCGTCCTCGAGGGCGGCCACCAATTGCTCAGCCATCTTCAGCTCCTTCGGGTCAGGCTGACGGCCCCGGGGCGGCTCGAGGGCGGAGACGGGTATCACCTCATCGGCCCGGCGCAGTGTGATCAGGACGAGGTGGCCGTCTTCGGCACGGAGCGCCCCCACGTACTCCTTCTTTCTCATGGTCCAGCGGGCCAGACCCTCCTTGCCCTCCCGCTCCAGCGCCTCGACCAGGGCGTAGTAGCCTTCCACGTCCTGGTCGGGGCCCAGCTGGTAGGGGCGGTCGTACCATTCGTGGCTGATCAACTCCGGGTCCAGGAACCGGCTCAGCTCGATCTCGCGAGACGGCTCGGGCTGGATCGACTCCAGCTCCTCGTCCTCCAGCACGACGAATACACCGTCGTCGAGCTCGTAGCCCCGCCGGATCTCCTCGTAGGGGACGACATCGCCCGTGAGCGGGTCTACCATCCGCTGCTGCACGGGGTGGAGCGTCTCCGGGTCCAGGAGGCGGAAGCTCACGCCCCGGTCCTGGACGCCGGAGTAGAGCTTCACCGGCGTGGAGATGCCCGCGAATCGTATTACGCCCTTCCACATTGCACGGGCCATGTCGTCCTCCAGGTCACCCCCGGGCGAACTGTGCCGCCTCAGTGGACTCCTTCATCGCCCCGGTGCTGGCCTTGCCGTGGGACAGCGTCTCCAGGACCAGGTCGAAATAGTTGCCGCCCACCTCGCGTTGGTGTTTGACGGCGGTGTAGCCCTTGTTCTCCAGATGGAACTCCCGCTCCTGGACCCGGACGTAGGCCTCCATGCCCCGGGCGTCGTACTCCCGGGCCAGCTCGAAGGCGCCCAGGTTGATCAGGTGCCAGCCAGCCAGGGTGATGAACTGGTAGCGATAGCCCATGGCGGCCAGCTCGTCCTGGAACCGGGCCACCGTCTCGTCATCCAGGTGCCGCTTCCAGTTGAACGACGGCGAGCAATTGTAGGCCAGCGGCTTGCCCGGATACTCGTCGTGGATGGCCTCGGCGAAGCGGCGCGCCTCGTCCAGGTCTGGCGTCTTGGTCTCGCACCAGAGGAGGTCGGAGTAGGGCGCGTAAGCCAGGGCTCGGGCAACGGCCGGCTCCAGGCCGCTCCGCACCCGGAAGTAGCCCTCGGAGGTGCGCTCCCCGGTGAGGTACTCCCGGTCTCGTTCGTCGATGTCGCTGGTCAGGAGCGCGGCCGCCTCCGCGTCGGTGCGGGCGAACAGGACCATGGGCACGTCCAGGACGTCCGAGGCCAGTCGGGCGGCGCTGAGGACGTGGATGAACTGGGACGTGGGGACCAGGACCTTGCCGCCCATGTGGCCACACTTCTTCTCCGCCGCCAACTGGTCCTCGAAATGGACGCCGGCGGCACCGGCCTCCACGTAATTCCGGGCCAGCTCGTAGGCGTGGAGGGGGCCGCCGAAGCCTGCCTCCGCATCCGCCACGATGGGAGCCATCCAGTGGGTGTCGACGCGGCCGTCGTTCTCGCTCCACTCGATCTGGTCCGCTCGCTTCAACGCGTTGTTGAGGCGACGAACCAGCATGGGACCGCTGTTGCTCGGGTACAGGCTCTGGTCGGGGTAGGTGTGGAGCGACAGGTTCATGTCGCCGGCCACCTGCCAGCCGCTTACGTACAGGGACTGGAGCCCCGCCCGTACCATCTGGACCGCCTGGTTCCCGGTGAGGGCGCCGAAGGTGCACACCGGCTCGTCGCCCCCGGTGATGAGGCTCCAGAGACGATCCGCGCCCAGGCGCGCCGTGGTGTGGTCCTCCCGGACCGAGCCCCGGAGGCGGACCACGTCACGGGCGCTGTAGGGTCGCTCGATGCCTTCGTACCGGGGCGATGCCCAGCGCTCCTCGAGCTGCCGGACCTGCTCGTCGAATGGCACGACGGCCCGATCCTCACGAGGCGTGGTGGACCGTTCCGCCTTGCCGTCGCCCCAACTGCTGCGCTCTCTCAAAACGTCCGCCTCCGTCAGTCCAGGTTTTCGTAGCCGGGCAGGGTAAGGAAGCCCGTGAACTCGTCGCTGAGGACCAGGGAATCCAGGAGCGCCCGGGCGTCGTCGAGCCGGCCCGTGTACGCCGCCTCAGGATCACCGCCCAGAGCGGACAGCTCTTCGTCGCGGATCCGCTCGTAGAGCTCGGCCGTCATGGTGCCGCCGTCCGCCAGCGGGGTGTTCGTGTGGCGCCACTGCCAGAGCTGGGAGCGGGAGATCTCCGCCGTGGCCACGTCTTCCATCAGGTTGTCGATGGCGGCGGCGCCCCAGCCGTCCAGCCAGGCTGACAGGTAGCGAAGAGCCACACTGATGTTCTGGCGCACTCCCGCACTGGTGACCTGGCCCGGCGTGTCGGGTACCCCGAGCAGGTGGGCCGCCGTGACGGCAACCTCCTCAGGGAGCCGGTGCTTCTGGTGGGGCTGACCCTCCAGGACCTCGTCAAAGACTTCGCGCGCCACCGCCTCCAGACCGGGGTGGGCGATCCATGTGCCGTCGAAGCCGTCCCGGCTCTCCCGGACCTTGTCCTCTCGCACCTTCTGGAAGGCCTGACGGTTGATCTCCTCGTCCTTGCTGGGGATGAAGGCCGCCATGCCGCCCATGGCATGCGCGCCCCGACGATGACAGGTCCGGACCAGGAGCTTCGTGTACGCGCGCATGAAGGGAACCGTCATCGTGACCTGGCCGCGGTCGGGCAGGACGAAGTCGGCGCGGTGCCTGAACGTCTTTATGACACTGAAGATGTAGTCCCAGCGGCCGGCGTTCAGGCCAGCGCTGTGTTCCCGCAGCTCGTACACGATCTCGTCCATCTCGAACGCCGCCAGAATGTTCTCGATCAGGACCGTGGCCCGGATCGAGCCGCGAGGGAGACCCAGCTCGTCCTGGGCGAACAGGAAGACATCGTTCCAGAGACGGGCCTCGAGGTGACTCTCCAGCTTCGGGAGGTAGAAGTACGGGCCGCTGCCTCGGTCCAGAAGCTCACGGGCGTTGTGGAAGAAGTAGAGGCCGAAGTCGAACAGACTGGCGGAGACAGGCTCGCCGTCAACCACCAGGTTCTTCTCCGGCAGGTGCCAGCCACGGGGACGGACCAGGAGCGTGGCCACCTCAGCGTCCAGCTCGTAGCGCTTGCCCTCCGGATTCTCGAACTCGATGGTCCGACGGACCGCGTCCCGGCAGTTGACCTGGCCGGCCACCACGTTCGACCAGGTGGGCGACAGGGCGTCCTCGAAATCGGCCATGAAGACGTCGGCCCCAGAGTTCAGCGCGTTGATCATCATCTTCCGGTCGACGGGGCCGGTTATCTCGACCACTCGCTTCCGCAGGTCCGCGGGCGTGTCCGCCACTCGCCAGTCGTCTGCCCGAACGGCCCTGGTGGAGTCCAGGAAGTCGGGCATCTCACCGCCCAGGATCCGTTCCTGACGATCGACTCGAGCGGAGAGTAGATGGCGACGTCGCTCGTCGAACTCGTCGTGAAGGCGCACCAGGAACCGCAGCGCGTCGGGGGTGAGCACTCGCGCAGCGTCAGGATGATCGCTGGCGCGAAGAGTCGCACGATCAGTGATGGCCTTGGCCATCGGCTTGCCGCCTCCGGCTATCTGTTCGAGATTGGCGAACATGGTGCGTCTGGCAGGACCTTCGCGGCATGTCCGCGTTCACAGGTAACGGGCTGTTGCAGTCAGTGTGCCAGGGGCAAGTCTGGCGACTCGCCAGGAGGGCGAGCCTGGGCGGCTCGCAGCAGGGCCTGGAGGTTGGAGAGTGGTATGAGACTGGTTGTGGGGGTCTTGGGCTTGGCGGCGCTGGCGGGCTGTGTGCCGGCGGGGCCGGTGCCGGGTTCAGGGACGGGAGCGCTGGCGCCGGAGGTGCGGGAGCGGGTGCGGGTGCCGGCCAGCCCGTTGGAGGTGCCGCCAGCCGAGAACGGCGACCCGGAGGCGTGGAGGGCGGCGCTGGAGGCGAGCGGTGAACGGATCGTCGTCTCGAGGGACGCTCGTCTCCTCTGGCTCATGGCGGGTGATTCCGCGATCTTCACGGCGCCGGTGGCGGTCGGAAGGGATACGATCTTCCGGTACGGACAGCGGGAGTGGGATTTCAACACGCCCACGGGTCGCATGACGGTGCTGGCCAAGGAGAAGGAGCCGATCTGGGTGCCGCCGGACTGGCACTACCTGGAACAGGCGGTGGAGAGAGGGCTGGAGCCGGTGTACCTGCGCTCCGGACAGCGGGTGGCACTCTCGGACAGCACGGTCATCGAGGTGCGAGGGAACGACGTGGGTCGGGTGAACCGGTTCGGCAACTGGCACCCGTTCACGCCGGGCGGGCAGATAATCTTCGATGACAAGATATTCATCCCGCCCATCGGCTCGCCGCAGCGCCGGATCCCACAAGTGCTGGGAACCCACAGGCTAATCCTGCGTGACGGCTACCTGATCCATGGCACACCCGAGGAAGACTCCATCGGCGAGTGGGCCAGCCACGGATGCGTGCGGATGCTGAACCAGGACGTGGCCCGCCTCTACCATATGGTCCGGGTGCGCACTCCCGTCTACGTGTACTGACTTTATGCGTGCTATGGTGCTGGAACAGCCGCAGCGGCCGCTCCGGCTTACGGAGATGCCGGCGCCGGTGCCGGGCGCCGGACAGGTCCTGATACGGGTTCGGGCCTGCGGCGTCTGTCGTACGGATCTGCACATCGTGGACGGCGAGCTCGCTGAGCCGGTGCTGCCGCTGATACCGGGGCATCAGGTGGTGGGCGACGTGGTGGCATGCGGCCCCGACGCTGGCTCCCTCGAGCCGGGCCAGCGGGTAGGTGTTCCCTGGCTGGCGTGGACCTGTGGCCGGTGCGACTTCTGCGCCGGCGGGCAGGAGAACCTGTGTGATCGGGGTCGCTTCACCGGCTATCACGTACAGGGCGGGTTCGCAGAGATGATGACCGCCGACGCCCGTTTCGCATTCCCGCTGCCAGACACCTTCTCCGATGTCGAAGCAGCCCCCCTCCTCTGCGCGGGGCTCATAGGATACCGCGCCTATCGGATGGCCATGGAGACTGCCGGGGCCCTGCGTAGACTGGGTATCTACGGGTTCGGGTCGGCCGCCCACATTCTGTCACAGGTGGCCATCTTCCACGGACTCGAAGTCTTTGCCTTCACCAGGCCCGGCGACCGGCAGGGCCAGGAATTTGCCCGGGCGCTGGGCGCCTCATGGGCAGGTCCGTCGGACCAGCCGCCGCCGGAAGCCCTGGACGCCGCCGTCATCTTCGCGCCGGCCGGGTCACTGGTGCCCGCGGCCCTGCGCGCCGTCCGGAAGGGGGGGTCCGTGGTGTGCGGCGGGATCCACATGAGTGACATACCATCCTTCCCCTACCAGGACCTCTGGGGCGAGCGCTTGCTGCGGTCGGTGGCCAACCTGGAGAGGCGCGACGCCCATGAGTTCCTCGATGCCGCCGGGCAGGTGCCCGTGCGCACACACGTCAACCCGTATCCCCTGAGCCGGGCCAATCACGCTCTCCAGGACCTCAGGGATGGCCGGCTGCACGGCGCCGCCGTCCTCGCCATCCACTAACGATGAAACCCCGCCGATGCCGGCCACGTACGGAACACAGAGATTTCCGTATCCGTCGAGGGCGCCATGGAAGAGCTGATCCCGATCGTACTGTTCCTCTGCATCGCAGGCGTGCTGATCCTGCGACCCATATCCAAGAAGCTCGGACTCCTGCTCGAGGCCATGGCCCGGGAACGAACGACAGCGCCACAGCGCACCATCCCCGAGGTCCAGATCGAACGGATCACCAGCAGCCTCGAGCGGCTCAACAATCGGCTCGACCTCGTCGATGACCGCGTCGCCTTCATGGAGCGCCTGGTGGAAGAACGACCCCACCGCCGCCTCACTGGCTGAGACCCGCGTCGCTGGCTAAGTACCGCGCCGGTAGCTAAGTACCGCGCCGGTGGCTGAGCTCCGCGTCGCTGACCGGACCCGTGTCGCTGACCGGACCCGTGACGGTGGCCGAGGCCCGCGCCGGTGGCCGAGGCCCGTGTCGCTAGCGTGCCCGTCCTCGCTTCCTCCCTGGAAACATCTGATTGCCCGACGTGTAGCAAGACCGTGGACCGACTGGGCTTAGGCCCGAAGTTTGCCTGCGCTGACGCGCTGGCCGCGACACATGCTCACGGGTCAGGGGCTGGGTGGCGCTGGAACAAGGAGGCTTGCTTGCGTGAGTACTGCCGTCTACAATGACGGCTTGGTATGACAAGCGAGCTTCCGGTACGTTCCACAAAGCGCTCCGAACTTTCTGGCACGTTGCGGGATATTAAGGTAACAGGTGACGGGTCGGAGCGGCCCGGCTCGTCAGCGTGATTCCTTTCCAGAGCGGAGACCCTGGAGAATGAAGCAAATGATCGGAAGACAGGCGTGGATGGGAGTCCTGCTACTGTTGGTTGCAGGAGTGGCGACAGCGCCCGTGGAGGCGCAGCAGGATGCGGGTGAGCGCATCACGATCCTGGTGCCCAACTTGGCGCCAGGTGAGGGCCTTCGCGACCGGTTCGGTAACCGGACCGCGCGGGAGTTGCGCTCGCTGATCGACGACCTGCACACCCATCAGACGGTGGACGATCGGGATCTGAGATCTGTTCTTCGGCAGTACGACCTGAGGACCGAGGATCTCTATCAGTGCATCAATGCCCGTCAGCTGGCGATGCAGCAGGGCTGGGGTCTGGTCCTGTGCGGTGAGTACCAGGCTGCGGGCAACGGCGAGGTGCTTGTCACGGCCAGCTTCATCGGTGCTGAGGGCGGTGAGACGTTCGACGTCGAGCCATTCACGGTGAGCGAGCGTGACCCGCAGGCTGCGGCGCGTCAGATTCTCGAGACTTTCGACGAGTGGCAGAGACAGCAGCGTCACACGTACATCTGCTCGCAGTACATGGAGAGCGACCAGTGGGAACAGGCGCTGACGAACTGCCGGCGGGCGCTGGAGATCAACCCGGACGCCAGGTCGGTCCAGTACATGGTGGCGTTCATCCATCGGGAGCTGGACCAGCGGGACGAGTCGCTGGCAAAGCTGGAAGCGATCCTGGAGGCCGATCCGATCCATCAGGACGCGCTTCAGCTGGCGGGCATCGTGGCCACGGAGAAGGGTGAGCGTGAGCGGGCCAGGGAGTACCTGGACCGGTACATGGAGCTGAATCCGGCAGACACGCGGGTGCGCCTGAGCATCGCCACGGACATCGCCAACGCCGGTGATCCGGAGGCTGCGATGAGCTTCGCGAAGGAGGGGCTGGAGCACGAGCCCGACAACCTGGACCTGCTGACCTATGTCGGCCACTTCGCCACGAACGCGGCGGTGCAGGCCGAGAGCCGGCTGGCGCGGAACGGTGACGAGGATCCGATCCACATCAGCTCCCTCTTCGCCACGGCGGCCGATTCGTACGAGCAGGTCCTCGAGGCGCAGGGAGAGGAGACCGACCCCCAGATCCTGGAGCGCCTGGTGATCGCCCAGTTCAAGCTGGGGAGGGCGGATGAGGCCATCGCCCTGGGCCGTCGCGCTACGGAGATCGCTCCGGACAACGCGGCAGTCTGGGATGCGTATTCCCGTGCCCTCGCAGAGGGTGGGGAGGTCCAGGAGGCGCTGGCTGCCATCGAGAGGGTCGAGGAGCTGGGCCGGACCTCGCCCGCTCTGACGCAGCGCTACGCCGGCCTCCAGTTGCAGCAGGGCAACACCGGTGCGGCCGTCAACGCGCTCCGCGCCGCTGTTGAGCGCGGGGACCTGGAGTCCTCCGATGCCTTCCGGGTCATCTTCCGGCAAGCGCATCAGACCTTCCAGGCAGGCCGTCTGAATGAAGCCTACCAGATCCTCGATCAGGCCAGACCCCTCGCCATGGCGGAGAGTGATCGCCTGGCGCGGAACTTCTGGCGGGGCTACTACGTCTTCGAGCAGGCGAAGGTGGCTCACGAGCCGCAGACCGCCGAGTCGGCGCGGCGGGCCAAGCCCATGTTCGAGAGGGCCATCGAGCTCTTCCAGCAGGCCCGGGGCTACGAGCAGATCGAGCGCTCCGCGAACGTGCCTGCCTTCATCAACCAGGCACAGCAGTTCCTCGAGATCCAGGATGCGCTGATCAGGCGCGGGCGCTGATCCGCAGGAGTCAGGGTCTTCCCAGAAGTCAGGGCCGCTCAGGGGCGCCGGCGGGAGTATCTCTCGCCGGCGCTTTCCGATAGGGAGTAGCGGCGATCCGCCGCTACTACCTATCCCGATTCGGCCGCCGCCGCCGGCCTCATCACCGCCAGCTTCCGCGACGCCACCGTGTAGTGGAAGCGTTCCCCGGCGATGGCCTCGCCATCCGCGTTCACCGCCAGCGGAGCCTCACTGTCCACCACCAGGTCCGAGGCATGGAAGTACACCACCCTCGGGTCGTCCAGGTGGTCGCCCGTACGTAGCTCCGGGAGCAGGGACAGGAACTCCACCCTCGTCATGGCAGGAACGATGAGCACGTCCAGCAACCCGTCGTCCAGTTGCGCACGAGGGGTGACCATGTTGCCGCCACCGGTTTGCTTGCCGTTGCCCACGGCGAACATGAGTATCTCGCCGTCATGCACCACGTCGGCGGCGACAAGGAACCGCGCCCGGTGCGGCTCCAGTTCCGTCAGTTGACGGGCACCCGCCACCACGTACGTCCACGGGCCCAGCAGACGCTTCACTTCCTCAGGCGCCTGGCCCGCAGCAGAAACGCCGAAACCGCCTACCGACACATTGACGAAATAACGGTCGTTGATCCTACCTACGTCCAGTGGACTGGGCTCACCGTCCACCGCAACTTGCCAGGCCTCGTCCGCGTCCAACGGGATGCCCAGGCCGGCAGCGAAATCGTTGCCCGTGCCCTCAGGCACCACGCCGAGCCGACCGCGCCAGTCACTGGCCGTCGAGAGCACACCATTCACGACCTCGTTCACCGTGCCGTCACCACCCACGGCCACCACAAGATCAGCTCCCGCAGCCGCCAGCGCGGCCGCCTCCCGGCTGCCATCCCCGGCCTCGAATGTCAGCCGGGGCCACACGTCATGGCCTCGATCGCGCAGTCGGTCGACCCAGGACCGCACCGTCTCCAGCTCCGAAAGACCCTGACGGGGGCGGACTATCACTCCGATGCGCACCGCATACCCTCTCCTCCAGATCTCAGGGACGCCCGGCCGGTGGGTGCCGGGACCGACGCGCCGGTGGTGACCGGGCGCAAGCGCCGGGCCGCGCCTGGGCCAGTGTAGCTCGAACCCAGCGGGAGTGCCACGACCGCCCAGGCGGCGGACCCCGTGTTATCAGTCTTGACACCAGGTGGGGCAGCCGTCTACGTTGGTGGCGTGAGGTGGGAGGCAGTGGGGAATAGTGGGGATCCAGGCCACCACCGGCCCATCATGGGGCGTATGCCGACATTCCTGGGACAGTACACGTACACGCTGGATGAGAAGGGGCGGGTCAGTCTTCCCGCACCCTTCCGGCGGGAGGCGGAGGAGCAGCGATTCGTGCTGCTCCAGGTCCATCCCCCGGCGCTTGCGTTGTATCCGGAGTCGGCGTGGCGGGAAGTGGAGGACCGTCTTCGCGGTGTGCTCCGCAACGATCCTGATGCCAGGTACTGGGTGTTGCGTGTGATGTCGAGCGCGGTAGAGGTGGTGCCGGACTCACAGGGTCGGATCCTGATCCCTTCGCGGCTGCAGGATTGTGCACATCTGTCGGGTCAGGTTCTGATGGTGGGTGTGATCGACAAGGTGGAGTTGTGGAATCCGTCGGAATTCGAGGGAGCGGTAGAGGGGAAGGAGGGCGATTTCGCGCGATACGCGCCGCAGATCTTCCGTTGACGAGTTCATGGGCGTGGTGGTGCGATGAGCGTTTACCATGAGCCGGTGCTGGTATCGGAGGTGGTGGGTTTCCTGGAGCCTGGTCGGGGAGGCCTGTTCCTGGATGGTACTCTGGGCGGTGGTGGTCACACTGCGGCGATTCTGGCTGCGACACCGCGGGCCCGGGTGCTGGGGGTGGATCGGGACCCGGCGGCCATCCGGGAAGCGGAGCGGCGCCTGGCTGTGTACGAGGACCGGTTCGAGACAGTGGAGGCGGATTTCGCGGATGTTGCGGACAGGCTGGGTGCGGCTCTGGCGGGCGCGGTCCTGGACCTGGGTGTGTCGTCACACCAGATCGACGAGGTGGCGCGTGGCTTCTCATTCCGTCCTGGCAGCCCGCTGGACATGCGCATGTCGGGGCGTGGAGGTGTGACGGCGGCGGAGATATTGAACACGTACGCGGAGGCTGACCTGGCGCGTTTGCTCAGGGAGTTCGGGGAGGAGCGTCGTTCCTGGCCGCTGGCGCGGCGCATCGCGGCGCGTCGTCGCGAGTCTCCGTTCGAGGTGAGCGAAGACCTGGTTTCGGTGCTGGAGGATCTGTACGGGCACCGGTTGTCGGTGCAGGACAAGGCCCGGGTGTTTCAGGCGTTGCGGATCGAGGTGAACCGTGAGCTGGATTCCCTCGGCCGGGCCCTGCCTGCGCTGCGGGACCGACTGGAGCCCGGTGGAGTGCTCGTGGTGATCTCGTATCACTCGCTAGAGGACCGGCGCGTGAAGAATGCGTTTCGGGAGTGGAGTCGGGAGTGCGTCTGTCCGCCGGAGCTGCCGGTCTGTCATTGCCGCGGTGTTGCTCTTGGCGAGACGCTGACGCGGAAGGTGGTGCGCCCGACGGCGGAGGAGGTGGCATCGAATCCCCGTTCCAGGAGCGCACGTTTGCGGGCTTGGAGGAAGGCGTCATGAGGAATCGGTACCTGGTCCGGGCGTGCCTGCTGTTCATCCTGCTGCTCGGCTCTCTGACGGTAGTGGTCTGGCGCCAGAGCCGTGCGCTGGAGATGCAGCGATCGCTGGAGGCGGTACGTCAGGCCAGGGCGGTGGAGGAATCCCGGCGGTCGTCTCTGTTGCGGTTGGTCGAGCAGCTGGAGAGCCGACCGCGGGTATCGGAGGCTGCGGCGTCGCGACTGGGTATGCGCCTGCCGTCAGGTGAGGAGCTGGTGATTCTTCCGCTCGGGGAGCTGATTCCGGCCCGTCTGGCGGGCGAGCTGGCAGCTGCTGGGCGGGATGGGGGCGGATAGTCATGAGCCAGCCTGGCGCCCTGCATGTCCGTCGTCGTCGCCTTCTCCTTGTGGGCCTGGTGCTGGTGGGTCTCGTCCTCATGGTCCGCGGTTTCCAGGTCCAGGTGGTGCAGGCGGCGGAGTGGGAAGCTCGGGCTGCGCGTCAGCATCGGGAGCGGGTATCTCTGCCGGCGGCGCGTGGGGTGATCTACGATCGCAATGGCATACCGTTGGCGACGAACCGGGAGCGGATCCGGGTGGCGGTAGCGCCTTCGGAGGTCAGCGACCCGGAATCGACGGGACGTCGGCTCCGGGAGGTCCTGGGTCTGGACGCGGCAGGGGTGCGGCGGGCGCTGGATCCCGGCCGGCGCTGGGTGTTGCTTCCGGGCCGATACGAGCCGTCGGTACGAAGCGAGCTGACGGGGCTGGCGGGCATCTATCTGGAGCGTGAGCTGGAGCGGTTCCATCCTCATGGCTCACTGGCGCGCGAGCTCCTGGGCGCTGTCGCTGCTGATGGGCGGGCCCTCAGCGGGCTGGAGTACGGGCTGGACGAGGTGCTGCGTGGGAGTGACGGCTACGCGGTGGTCAGGAGGGACGGGCGTGGTGACCCGATACCGGGCGCCCTGTTGACGGTGGTCGAGCCGCGGCCGGGCAACGATGTACACCTGACCCTGGACCTTGGTCTCCAGGCCATAGCGGAGCAGGCCCTGGCCGGGGCGATCGCGGAGCAGAACGCCGCCGGTGGCGATCTGATCTACGCCGACCCCAGGAGTGGCGAGGTGCTGGCGGCGGCGAGTCGGCGAGACGGCCGGGTGCAACATTGGCGAGGCGTCACCGATCCGTACGAGCCCGGCTCCACGCTCAAGCCTTTCGTCCTGGCGGCGCTCCTGGAGCGGGGCCTGGCTACACTGGAGGACACGGTCTTCGCCGAGCGCGGCTGGATGCAAAGGGGGCGGCGAACCATCCGGGACGTGACGTCACATGGCTGGCTCACGGTGGCGGAGGTGCTCCAGCTCTCGTCGAACGTGGGGATGGTGAAGCTTTCCGAGCGCCTCGATTGGCACGCCCACTACGAGGTTCTCAGGGATTTCGGCTTCGGCACGCCCACTGGTGTTGCCTACCCGTCGGAGTCGGGCGGTCGGTTGACGCGGCCGGACGGCTGGTCGGCCTATTCACAGGCCAGCCTGGCCATGGGGTACGAGATCTCGGTCACGCCGTTGCAGATGACCATGGCCTACGGGGCACTGGCCAATGGCGGCCGGCTCCTGGAGCCGCGGCTGGTGAGGGAGGTCCGGAGCCAGGAGGGACGGCTGGTGGAGCGCTGGGGCCCCTCCGAGGTGAGGCGGCCGGTGAGGACGGAGACGGCAGCCATGGTGGCGGGTGTCCTGGCCGACGCGGTCCAGGACGGGACGGGGCGGCAGGCGAGGTTCGGGGACTTCGGTGTGGCGGGGAAGACGGGGACGGCCCGGGCCTTCGAGCATGGAAGGTACCGGCACGATGCCTACACCGCGTCCTTCGCCGGTTTCTTCCCGGCCCGTGACCCCCAGATGGTCTTCCTGGTCAAGCTGGATCGCGGCGGGCAGTACGGGGGTGCGGTCGCGGCGCCGTTGACCAGGACAACCCTTGCCGCTGCCATGGCAGCGCGGGCCACGCCCCTGGATCGTCGCGCGGTGGCACTGTCCATCCCGGATCCCGGGACTGACGGGTCGGCAGGGTGGGACATGGACGCAGCGCGACCTGGCCCGTGGCTCCCTCCGGCGCCCGGGCCATTCGTGTTCCAGCTGGCCGCCGGCGCGCCCGAGGAGGCGGTGGTGGTAAGCGAGCGCGTTCCGCTGCCGAACGTCGTGGGCTCCAGTGCCAGGGAGGCCGCGGCGGAGCTGCACGCGGCGGGCTATCGTGTAGTGCTGGACGGTGTGGGTACCGTCCGCTCAATGGTACCGAGGGCAGGGTCGGCGGCGGAGCGAGGGACACTGGTCCGCCTGACGCTGGGGGGGTCGCGGTGACGAAGCTGCGAGCGCCGTCGCCGATCCTGCTCTCGAAGGTGGTGGAGCGCCTGGCGGAGGAGGGCCTGGTGCGCGAGGCGCCCAGCGATGACGTGTGGCTCGAGGGGGTGACAGCCGACAGCCGGTTGGTGGTGCCGGGAGACCTCTTCTGTGCCTGGACCGGCACCGTTCGGGACGCCCACGTCTTCGTGGCCTCGGCCGGCGAGGCGGGAGCGGTGGCGGCGGTGGTCGAGCGGGCGGTTGTGGGCGCGATCCCGCAGGTGGTGGTGAAGGACGGCAGGGCGGCGGCGGCGCTGGCCGCCGATGAGGTCATGGCTCGCCCGGGCGAGGAGTTGGTCCTGGCTGGTGTGACCGGCACCAACGGCAAGACCAGCACGGTATGGCTCCTTCGGCACCTGCTGTCTGGCCGCTATGCCACGGCGTCGCTGGGCACGGTGGGAGCGGTGCTCGGCGATGGTGTCCCGCTGCCGGGGACCGAGTCACTGACAACGCCCGGGCCGGTGGGAATGGCTCTCACCATGCGTTCGTTCGTGGACCACGACATCGAGGCGGTGGCCCTGGAGGTCTCGTCCCACGCCCTGGATCAGGGACGAGTCAGGGCTCTGCGTTTCAACGCCGCGGTCCTGACCAACCTCTCCCGCGACCATCTGGACTACCACGGTTCGTTCGAGCGCTACCGGGAGACGAAGCGGGCAATCGTCGATCTGGTGGCGGGCGACGGCGTGGCGGTGCTGAACGCCGATGAGCCGGCGTGGGACGGCCTCGACCAGCGGGTGCCTCGTGCCATCCGGTTCGCCGTCGAGGGTGGCCGTGGCGCCAGTGTGGCGGAAGTGGTGGCTGCCGACGTGAGCCACACGCTCCGCGAGTCTCGCTTCAAACTGATCTCGCCATGGGGCGAGGCGGTGGTAGGGTTCCCGCTGCCAGGGGCCTACAACGTGCAGAACGCCCTGGCGGCGGCGGCGGCGGCCCTGGGGCTGGGCCTCGGGCTGGATGAGGTGGCAGCCCGGCTCGACACGGCGCCCCAGGTGCCCGGCCGCCTGGAGCGGATCACGGACTGGCCATGTCCGGTCTTCACCGATTATGCCCACACACCCGACGCCCTCGAGCGGGTGCTGGCTACGCTCAGGTCGACGACGCGGGGCCGGGTCATCGCGTTGTTCGGGGCGGGCGGAGACCGTGACGTGGGCAAGAGGCCTCTCATGGGTGAGGTGGCGGCCGGTCTCGCTGACGTACTGATCGTGACATCGGACAACCCCCGAACCGAAGACCCGGAAGTGATCATAGATCACGTCATGGCAGGCATCGACCGGGCTGACGTGGTACGAATAACGGACCGCCGGGCGGCGATCCACCGGGCCTTGGAGCTGGCTGAGCCCGAGGACGTGATACTGTTGGCCGGCAAGGGCCACGAGACGTACCAGGTGCTGGGCACGGAGACGGTGGCGTTCGACGAGCGAGAGGTGGTAGCGGAGTGGATCTCCGAGAAGGACGGACCGGCATGAGCAGCTGGACGGAGAGGGACGTGCTGGCGGCGCTGCCGCTGGCGGATCGGCTGGACGGAGCAGCGACGCGTGAGGATTCCGGGAGTGACTCTCTCGCCTACAGCAGCATCAGCACCGACACCCGCAGTATGGCGCCGGGTGCTGTGTTCGTTGCGCTGCGGGGAGAACATTTCGACGCCCACGAGTTTCTGGGCCAGGCGGCGGAGCGGGGGGCGCGGGCGGCGGTGGTGGAAAGGATCCCGGCGGGCGCTCCCCCGCTCCGCTACTACCAGGTCCCGGACACGCTGGCCGCTCTCGGTCGCCTGGGCCGTTACCGCCGACGCCAGGTGGACGGGCGGGTGGTGGCGATCACCGGTACCGCGGGCAAGACGACGACCAAGGAGATGGCCCGCGCGGTGGTGGGTACGCGTTACGTGACGCACGCCACGTCCGGCAACCTGAACAACCTGGTCGGCGCCCCGCTCACCCTGGTGGATACGCCACTGGATGCCGAGGCCCTGGTGGTGGAGATCGGCACCAACGCTCCCGGGGAGATCGCTCGACTGGCGGAGATGGTCGAGCCGGATGTGGGGATCGTGACCGGTGTCGCTGCCGGGCACCTGGAAGGGTTCGGCACGATCGAGGGGGTACTGCGGGAGAAGACGACCCTGGTCTCACGCCTCAGTCCCGGTGGCCTGGCGCTGGTGGCCGACGAGCCGGCATCGCTCCCGGACCGGGCGAGGTCCCTGACCCGGCGGGTCAAGGTGGCGGGTTGGAGCTCCCGGGCCGATAAGAGCCTGCGGGCCGAGTCTCTGCGCATCGACGGGCAGGGACTGGTCAACTTCCGCTGGCAGGGCCGGGACGTTGCCCTCCCCTTCGGCGGCCGCGCCCATGTGCGGAATGCGCTTCTGGCCCTGGCCCTGGGCCTGGAGTGGGGCGTTGACCTGGATGACGCTCTGGCCACCCTCAGGTCGCTGCCCCCGCCCAAGCTCCGGGGCGAGATCTTCCGGATCGGCGGGCTGGCGGTGATCGCCGATTGCTACAACTCGAACCCAGCGAGCCTGGATGCCGCCATGGACACTCTGCTGAGCATGCCCCGGGCCGGCGGCCGCGTCGTGGTCGTGGGCTCCATGCTCGAGCTGGGCTCCCAGAGCGACGTTCTCCATGCCCAGGCTGCCCGGTCCATAGCACGGTCGGATCTGGACCTGGTGGTGGCGGTGGGGCTATTCGAGCCTGCGTTCCGGCCCCTGGCGGACCAGTTGGGGGAGCGCCTGGTCCTGGCCGAGGACGCCGAGTCGGCATTCGAGCCCATGGCGGAGCGATTGCAAGGCGAAGAGATCGTGCTGCTGAAGGGCTCCCGTGGGGTGGCGCTGGAGCAACTGATCCCCAAGCTCGAATCCCGCTTCAGCGGGGGCGGGCGGAAGAAGGGAGACTGATCGGGTGCTCTATCATCTCCTGGTCCCGCTGGCCGACTACCATATCGCCTTCAACCTGTTCCGTTACATCACGTTCCGCGGGGCCGGCGCCATGGCTACGGCGCTCATCATATCCTTCGCGTTGGGACCCTTCATCATCGAACGGCTCCGGGTCCTCCGGGTCGGCCAGGTGGTGCGGGACGAGGGGCCGGCGGAGCACCTGCCCAAGGCGGGCACGCCCACCATGGGCGGTGTCCTGATCCTGGTGGCCACCACCACGGCCACCCTGCTCTGGGCCGACCTCACCGCCGCGAACGTCATCATCGCCACCGTCGTCCTCCTCTGGACGGGAGCGCTTGGGTTCCTGGACGACTACCTGAAGGTGGTCCGCAAGCGGAGCGAGGGACTGGTGGCCCGCTACAAGCTGGTGGGGCAGGGCCTCATCGGCATGCTCATGGCCCTGGCCCTGCTGCTGCTCCCCATCATGGAAAACCCGACCTGGACCATGATCCCGTTCTTCGCCGACTGGCACGTCACCTTCCACTGGTGGGCCTTCATACCGTGGGTGATGCTGGTGCTGGCGGGGAGCTCCAACGCCGTCAATCTCACCGACGGACTGGACGGCCTGGCCGCCGGGCTGGCGGCTATCGCCGCCGCCACATTCGCCGTCTTCGCCTACGTCATCGGGCGGGTCGACACCGCCCAGTACCTGGGCCTGATGTACGTACCCGGTGCCGGTGAGCTCTCCATATTCTGCGCCGCCCTGGCAGGGGCTGCTCTGGGCTTCATGTGGTTCAACGCCCACCCCGCCGAGGTCTTCATGGGCGACACCGGCTCCCTGGCCCTGGGCGGCGCCATCGGCGCGGTGGCGGTCCTGCTGAAGATGGAGTTCGTCCTGATCCTGGTGGGCGGGGTGTTCGTCCTGGAGGCGATATCGGTGATGCTCCAGGTGGGGTACTTCAAAGTGACGGCCCGCCGGTTCGGCGCCGGCCGCCGCCTCTTCTACATGGCGCCCCTCCATCACCACTTCGAGAAGAAGGGCTGGGCCGAGTCCAAGGTGATAATCCGGTTCTGGATCCTTGGCATCCTGTGCACACTCATGGCTTTCAGCACCCTCAAGATCCGATGATAGAGCTGGTCGGCGTACTCGGGCTGGCCCGGAGCGGGAAGGCGGCGGCGAAGCTGGCGCTGGCCTCGGGCAGCGCCGTCTTCGCGTCGGACACCGGCGACGACGAAGGGCTCAGCGTGGCGGCCAGCCAGATCAGGCAGGCCGGTGGAGAGGCGGAGACCGGCGGACACAGCGCCGACCGCCTGGCCGAGTGCGACCTCCTGGTCGTCAGCCCAGGTATCCCGCCGGACGTGCCCGTCCTCCGGGATGAATCGCTCCGGCACGTACCCCGCATATCCGAGCTCGAGTTCGCGTTCCGGCACCTGAGTGCCTCCGTCATTGCCGTCACGGGCACCAACGGGAAGACCACCGTCACCGCCTGGGCCGCCTACCTGCTGGAGGAGATGGGCCTCGACGTGGCGGCGGCGGGCAACATCGGCCTGGCGCTCTCGGAAGTGGCCGCCTGGGAGCGCCAGCCGGAATGGGTGGTGGTGGAGGCCAGCTCCTATCAGCTGGGCGGGACCGCCAGCTTCGACCCCAGGGTCGGCGTCGTCACCAACCTCGCCCCGGACCACCTGGACCGCTATCCGGATCTGGCCAGCTACTACGGGGACAAGGCCCGGCTGTTCCAGAACGCCAGTCCGGCGAGCGTCTGGGTGCTGAACGGCGAGGACCCGGCGGTCATGGAGCTGCCGGGCGACGCCCCGGGGCGCCGCCTCCTGTTCCGTGCCGAGACCCAGCCCGACCCGGACGAGGAGGGTGCGTGGGTGGGCGCGAGCGGTGAGCTGGTGTTGCGTGTGGGTCAGACCGAGCTGGCGCTCGCGCGGGCGGACCAGCTGGGCCTCCTGGGCTCCCACAACCGCGGCAACGCCCTGGCCGCGGCGCTGGCAGCGTATGCCGCGACGGGTCACGCTGAGACCCTGGGTCCGGGCCTCCGGTCCTTCGCGCCCCTGCCGCACCGGCTCGAGCCGGTGGCCACTGTGGGGGGCGTTCTCTGGGTGAATGATTCGAAGGCGACGAACGTGACCTCCGCCCGTGTCTCCATCGAGGCCATGGACCGTCCCACGATACTGTTGCTGGGCGGTCGTCACAAAGGCGAGTCCTACAAGCCTTTGCTGCAAGCCTTCCCGGGTCGAGTGAAGGTGGTGCTGGCCTACGGCGAGGCCGCGGACAGGATCACAGCCGAGCTGACGACGACGGGGGTGGATCGAGTGGAGCGTGTGGACGGACCCCTGTCCGCCGTTGTCCAGCGCGCTGCTCGATTGGCCGACCCGGGCGACGCCGTGCTGCTGGCCCCTGCCTGTGCCAGCTTCGACATGTTCAGTGACTACGAGGAGCGGGGCACGGAGTACGCGCGTCTCGTGCGAGCCATGGCCTCGGACCCATCGGAGGCGACCGATGGCTAGGTGGGGTCCATGGAAGTGGCGCGGCGGCGAGCCGGACCGGCCCAGGGCGGTGGAGGACCTGAGTCGTCTGGGCAGCGGCTGGGAGAGCGGTGCCGTCTTCGCTCTCACCGCGCTGCTCGTTTCCGTGGGCCTGGTAACGATGTACAGCTCCAGCGCGGTGATGGCGCAGGGTCAGGGGCTCGTTCCGCATCACTACCTCCTGCGCCAGATGTCCGGTGCACTGCTGGGCATGGTGGCCCTGCTGATGGCGGCCCAGATGGACTATCGCCGGTTGCGGCCTCTTGCATGGCCCCTGGTGGGCGTCGTCGTGGTGATGCTCTTCATCATGCTGTTGCCGGCGGCCTCTTCCATCGCGCCCGAGGCCAAGGGCGCCCGCCGCTGGCTACTCCTGGGACCGGTTACGGTACAGCCGTCGGAGGTGGCCAAGCTCGCGGTGATCGTCTGGACGGCGGCATTGGTGGTGAAGAAGCAGGACCGGCTGCGGAGCCTGAGCCGGGGGCTGGCCCCGCTACTCGTCGTCTGGGGGCTGGTGGCCGGGCTCATCCTGCTTCAACCCGATCTGTCCACGGCGCTGCTGCTGGTGGGGCTTGCTGGGCTGGTCGCTTTCGCCGGTGGCGCGCGGCCGGCGCATTTCGTGGTGCTGGTGTTGGCGGCTCTCCCGTTCCTGTGGGGGCAGGTCGCCAAGGCCGGCTACCGGATGGAGCGATTGCTCACCTTCCTGGATCCCCGTGCCGACCTGGCCGACATGGGTTACCAGATCAACCAGTCCCTGATAGCACTGGGGAGTGGCGGTCTGGTGGGGCAGGGGCTGGGGCGGGGTCAGCAGAAGTTCGGGTTCCTGCCCGAGCCACACAACGACTTCATCCTGGCGATGATAGGCGAGGAGTGGGGCTTCCTCGGGGTGGCAGCGCTACTGGTGCTGTTCACCACGTTCGCCCTCGTGGGCTACCGCATCGCTCGTGGGGCGGCTGATCTGTTCGGCTTCCTCCTGGCCGTGGGTGTCACCAACCTTGTGGTGGTCCAGGCGTTCCTCCACATAGGCGTCAATCTGGCCCTGGTGCCCGCCACAGGTGTCACCCTCCCCTTCATCTCGTACGGCCGCTCGAGCCTGGTCGTCTGCCTGGCGGCGGCCGGCATCCTCATGAGCGTGGGGCGCGTGAGCGACCAGCGTGGTCGCGCACTGGCCCGTGTCCGGGGAGCCGGCCCATGAGCACCAGGGTCATCTTCGCCGGCGGTGGCACGGGCGGCCACCTCTATCCTGCGTTGAACATCGCGCAGGCACTGGTAGAGGCGCGGGGTGACGTGAAGCCGTTGTTCGTGGGCGCTCGACGTGGCGTGGAGGCCCGGGTGCTGCCCGACAAGGGGGTGGACCATAGCCTGCTCCCGCTGGAACCGATACGCAGGGACCGCGTCTGGCAGAACTGGCGTCTGGTGCCGGCGCTTCTGACCACCACCTGGGGCCTGGCACGGCTGACGATCCGGGAGCGGCCCAGCCTGGTGGTGGGGACCGGCGGGTATGCCAGCGGCCCGGCCTGCGCCTGGGCCGCGCTCACCGGTGTGCCCCTGGCCATCCAGGAACAGAACTCGGTGCCGGGCCTGACCACCCGCTGGCTCAGCCGGTTCGCCCGGCAGGTGCACCTGGGATTCCCCGAGGCGGGCGCCCGCCTCCGGACCGGGAAGCGTACGGAAGTCCACGTCCACGGAAACCCCATCCAGCCGCCGGACCTGGACGTGGACCGGGGGCAGGCGCGGGATACCTTCGGCCTGGGCCGGGATTCCACCGTGGCGCTGGTCGTCGGCGGTAGCCAGGGCGCGAGGGCCATCAACGACGCTCTCCTGGGCGGCCTTGCCAGGGTAGCGGAGGGTGGCGCGGAGCGGCCTGCGTCGCTGGAGGTCCTCTGGGCCACGGGTCCGGCGAACATCGACGCGGTCCACCAGCGCCTGGACTCGCTGGACCTGGGCCACTGGGTCCATGCCGTCGGCTACATCGACAGGATGCCGGCGGCGCTGGCCGCCGCGGATCTGGCCATCTCGAGGGCCGGGGCGATGGGCACGGGCGAGATCCTGGCCTGGGGCATACCCTCGATCCTCGTGCCCCTGCCCACAGCCGCGGCGGACCACCAGGCTGCCAACGCCAGAGCCCTGGAGGAGTTCGGCGCCGCGATAGCCCTGCCGGAGACCGAGGCGACGCCCGAGCGGCTCTGGACCGAGCTGACCGGCCTGGTCGCCGACACGGGCCGCCGTGAGGCCATGGCCAGGCGGGCACGGGAGCGGGCCAGGCCTGACGCCGTGCGGCGTATCGCCCTGGACCTCCTCCGGATACTGGAGGCATCATGAGCAGGCACCGCTTCACGCCCGCCGAGCAGGCGGCGGAGCTCGACCTGCTGGCCCTGGGCAGGCAGGGCCCGATCCACTTCATGGGCGTATGCGGTGCTGGCATGTCCGCGTTGGCGGAGTACGTGGCCCGGTCGGGCGGCGCCGCAACCGGTTGCGATGCCAAGGCGGCAGCGGCCCCGTCCACCCTGGCCGAGTGGGGCGTGCCGGTGGCGGACGGCCATGACCCGGGCCACGTGGCCGGCGCTTCCGCCGTCGTCGTTACCGCGGCCGTGCCCCCGGACCATCCTGAGCTGGAAGAGGCCCGGCGCAGGGGCATTCCGGTGCTGAAGCGGGCTACGGCCCTGGGCGCCCTGGTCAACAGGGGCAGGGTCATCGCCGTGGCCGGCACCCATGGTAAGACCACCACCACCGGGATGGTCGGCGTCACCCTGGCCGAGGCCGGGCTCGATCCGACCGCCTTCGTGGGGGGGCGGATCCCCGCCTGGCGGGGCGGGCTGAGGACGGGCGGCAGCCTGTTCGTGGTGGAAGCGGACGAGTACGACCGCTCCTTCCTGGCGCTGCGACCGGACCTGGCTGTGGTGACCAATCTCGAGCCGGACCACATGGAGATCTATGGCGCCCTCGATTCGCTGTACCAGGCCTTCGTGGAGTTCCTGAGGCCGGTACCCAGCGACGGCGTGATCGCCATCTGCGCCGACGACCCGGGATCCATGGCGGTGGCCGAGCGGCTCGCCGATAGCCGAGTCCTGACCTACGGCACCTCCCGGGACGCCCGGCTCCAGGCAGTGGACGTGGTCGCGACCCAGGATCACACCCGATTCACTGCCGTCGAGGACGGCCGTAGCCTGGGCGATTTCTCCATATGGCTCCCGGGCCAACACAATGTCAGGAACGCACTGGCCACCCTGGCCGTGACGTCCCGGGCAGGGGCCGATCTGGACTCGGTGCGACGTGGGCTGGCCGGGTTCATGGGGGTCGAGAGACGGTTCCAGCAGCTGGGCGAGTTTGCCGGTGTGGTGGTGATCGACGACTACGCCCACCACCCGACGGAAGTGGAGGCGACCCTGAACGCGGCGCGGGAGCGCTACCCCGGCCGCCGCCTGGTCGCGGTCTTTCAACCCCACCTCTACACCCGGACGCGGGACCTCTGGCAGTCCTTCGGCGGCGCGCTGGCCGCCGCCGACGTGCTCTGGGTGACGGAGATATTTCCGGCGCGGGAGCCGCCCATCGAAGGGGTCACCGGCGAGCTCGTGGCCGGGGCAGCCCGGGATGCGGGCGGCAGGGTCGTATTCAGGCCGTCGCTCGCCGAGCTCATAAGCGAGTTGCCCGACCACTTGGAGCCGGGCGACGTGTGCGTGCTCATGGGCGCCGGAGACATAAGCGAGCATGCCCATGAGCTGACCGCCCGCCTGACGGAGAGAGAGCGATGATCGAGCAGGTCCGTTCCCGGCGTTGGGTCGAGGTGCTAGTCGCCGTCGCGGCGGTCGCCGTCATGTCCTCGGTGTTCGTCCTGTTGCCCCGGGCGCTCCGGATGCTGGGCTACTTCGCTGTCGAGCACGTGGAGGTGGTGGGGACCCGGTTCACGGAACCGTACGCGGTGGTGGAGGCCGCTGGCGTCCTCGAGGGCTCCAACGTGTTCGAGGATCTGGATCACTGGCGGCAGGGCGTGCTCTCCTTGCCCCTGGTCGAGGACGCCACCGTTCGTCGGCGCCTGCCCTCGACCCTCATGATCCAGATCCGTGAAGCGGAACCGGTGGCGCTCGTGGCAACTGACCGGCTGGTGCCTGTGGATGCCGCCGGGCGCACCGTTGCCCTGGACCCGGCGGGCGTGGCCCTCGACCTGCCGGTGCTGACTGGAGTTGACCTCGAAGAGGAGCAGCTTTCCCACAGCGGGCTCGCCGCCCTCCAGCTGCTCCACCTCATGAGGGGCCAGGCACCAGGCCTGGCGGACCGCGTCTCCCAGTTACACGTGGCGGCGGGCACGCTCCGGGTGGTGTTTACCCATGGGCCGGAAGCCCTCCTGCCCGCCGACGCAGGCCCCCTGCACCTGACCCAGTTGTGGCTGACCTACGCCGACCTGTCGAGTCGGGGCGAGCTGGGGCTGGCGGGCCGCATCGACATCCGGTTCCGTGACCAGGTCGTGGTTTCCTTCAATCGCACATCCGTGAGCTGATGATGAGTACGTTCGTCGTGGCCGGCCTCGATATTGGATCAACCAAGACCTGTGCGGTCCTGCTCGAGGTGTCCGTGGAGGAGGAGCGGAGGCCTTCGCACCGGGTGATGGGTGTCGGGCAGTCACGCACCGGTGGCGTGCGCAGGGACGTGGTCACCGACCTCGAGGAGACCACCGCCTCAGTGAAGGCGGCAATGAAGGAGGCGGAGCTCATGGCCGGCGTCCGCGCAGAACGGGTCTTCGTCGGGATCGCCGGTACCCACATAGATGCGAATATCTCGACCGGCGTGGTGGCGGTGGGAGGCGGCGAGATCAGCGCCGGCGATGTGGAGCGGGTCCACCAGGTGGCCAGGGCAGTGGTCGTCCCCTCCGACCGGGAGGTGCTCCACGTCCTGCCCCAGGAGTATCGCGTCGACGGACAGTCCGACATCCGGGACCCGGTGGGCATGGCCGGCACCCGGCTCGAGGCGGAGGTCTACATCATCACGTGCGGCTCCGCCGCGGCGGCGAACCTGCGCAAGGCGGTGGGCCGGGCGGGTTACAAGGTGGAGGCGTTCGTCCACGAGCCCCTGGCCACGGCCCGGGCGGTCCTAACCGATGACGAGCGGGAAGTGGGTGTGGCCCTGGCGGAACTGGGCGCCGCCACCACGGAGCTGGCAGTGGTCCGGGATTCGAAAATCCACCACCTGGCAACCATCCCCTGGGGCAGCGCCGCAATCACCAACGACCTGGTGAAGGGTCTCTCCGTACCGTTCGCAGAGGCGGAGCGGGCCAAGGTCCAGTACGGCGTCGCCTCCGCTCAACTGGTGGACCCGCGCGAGACCGTGGACCTGCCGGGGCCGGGGCCGGGTGTGGTGCGACAGGTGGCCCGGGAGCTGATCGCCCACATCATCGAACAGCGGCTGGACGAGATCCTGGAGCTCGCCGCCGCAGAGATCGAGCGCTCCGGAGAAAGCGAGGAGCTGGGTGCCGGGATCATACTCACCGGTGGCGGAGCAGAGCTCGTCGGGACGGTGGACCTGGCACACCACGTATTCGGCCTGCCGGCCAGGGTAGGCACGCCGGGCGCCGAGTTGGGTGGGCTGGCAGACGCTGTGCGCAAGCCCCGCTTCGCCACTGCCACGGGGCTGGCCCTGTTCGGTGCGGACGCACGACTGGCAGGCGGAAGTGGCATGCCCGGTACCATGGGCAAACTCGTTACCTGGCTGCGGGAGTTCTTCTGACGATGACCGGGATCAAGAGACAACCGGACCCGCCCGCTGGGGCGGTGGCCGATAGCAGGACGGCAGTGAGCAACCGAGCATGTTCTGGAGGCGGCGCGAGGACGCGGCCGATCCAAAAACCTGAAGGAGGGCGGCAATGATGATCTTCGAGTTCGAGGAAGCGGCGGCGCAGAACGCACGGATGAAGGTTATAGGCGTCGGCGGCGGCGGCGGCAACGCCGTGAATCGCATGATCGACGAGGACCTGGAGGGTGTGGACTTCATCTCGGTGAACACCGACTCCCAGGCGCTCAAGCAATCCAAGTCACAGATCAAGATCCAGATCGGGAAGAAGCTGACGCGGGGGCTTGGCGCAGGCGCACGGCCGGAGATCGGACGCCAGGCCATCGAGGAGAGCCGGGACGAGGTGCGGCGTGTGCTCGATGGAGCAGACCTGGTCTTCGTCACCTCCGGCATGGGTGGCGGCACGGGGACTGGCTCGGCGCCCATTATCGCCGAGATGGCACGGGAAATGGGCGCGCTCACCATAGGCATCGTCACCCGCCCCTTCCTCTTCGAAGGCAAGAAGCGGATGCGCCAGGCGGAGCAGGGACTGGCCGAGCTGCGCAGGACCGCCGATACCGTCATCGTCGTGCCCAACGAACGCCTGCTGAGCGTAGTGGGAAAGGGCACTTCCTTCCGTGATGCGCTGAAGAAGGCGGACGAGGTCCTGCTCCACGCCACCCGGGGGATCAGCGATCTGATACACGTCACCGGTGAGGTGAACGTAGACTTCGCCGACGTCCGGACCGTCATGGCCAGCCGTGGACCCGCACTCATGGGAACAGGCTACGGGGCCGGAGAGAACCGGGCCGTGGATGCCGCCCAGGAGGCCATCTCCTCTCCGCTTCTGGACAACGTCTCCATCGCGGGGGCGCAGGGCGTCCTCATCAACATAACCGGCGGGATGGACCTGACCATCGACGAGGTCACCACGATCGCTTCCGTCATCCAGGAGGCGGCGGGAGAGGAGGCGGAGATCATCTTCGGCGCCGTTCACTCACCCGATCTCGAGGGCGAGGTGCGGGTCACCGTCATCGCTACGGGGCTGCTCCAGGAGGAGGACCTCCGCCCCGCCGGGATGGCCGCCACCCGCGCAGGGTTCGGCCGGCCGGAGCGGAGCTTCGCCTCCGCGGGTATGACAGCCGCCGGTGTGAGGCGGACCGAGCCGGAGCGGGCCAGCATGACCGGCGCCAACCATGGCTCGAACGGGGGTGTCGGCTACATGAGCCTCGGACAGGAGCCCGAGATATCCGTGCCGCCAGGGCCACCCCAGCCGCCTCTGGCGGAGACCGCTGACCGGATCTACACGGACGATGCGCCATTCCCGCGTCCGCCGCAGCGGGCCCTTGCGAGAACACAGCTCACGGACCTAGACATACCCACGTTCATCCGCAGGCAAATGGACTGAGGACGGTCCCGGGGAGATCGATGAAGATCCGATTCCGAGTGCTGGCGATCGGCGCGTTGTTGGCGTGGGCAGTGGGCTTCGTGCTGGTGCAGCCCAGAGGTATCCAGGACCCGGTAGCCGGGACCCCGCTGCTGGAAGCGCTCTACGCGCCGCCGGCGGACATGACGGAGGAATACCTGCTCCAGCGTGGAGAGACGCTGTCGGACGTGTTCACCAGGGCCGCCCTGGGAGGCGGCGAGCTCAGCGGTGTCATCCTGGCCCTCCAGCAACACATCGACCCACGGCGGATCAGGGACAACACCAGGATCCTCGTCCACCGCTGGTATGCAGACGGCTCACCCCGTGCCGTCGACCTCGTGCTGAGCTCCGATAGCACGCTACGGCTCAGACGCGGCGAGATCGGCTGGTCAAGCGAGGTCCAGCACGTGGCCACCACCGTGGACACCGTGGTGGTGGCGGGCGTCATCGGCAGCGGCTCCAGCCTCTACTCTACCATGGTGGCCGCCGCGCCCCAGGACCTGCCCAGACGTGAGCGCGAGGCGCTCGTCTACCGACTGGCTCACATCTATGGCTGGGAGATCAATTTCGTCACCGACATTCGACCGGGTGACTCCTTTCGCGTGGTGTTCGAGCGGGATGTGAGGCCCGACGGCACCTCCCGTGACTCGCGGGTCCTGGTCGCGGAGGTCGACAACGAAGGGCGCTCCATCCCCGCCGTCTATTACGAGCTTGGCGGCGAGGGCGGCGATTACTACCAGCCGGACGGCCGCTCTCTGCGCCTGGCGTTCAACCGGTATCCGGTCGAGATGGTGCGGATCACATCGAACTTCGCCCACAGCCGATACCACCCGATCCTGCGACAGAACCGGCCGCACCATGGGACCGATTTCGGGACGGGCCACGGCACGCCGGTCATGACCACGGCGGACGGGACGGTTTCGTTCGCCGGCTGGAGCGGTGGCTATGGCAACCTGATCAAGATCGATCATGGCAACGGCTACGAGACCCGCTATGCCCACCTGAGCCGATTTGCACGTGGCATCTCCAGGGGCGCCCGGGTGCAGCAGGGTCAGGTGATCGGTTACACTGGCGCCACCGGACTTGCCACGGCTCCACACCTCCACTTCGAGTTCCGTCTCCATGGCAGGCCGGTGGACCCGCGAACGGTGCGACTGCCAGCTGCGCCCCCGGTTCCTCCGGAGCACATGGACGAGTTCCAGGAACTGGCCCAGGCGCGCATGGCCCTCCTGGACTCGGTGCCGCTGCCCGGAGCAGAGCCCCGACAGGTGGACTGACAGGCCGGCAGGCGGGTCGGCGGCTTCGCCACGTCCGGGGCAGGCCCCGCTCGGGTGACCGGCTCCGCGCCATGCCCGGGGTAGCGACGTATCCGGGACGGGTGCGCGTCCGGCTGACCTCCGCTAATGTCCTGGTGCGGCTCTTTCGTTCATCATTGAGAGGTGCCGTTGGAGAGCCTGGAGCCGATAGACGAGCAGGGAGAGGGCAGTGCCGAGATCGAGACTGTTCCGGACGGGCGAGGAGAAGAAGAGCCTCTGGCAGCGGGTGAGGGAGATCGCGCTCACGGACGTGGGTGTGGTCATGAGCGGAGGCCTGGACCAGGACGCTCTGGAGCGGTTGGAGGAGCTGCTGCTGGCCAGTGACTTTGGCGTCTCGGCCACGCTGCGCCTGGTGGACCATGTGGAGGATCTGACCCGGTCGGGCAGGGTGCAGACCGAGGCGGAGTTCAGGGAGGCGGTGCAAGCCGAGATCCAGCGCATCCTGACAGCCGGTCATTCCGATCGGCAGTTGCACCTGCCCCCGCCAGGCGAGCTCGCTATCGTCCTGATGGTGGGGGTGAACGGGGTGGGGAAGACGACGACCATCGGCAAGCTGGCCCACCGCCTGGGCCGCCAACGTCGCCGCGTGCTCCTTGCCGCCGGTGACACCTTCCGCGCCGGGGCCATCGACCAGCTCCGGATCTGGGCCGATCGTGCGGGTGCCGAGTTCGTCGGCGCCAGACAGGGCGCTGACCCCGCCTCGGTGGCCTTCGACGCGGTGGACGCCGCCCGGTCCAGGCAGTGCGACACGGTCGTGGTGGACACTGCCGGACGTCTTCATACCCAGGGTGACCTGATGGCTGAGCTGTCCAAGGTGGGCCGGGTCCTGGCCAGGAAGGTGGAAGGCGCACCCCACGAGACCTTGCTGGTGCTGGACGCCACCGTAGGCCAGAACGCCATCCGGCAGGCCCAGCAGTTCAACCAGTCGCTGGCGTTGAGCGGTCTGGTGCTGGCCAAGCTGGACAGCACCGCCAAGGGTGGGGTCGTGGTGGCGCTGAAGCAGGAGCTCGACGTGCCGGTCAAGCTGGTAGGTGTGGGAGAGGCCATCCAGGACCTGGAGGAGTTCGATCCCGAGCAGTTCAGCCGGGACGTGCTCGAGGCCTGATCCGAGGGTCTGATGCCCATCACTTTCATCCTCGACGGGCCGGCCCAGTACCTCAAGGGCGTTGGCCCCCGTCGCGCCGAGCAGCTGCACAGGCTGGGGGTGCGCAGCGCCCGGGACCTGCTGTTCCACGTGCCCAGGCGCTATGAGGACGCCAGCACCGTCGCTCCCATCAGCGGGCTCGAGATCGGCATGGATGCCACCGTGATCGGGGAGGTGGTGAGCAAGGACGTGCTACCTACCCGGAAGGGGCTGCGCATATTCAACGCAGTGATCCGGGATCGGACGGGTCTGATCGAGTGCTCCTGGCCTGGCCAGCCGTTCCTGGACCGGAGCATCCAGAAGGGTGACCGCCTGCTCGTCTCGGGCCCCGTGCGCTTCTTCCACGGCCGACAGATCCAGCCCCGGGAGTACGTGGTCCTGGGTCGGGCCGACTCGCCGGACGAGGGCGGCCTGGTCCTGCCCATCTACCCGAGCACCGAAGGTCTGTCCCAGCGGATGATCCGCCTGATCCTGGAGCAGAATCTGGATCGGCTCCTCCCGCTCCTGGTAGACCAGGACCCGTTTCAGCCCGATCACCTGGCCCGCCTCGACCTTCCTCCTCTGCACGAGGCCATCGAGACCTTGCACCGGCCAGCCTCCATCGCCGCCGCCGAGCGGGCCCGGCGCCGCCTGGCCTACGGCGAGCTGTTCTTCCTCCAGCTACTCCACGCCCGGGCCCACCAACAGGCCACACGGGAGCGGGCGGGCATAACGTTCCGTCGGACCAACGCCCTCATCCGACCCTTTCATGACAGCCTCCCGTTCAAGTTGACAGGGGCCCAGAAACGGGCGGTCCGAGAGATCTTCGCCGACATGAGTGCCGGCCGCAGGATGAACCGCCTGCTCCAGGGCGACGTGGGCTCCGGCAAGACCGTCGTCGCCCTGCTCGCCATGCTCCTGGCCGCGGAATCGGGCTATCAGGCGGCCCTCATGGCGCCCACCGAGCTCCTGGCGGAACAGCACGCCCGCACCATGAGCGGCCTGCTAGTCGGCCTCGGCGTGGACATGGTCCTGCTGGTTGGTCGGCAGAAACGGCACGAGCGACGAGCGCTGAGGCAGGCCATAGCCAGTGGCGATGTGGCGCTGGTGGTCGGGACCCACGCCCTGATCCAGGAGGGAGTCGAGTTCGGGAAGTTGGGTCTGGCCGTGATCGACGAGCAGCACCGGTTCGGCGTGCGGCAACGCATGCAGCTCGCCGCCCTGGGACAGGAGCCAGACGTGCTGGTGATGAGCGCCACCCCCATCCCCCGATCCCTGGCCCTCACCCTCTACGGGGACCTGGACATGAGCGTGCTGGATGAGCGGCCGCCAGGACGTAAGCCCATCCGGACCGGCATACGTGACGACGCCGCCCGGGCCAAGGTCTGGGAGTTCGTCCGGGAGCAGGTGGAGGCAGGCCGGCAGGCCTACGTGGTCTACCCCCTGGTCGAGGAGTCGGAGAAGGTAGACCTCAAGGCGGCCAGCGCCGAGTACGACCTGCTCCGGACCGATGTCTTCCCGGACCTGGAAGTGGGCCTGATGCACGGCCAGCTGCCAGCGGAGCGCAAGGACCAGGTGATGCGGGCCTTCGTCGCCGGTGACATCCACGTCCTGGTCTCCACCACCGTCATCGAGGTGGGCATCGACGTGCCCAATGCCACCGTCATGGTCATCGAGCATGCCGAGCGGTTCGGCCTGTCCCAGCTCCACCAGCTCCGGGGCAGGATAGGTCGGGGCGCCGACCAGAGCTGGTGCATCCTGATGACCAGCGGCTACGAGGCACGGGAGCGACTGGACGTCCTGGCCAGGACCGAGGACGGCTTCGAGATCGCTCGCGCCGACCTGGGCATCCGCGGAATGGGCGACCTGTTCGGCAGCAAGCAGCACGGCATGCCGGAGTTCCGGTTCTTCGATCCCTGGCAGCACGAGGCCCTCCTGGGGCACGCCCGGCGTGAGGCCTGGGCCATCGTGGAAGCAGACCCGGAGCTGGAGCGGCCGGAGCACCGGCGCTATCGGGATGAGCTGGTCCAGCAGTACGGTGAGAGGGCAAGGCTCTATGACGTGGGGTAGCGCCGCCGGCGACCTTCCCAGCCACATGCCACAACACTCGTCGCGAACCTGTTCGACAGTCCTCGGGGCTGACCGGGCCCTGTCAACTCGTCTAGAGCCCGCCCAGCTTCTGTTGCACCTCACGCCACCCCTCCGGGGTCCAGTCTGGCGCTTGCGGGTCCATGGCGATCTCATGGGCCAGGTGGAACGCCAGCCGTGCCACGCGGGCAAGCTTGTCGGTGTCGATCAGCTCGGGGCGGTCGCTCTGCTGATGGTAATCCTCGTGGTCCCCGGTGGTGAAGAATACGGCCGGGATCCCGCGCTGGATGAACGAGAGCTGGTCGCTCCTGAAGAAGAACATCTGCTCCGGCACAGGGTCCTCGATGACCGTGAGCCCCAGGTCAGGCCGGTCGACCACGCGCTGGAGGAACTGCTCCAGGGTGGAGTACTCCTGGCCTATGGCGATGACCGTATCAGGCGATGTGCGGCCGATCATGTCCAGGTTGATGTTCGCCACCACACGCTGCAGCGGGATGGTGGGGTCTTCGGCGAACGCCTGTGAGCCAAGCAATCCGTGCTCTTCGCCACTGACCGCCAGGAACACGACGGAGCGGGCCGGCGCCTCGGGAAGGGCCATGAAGGCGGACGCGATCTTGATCAGGGCCGCGGTGCCGGAGGCGTTGTCGTCGGCGCCGTTGAATATTGAGTCGCCCCTCTCGTCCGGCTCACCCACGCCGAGATGGTCGAAGTGGGCCGTGATCAAAACGTAGGTGTCCTGGAGCGTGGGGTCGGAGCCCCGTCGCATGGCCACCACGTTGGGCGGATAATGGACCTCCCGGGCCCGCTCATAACGTATTTCCACCCGGGCATCGCCCAGTCTACCGGGTCCAGCGGCACGTGCCGCCGTCAGGTCTCCGCCGGCAGCAGCCACCAGGCCGACCGCCGCCTCCTCGGCGATGCCGACGATGGGCATCGGGCCCTGCTGCTCGCCGGTCATGGCGGCGAGCTGGGCCAGGATGTCACGGGGCAGGTCCGGGTCCAGGACCAGGATGACGCCGGCGGCAGCGGCGGCAGGGGCGAGTGAAGCGCCCAACCGCTGCTGCCACTCCAGGTCGAGCTCTGCTCCCGGCAGGTCGAATACTACGAGGCTGCCCTGGGCCGCGGCAGGCAGCCTCTGGACTTCGCCCGCTGTGCCAGCATAGAACAGAGGCGCCTCGAGCGCCGGCCGGGGCCCGGGGATGAGGAAGTAGTCCGCCTGGTACGCGGGCGCCGGAGTCTCCTGGCCGGGCACTTGGATGACCGTGGCGTCCCGGTCGAGGATGACCCGGTCCCATTCCCAACGGTGTATGAACGTGCCATCGTCACCCGCCGGCTCGACACCGATCTCGCTGAAGCGATGGGCGAGATATACCGCCACCTTCTCCAGCTCCTCGCTCGGGGTCTGCCGGCCCATGGTCGAGTCGTGGGCGATGGCGTGTACCTCCCGGCCGATCGCTTCCGGCGTGATGGTGGCGGCTGCCTCCACCAATGTCGCCACATCGATGGTGGGCGCCGTGACGGGGGTGGGTGCCACTGCCGGCGCCGCCGGCGCGCAGGCGGTGACCATGACGACGGCGGCGACCAGCCAGATCGCGCGCCCGAAGACCGCTCTCATGGGATGCATGTGATCAGATAACGGTTTCAAAACATGTGGCCGCGAACTGCGGCGCCGGACAATGGCCCGTTACGGAGTGTACCTACCACCCACCATCCGGACAACCCGGGCTGGCAGTTTGCGTGGCTGAAACCGGGCGCCCATCTTCCGTCCCTCGATACGGAAAACTGGCAGGAGCACCATGGCTGATGGCGTAGAGGTAAGACATCTGGGGCAGCACGTGGACCAGGTGGTGGAGATCACCGGCTGGGTCCAGACCACGCGGTCGCACGGGAAGATAGGGTTCGTCGTCGTGCGGGACGGGACCGGGGCGGTCCAGTGCGTGGTGGCGAAGAAGGAGGCGAGCGAAGAGGTCTGGCAGACCTTCGCGGACCTGACACAGGAGACCACTGTCCGGATCAGCGGACAGGTGCGGGCAGACCACCGGGCGCCCGGTGGTCACGAGCTCACCGTGACCGCCCTCGACGTGGTGTTCGCCTCGGTGGACGAGTTCCCGATCCAGCCGAAGGAGCACGGCGTCGAGTTCCTCCTGGACAACCGCCACCTCTGGCTCAGGTCGAGCCAGCAGCGGGCGGGCCTCAGGGTGCGCGACGAGGTGGAGATGGCGATCCACCAGTTCTTCTACGACCGTGACTTCGTCCGCATCGATACGCCCATCCTCTCCGGCGCCATCGGCGAGAGCGCGGGGACGCTGTTCGAGACCGACTACTTCGGCGACAAGGCGTACCTGGCCCAGACGGGTCAGCTATACGTGGAGGCCGCCGCCGCCGCGTTCCGCAAGGTCTACTGCTTCGGACCCACCTTCCGCGCGGAGAAGTCCAAGACCCGGCGCCACCTGACCGAGTTCTGGATGGTGGAGCCCGAGGTGGCGTTCGCCGATTCGGACGACAACATGAGGCTGCAGGAGGAGTTCGTCAGCTACCTGGTGCAGCGGGCGGTGGAGAGGTGCGCCGATGAGCTGGCGATCCTGGAGCGGGACTCCAAGGCCCTCGAAAACGTCAAGCCACCGTTCCCACGGGTCAGCTACACCGAGGCCATTGCCTTCCTCCAGGAGAAGGGTCACGACATCCAGTGGGGTAGCGACCTGGGCGCCCCCGACGAGGTGGCCATCAGCGACCAGTACGACCGGCCGGTCTTCGTCCATGACTATCCCAAGGCGGCCAAGGCCTTCTACATGAAGGAGAACCCCGACGACCCGCGGACCGTCCTATGCAACGACCTGCTGGCGCCCGAAGGCTACGGCGAGATCATCGGCGGCAGCCAGAGAGAGGACGACCACGACCGGCTGCTGGCAAGGATCCGCGATGAGGACCTGCCCGAGGAGGCCTACGCCTGGTACCTGGACCTCCGGAAGTACGGCAGCTTCCCACACTCAGGGTTCGGCCTGGGGGTGGAACGGACCGTGGCATACATTACCGGGCGGCGCCATATCCGGGAGTTGATAGCTTTTCCGAGAATGATCAACCGGCTCTACCCGTAGAGCCGGGGCTCGGCCCGGTTGGGGGCCTCGCGGGGTCATTCTTTGGCTTTGACTTCGTCCCAGAGGCGGTCCAGCTGGGGGAGGTCGGCGTCTTCCAGGGCTATGCCTCGTTCGACGGCCATGCGTTCCAGGGCTTCGAAGCGGCGGGTGAATTTGGTGTTGGCGGTGTGTAGTGCGGTGAGTGCGTGGGCGCCGGCCAGGCGGGTGAGGTTGACGACGGCGAAGAGCAGGTCGCCCAGCTCCTCTTCCAGCGCCTGGACGGCAGCTTCGCGCTCGGGGCTGGCGTCCGGAGCGGCGTCCGGGCCGGCGTCCGGGGCGGCGCTGTGAGGGCCGGCCTGATCGGCTGATGGCGCGGTGTCGGGATCCGAGCCTACCGCAGGTGTGGTGGCCGCGCCCAGGGCTTCCATGGCCTGCCGCACCTCTTCCAGTTCCTCGGCCACCTTCTCGAAAGCGCCGGTGGCATCCGCCCAGTCGAACCCGACGGCGGCTACCCGGTCCTGGATCCGGTGCGCCTTGCTGAGGGGGTCGAGGCCGCGGGCCACGCCGTGGAGAATGCCACTGTCGGCGCCTCGCTCCCTGGCCTTCATCATTTCCCACTCGTCTGCTTCTCCCAGCCCGTAGAGGTGGGGGTGGCGACGCTCCATCTTATCGATGACCTTGCCCGCCACCTCAGCCGGGCCGAAAGCCTGACGCTCCTCGGCCAGGACGAGCTGGAAGGCCAGGTTGAGCAGCAGGTCCCCGAGCTCGGCGGTCAGGGCGGCTTCGTCGCCGTCCGCGATGGCATCCGCTGCCTCGTGCGCTTCCTCCAGGAGGTAGGGGATCAGCGACGTGGGCGTCTGGGCCGCGTCCCAGGGGCAGTGGGCCCTGAGGAACCGGACCAGGTCCATGACGCGCTCGAGGGCGTCTGTTTGCTTGTGCTCCACGGGAGGTCTATACTATTGGATTTCGTCGCATATGCCAATCGCTGAAGCGCGCGCATGGGTCGAGCTGGACGCCGGGGCCCTGCGCGCAAACTATGATACGATCAGGCGGTCGGTCGTAAAGGGGACCGCCATCATCCCCATGGTGAAGGCGGACGGGTACGGGCTCGGCCTCGAGTTGGCGGTCCGTACGCTGGAGCCGCTGGAGCCGTGGGGCTTCGGCGTGGCCACTGTCCGGGAAGGCGAGGCCGTTCGCCGGTTGGGCGTGACGCGGCCCGTGCTGCTGATCACGCCGCTGCCGATGGGCGAGGTGCAGCTGGCGGCCCGCTGTCGTCTGACGGTAGGGATCTCGTCCATGGACGCTCTGGACGCCTGGGTGGGGGCGGCGGACCGCCTCGGCGGGGAGGCTCTTGACTTCCACGTCGAGGTGGACACCGGCATGGGCCGAACCGGGCTGGACTGGCGGGAGGTCGGCGACTGGGGGCCGGCGGTCATGAGCCGGCTGGGGCCGGGTGTGAGGTGGAGCGGGTGTTTTACCCATTTCCACAGCTCCGACCTGCCGGACGAGCGGCCCGGGATGGCGCAGTGGGAACGTTTCCAACAAACGCTCGTACAACTTCCAGTACCTGCGACGGATCTGATGGTGCACGCGTCCAACAGCGCGGCCATCCTGAGATGGCCGCGCTTCGGTGCGGATGCGGTGCGGCCGGGGATCTTCCTGTACGGTGGTCACCCTGCGCCGGGGGTGGAGGGCGTGCCGGCGCCGGTGGGGGTGGCGGCGGTGCGGTCGCGACTGTTGCTGGTCCGGCAGAAGCTTCCCGACAGCACGGTGGGATACGCTGCGACGTACACCGCCCGGTCGCCTGAGCGTTGGGGGACGGTTGGGATAGGGTACGCGGACGGCATACGCCGGGCGGTGGGCAACGTGGCGTCAGTGCTGGTCCGGGGACGGAGGGTGCCGGTGATCGGTCGTGTCAGCATGGATTCCCTGACCGTTTCTCTTCAGGATGTGCCTGATGCGAAGGTCGGGGATGTGGTGACGCTCATCGGCGAGGCTGGCGGACAGCGGATCACGGTAGACGAGTTTGCTTCGTGGGTGGGCACGATAAGCAACGAGATCCTGACGGGTCTCGGCGATCGCTTGCCCAGAGTGAAACGTGATGGGTGACTTGGAGCGGATAGCTTAGATGCGCCGGATATGGATGGCGGCCCTCGGGTTGCTGATGGTAGTGGTGGTGAGTTGCACTGAAGAGGGTCTCACGGGAGTGGGCGCTGATCTCATGGGTCCTGGTGTCCGTACCTTCGAGGTGACGCTGGATGCCTCGCGGTTCCTGGTCCGGGACACCGCCTTCGACCGTATCGGGACGTTGAACGACGCGGTCTTCCACATGGCGGCCCACCAGTTCGAGGGGGTACTGGACGCCCGTACGCTGTTGTCGCTCCGGCGACCACTGACCGTCTCCTATACGATGGACGACGAGGCTCGTACGGACACGATTGCGGCTCTGGTGGGCGGTACGCTGACGCTGGTGGTGGACACCATCGCAAGCGGTCCTGGCCCGATCGATCTGGAGGTGCTCCAGGTGACTGAGGAGTGGCACCGGGAGAGCGCTACCTGGACGGTCCGGTTGGACACGGCTGACTTGCGGGAGACCTGGGCGACGCCTGGCGGGAGCCCGGGCCCGGTGCTGGGAGGTGGCACGTGGACCTCTGGCGACACGCTCCGGATCCTCATGGATTCGGCGGCGGTGGCCGTCTGGGACGACACGGCGGCCGCCAGGGTCGGGGGACTGGTGCGTGTTGCCAGCCCTGACACGCGGATCTTCTTCGAGGAGATGAGCTTCGAGTTCGATGTGACACCCATGGACGTGGACACGGTGGTCACCGCCGGGTCCCTGGTATCCAACAAGATCATCCTCACCCCCGAGCAGGACGCGGAGCCGGCGCCTGGCGTGCTTCGGGTCGGCGGCCTCCCCGCGTGGCGCTCGATGTTGAGGTTCCAGGCGCTGGATGACGCGGAAATCCCCTGCGGGCCGGGCGAGCCGGCAGATTGCACGATTCCGGTCCGGGACGTGACGATCAATAAGGCGTCGTTGGTCCTACACCCGGTGCTTGCCGGCCCTCGCCGGGTCGAGCAACCGATGTACATCGAAGGAAGGGCAGTGCTGCAGGGGCCGGGCGTAACGCTGGTGCGGGCACCATTGACCCCTCCCATCGGTACTTCGACCGATCCGATCATGCCGTCATTGTTCGTTGCACCGGCACCTGATTCGCCGGTGCAGGTGCCGATCACGGGTTACGTGCGGAGCCACGCCGATCCGGACGAGCAGGCGGTCCCGCTGTGGTTGGCGCTGACGGCTCTGGGTGAGCGAGGGCAGTTCGGCTATGCGGCCTTCGGGGGCGTGGAATCCGACAGGCCGCCCAGGCTCCGCCTCATGGTCTCCGTACCCGATCAGGAACTGGTTCGATGAGAAGTATGAAGATATTCGTCTCCGGCCTGGTGGTGGTCGGGCTCGCCACGGGGTTCGCCGGCGCAGTGTCGGCGCAGTCGATCACCGCCGCCCGGGGTCCGGGCTATCCCGTGCTGCCTACCGACGGACGCTCGGTCACCATGGGCGGCCTGGGAATTGGTCTGCACGGGCTTACTGCGACCATGGTCAACCCCGCCGCCGCTGCCAGGATGACCAGGCGTGGTGCTCTGGTGGCCCTGGAGGTGACCGAGCGCAATGTCCGGATCGGTGATGCCGAAGATGAATTAGGTACCACCCGCTTCCCGCTCATTCGCGTGGCTTTCCCCATGGGTGGCGTGGTTCTCACCACCGGCTACGGCGGGTTCCTGGACCAGAACTGGGGGTTGGTACGGGAGGGCGAGCAGGTGCTGGGAGATACCACGGTAGCTTTCTCTGATCGGCTGATATCGGATGGTGGCGTGGGCCAGTTCCAGTTCGGGCTGGCAGTGCCGGTGGGCGAGCGGCTGGATCTCGGCGCGGCGGTCGGGGTCCACCTGGGCAGCCAGCGTGTGGAGTATTCCCGGCGCTTCGAGGTTGGGACCGAAGGGTTTGTCGACCCGTTCCAGGAGATCATGAGCTGGCGCTACAGCGGGCCCATGGCGCAGGTTGGCGCCCAGTGGGCGCCGGCTGACATGGTTCTGGTCGCGGCCAGCCTTACCTGGTCCGGCACCCTGGTCGGTGATTCTACGGCAGGTCGGGCCGGGCGCCGGGAGCTGGATCTCCCCCTCCAGATAGCTGGCGGCGCCAGCGGCGTCCTGGTCCCGGGCCTCATGGCCACAGTGTCAGGTCGCTGGAGCGGCTGGAGCGTTACGGACGCCGACGCCATAGGTGTCTCGAGTCCTGCTGGGCCTGCCTCCTCTCGTGACACGTGGGAGGTCGGCGGCGGGTTGGAGTGGGCGCCAATACGTCCTGCCGCGACCCGTATATTCCCGCTCCGTGCTGGCATTCAATACCGACAGTTGCCTTTCCCGTTCGCCGAGGAGGCGCCCACCGAATGGTTCGCCAGTGTCGGCGGTGGGATGAGGGTGGGCCCGGACCCGCAGAATCCGCTTGCTGCCGTGGACCTGGCAGTGCAGAGAGGTACCCGTACCGCCGACGGCGCGGGCACCTTCGGTGACCTGACGGAGCGTATGTGGCGCTTCACCGTCTCCGTCGGTCTGTTCGGTAACTGACCCGAAGAGCTATGGCTGTGCCCCCGACCTCGCCCCACAATCCTCGCAAGGCGTACGTAGAGACGTACGGCTGCCAGATGAACATCAGCGATAGCGAGCTGATGGAGGGAGTCCTGGCGGCCAGCGGGTTCGCAGTGGCGCGCACGCCGGATGAGGCGGACGTCATCCTGGTGAACACCTGCGCCATCCGTGAACATGCGGAGCAGCGGGTGCTGGGCCGGGTCGGTGAGCTGAACCGCCTCAAGGGTGACAGGCCCGATCTGGTCATCGGTGTCACCGGTTGCATGGCCCAGCGCATGGGCGAACGGTTGCTGGACAGGGCTGGCCACGTGGACCTGGTGATGGGGCCCGACAGCTATCGCAAGCTGCCGGAGGTATTGCGGGCGGTGCGACCGACGCTGTCGGAAGGACAGGCGCAGGTCGGCAGGAGTGGCTCGGGGAGAGGGGGACACCGGCTGCCGGTGCTGCAGACGTCGTCGCCACAAGCGATCGGCTGTTCAGCGGAGCATGGTGGGTCGCGGGCGGCGGTCCTGGAGCTGGAAGCGCACGAGAACTACGAGGGGCTGGAGGTCCGACGCACCAGTTCGGTCGGTGCCTGGGTCCCCGTCCAGCGGGGCTGCAACTACCGGTGCACCTACTGCATCGTGCCGTACGTGCGGGGCGCGGAGAAGAACCGCTCCCCGGAGCGGGTGCTGGAGGAAGTGCGCGGCATCGTGGCCCAGGGCATTCCAGAGGTCACGCTGCTGGGTCAGACCGTCAACTCGTACGCCGACGGGGACTGGGACTTTGCCCGGCTACTGAAGGCTGTTGCAGGCGTGGACGGGATCAGTAGGGTCCGCTTCACGTCGCCGCACCCGAACGACGTGACACCGGCCTTGATAGAGGTGATGGCGGCGGAGGAAGTCGTCTGTAAGCACCTCCACCTGCCGGTCCAGGCCGGTCATGACCGGACGCTGAAGCGGATGGTCCGGCGCTACACGGTGGACCGGTTCATGGCTGTCGTGGGCTCATTGCGGCAGGCCATGCCAGACATCGCCCTATCCACGGACGTGATAGTGGCGTTCCCGGGCGAGACGGACGAGGAGTATCAGGCCACGCTGGAGCTCATGCGGGCAGTGCGCTTCGATGATGCCTTTACCTACAAGTACTCGTTGCGGGAGGGGACGCCGGCCAGCCGACTGCCCGCCTCTGACTTCGTGCCGGAGCCAGTGGGCCAGGCACGGCTGGAGGCGCTCATCCGCGTGCAACGAGAGATCCAGGCGGAGATCAACCGGTCCGAGGTCGGTCGGGTGGAAGAGGTGCTGGTGGAGCGGGTGGCCCGCAGCCACGGGGACGTGTTGGGCCGGACCGGCCGGAACAAGGTGGTGGCGTTCCCCGGTGACCCATCCCTCATCGGCTCGTTCGTCGAGGTCCGCCTGGATCGCACCACTGGAGCCACTTTCGTGGGCAGCCGCGCAGAGGCCGACGAGGCCAGGGTGGCCTGATCGCCTGAATCCGGCTGCGGCGTGGGCCTGACATGCGCCGCGCCCCCCTTGTCTTCGCCGTCCTCGCCCTCGCCCTCGGCCTCGCCGCAGGCCTCACCCGCCTCCCCGCTGAGTCGTCCATTCCACCGCTCCTGTTCCTCAGCCTGGCAGGCGCCACCCTCTGCTGGCTGCTGGCCGCGCGGTCGCCCGACACCGGGCATCAGCTTACACTCGTCCTGCTGGCGGCGGCTGGGGTGCTGCTGGGCGGCACGGCGCGGATCGAGTTCCAGCGGTCATGCCTGCACTGGGTCCCCGACGACGGGGAGGTCGCCATCGTCGGCCGGGTGGTGGCTGGTGAAGGGGACCGGGTCCGGATCCGCCTGATCGCCGTCGGGCATGGCGACGACGGGGTGCCGTGCACGCTGGAACTGCCAGCCCGCTGGCGCGGCGGTGAGGCGGCCCGGTCTGATCCGCCCGCCGTGGAAGATAGCGCCGCGGTCCCGCCCGGCCAGGACGAACCCCGCCAGTTGCTGCCTCTCCGGCCCGGGATACTTGTGGAGGCGGAAGCGCGCTGGTGGAGGCCGCCCGGCGCAGGCTCGCCGCCACTCCGCCGGCCTGGCGCACTCCTGCTGGAGCGCGTTGTCCGGACCGTTGAGGAAGAGCGGCCACCGCCCCTCCTGGAGCGCATGCGCGGTGCCGCCCGGGGGCGGGCGGATCTGCTGTTCGGCTCCCAGTCACCGCTGGCGGCGTCTGTTCTCCTGGCTAACCGTGACGGCCTGGATCCAGAGGTCCGGGACAGGTTTGCCAGGGCCGGCCTCAGCCATCTGCTGGCGATCTCCGGTCTCCACGTCGGTCTCGTCTGCGGGATCCTCCTCCTGACTGGATCGCTGATGCGACTGAGCCGCCGCGGCGCTGCTATCCTGGCCGCAGCCGGGACGGTCTCTTACGTGGTCATGCTGGGCGCGCCCCACTCGGCTCTGAGGGCTGCCCTCCAGCTGGTGCTGCTCCTGGCGGCGACGATGCTGCAGCGGCCGACCCGGACCGAGGCGCTCGTCGCCACCGCCGCCTTGCTCATCTTGGTCCTCGAGCCTGCCGCCCTCTTGAGCCCTGGCTTCCAGCTCTCCTTCGCCGGCGTGGTCGGCCTGCTGGTACTCCGCCCGCCCTTCCTCCGTCTGCTTCAGCGAGGTGCTGGCGGCGGGCGCTTGGGCCGGGTCCACCGGTGGCTGGCCGATGCGCTGGCGACGAGCATCGCGGCCACGCTCTCTACCACGCCCATCGTCGCATGGCACTTCGGGCAGGTGGCGCCCATCGGGATCCTGGCCAACCTGCTGGCGATCCCACTCCTGTCCATCACGCTGCCGGCCCTGGCGCTTGCCCTGCTCGTCGGCGGAGCCTGGCCAGCCGCTGGCGCCTTCCTGGCCGGTCCAGGCGCTCTGGGGCTGGCGGCTCTGGACCGGACGGCCGCGCTGGCCGCTGCGCTGCCAGGCGCGGGCATGGCCGTCCATGGCACCACCGCACTGCTCCTGACGGCCGCCTTGGCTGTAGGCTACTTTGCCAGTGGGCGGCTGGGTCGGGCCCGCCCCGTGATTCGGGCCCTGGTATGGGCCGGGGTCGCCTGCGCCTTGTTGGTGGCGGCCACCATCAGGCCACCTTCGAATACCGTCGAGATACACGTGATCGACGTGGGGCAGGGCGACGCCATCGCCCTGCGTAGCCCCGCCGGTCGGTGGCTCCTCGTCGACGCCGGTGTGGCCGGTCTGAACTACGATGCCGGTGAGCGGAGGGTGGTCCCGTACCTGGCTCGCCGTGGCGTCCGCCGTCTCGAGGGACTGGTGCTCACCCACCCGCACCTGGACCACATCGGCGGCGCCGGCGCGGTGGTCCGGAGCCTACGGCCCCGCTGGGTGGGCGACCCCGCATCTCCAGCCGCCTCCCGCCCCTATCTGGCCCTCCTGGAACTGGCTCTCGACGGCCAAACGCCGTGGATGGGTCTCCGACAGGGCCATTCCCTGGTCCTGGACGACGTGACGGTAGATTTCCTGCATCCGCAGATCATCGGGGCTGCAGAAGATGACCTGAACGAGCTGAGCGTGGTGATGAAGATATCGTATGGCGAGTTCACAGCCGTGCTCACCGGCGATGCAACGGCCAGGGTCGAATCCAGCCTGCTCCGGCACCATGGGGGCAGCCTCCGCGCCAGTGTACTCCAACTCGGCCACCACGGCAGCTCCACCTCCAGCTCGCCCGAATTCCTGGCGGCCACCGCCCCGGAAATCGCTTTCCTGTCGGCAGGCGAAGGGAACCGGTACGGCCACCCTCATGCCTCTGTGATCGAGCGCGTCGAGGCAAAGCAGGCGCGCGTGCTGCGCACCGATCGCCACGGCTCCATTATACTGAGAGCCGACGGCCGCGGGAGCGTGGAGGTCCGCAAGGAGCGGGGTGCCGTCCAGTGATTCGCCTCGTCGACCTGGCGGCAAGGGCCCTGGCGGGCGGACGGATCGAGGTGAGCCACGTCCTGCCGCCCGGGGTCCAGGTCAGGGCGTCACGGGTAGTGCCGTGGATAGCCGGCCGGTTGTCCGGAATGGGCCAGCCCGCAGCCGCCGTTGCCCTGGGCCGCACGATCCTGGTCCACCCCGCTGTGAAGCCTGATGACCGGCTCCTCCGCCACGAGCTGGTGCACGTCGTGCAGTGGACGGAGTCGCCGTACACCTTTCCAATCTGCTATGTTCGCGCCCATATTCGGCATGGGTACTACAACAACCCATACGAGGTTCAAGCTCGCGCCGCAGAACAGCGCTTAGACTAAACAGGAGCCACGTCATGACGTCCCGATCGGTAGTAACCGTTGAACGACACATCACTGATCAGGAAAGGTTACACCCGGAGGCGACCGGTGCCCTGAGCGACATTCTTCGCCACATGGCGCTGTCGGCGAAGATCATTGCCAGGGAGGTCAACAAGGCTGGCCTAGTTGACATTTTGGGCGCTGTCGGCCGGGAGAACATCCACGGGGAGCAGGTCAAGAAGCTGGACGAGTTCGCTGACGATGTGATCTTTGCCGCTTTCGATCACACCGGGCTGTTGTGCTGCATGGCATCGGAGGAGAGCGAAGGGATCCGAGAGATCCCCGAGCGGTTCCCCACGGGCAAGTACGCGTTGCTCTACGACCCGCTGGACGGCTCGTCGAACATCGATGCCAACGTCTCCATCGGCACGATCTTCTCCGTTCTCCTGAAGCGGTCCGACAATCCCCGGGGCACCGAGGCCGACTGCATCCAGAAAGGACGGGACCAGATCGCGGCCGGATACGTGGTCTACGGCTCATCCACGATGATGGTCTATACCACCGGCAACGGCGTCCACGGCTTCACCCTTGACCCGTCCATCGGTGAGTTCCTGTTGAGCCACCCGGACATCAAGATCCCGACCCCGGGCAAGCGCATCTACAGCGTGAATGAAGGCAACTACGGACGCTGGTCCCCTGGCCAGCGGCGGCTGGTGAGGTACCTGAAGGGAGCGGACGGGGACAACGACAAGCCGTTCTCCACCCGCTACATAGGCTCCATGGTGTCGGACCTGCACCGGACATTGCTGTATGGCGGACTCTTCATGTATCCTGGAGATGCCAAGGCTCCGAAAGGCAAGCTCCGACTCCTCTACGAGTGCAACCCCATGGCCATGTTGGTCGAGCATGCCGGTGGCCGAGCGACGGACGGGAAGCGGGACCTGCTGGACATCGAGCCGACGAGCCTGCACCAGCTGAGCCCCATCTACATCGGGACGAAGGACTACGTGGACCTGGCCCACCGCTTCGTCGAAGAGGAAGCGGCAGAGCCGGTAGGCGCCTGAGCATCGAGCTGTGCCCTGACCTCCTCTACCAGCACCCGCTTCTGCTGGTAGGGGAGGAAGGCGCTCTCGAAGCCGTAGATCACTATCTGGCACAACTCGTCCCAGTCGAAGCTCAGGTGGCGGTGGGCTCGCCAGTACTCCTCCGTCACCGTCGTGTCGCTCATCAACCGGTTGTCGGTATTGAGCGTGACCACCAGCCCCTCGTCGTAATACAAGCGTAGCGGGTGGTCCGCGAAGCTCTTCACCGCCCGCGTCTGCACGTTGGATGTCAGGCAGATCTCCAGCGGGACCCGGAAGTCATTCAGGTACTGCATCAGCTCCCGGTCCTCGAAGAGGCGGGTGCCGTGCCCGATCCGGTTCGCGTTGCAGTAATGGAGGGCCTGGTGAATCGACGCGGGGCCGTATGCCTCGCCCGCGTGGATCGTGGTTGCAATGTTCGCGTTGCGGGCCCGGTAGAAGGACTCCCTGTGCAACTTTGCCGGGTTGTTGTACTCCGCGCCCGCCAGGTCGAAGGCTACAACCCCGTGGTCCTTGAACTGCACCGCCAGGTCCGCCAGGCGCAGCGAGGTGTGAGGGCTCATGTTCCGGATCCCGCAGATGATCACGCCGGTCCGGATGTCGAACTCGGTTTCTGCTCGCTGGAGCCCCTGCACCGCGGCCGCCACCGCCGCCTCCATGCTGAGGTCCCCCTGGAGGTGCAGGGCCGGGGAGAAGCGGGCCTCCAGGTAGCGCACGTTCTCGGCGGCAGCGTCCTCACCCAGCTCGAAGGCGATCCGCTCCAGGGCGTCCGCCGATTGCATCACGGACAGAGTCACATCGAAGCGGGTCAGGTAGTCGAGCAGGTCCCGGGCGTTCTGCACGTGCATGTAATCGGCCAGGCTCGCCAGGTCGGGGTGGGGCAGGGTCACGCCCTGCTCGTCGGCCAGCTCGATGAGCGTGGTCGGCCGCACCGAGCCATCCAGGTGCACGTGCAGGTCCGTCTTGGGCAGACGGTGTATCGCTTCCCGGGCTAAAGTTCCCATAGGGCTCCAGTCTCTCAGCCCACGGTCTGCAACCGTTGTTCCTCCTGCGCCTCGGTGTCGGCCTCGTAGAGGGCGGCAATGGCGGCGGCCAGGCGAGCCACCGGCACCCGGAACGGGGAGCACGACACGTAGTCAAGCCCCAGGTGGTGACAGAACGTGACGGAGCTGGGGTCGCCGCCGTGCTCACCGCAGATCCCGACCTTCAGGTCCTGACGTGCGCCCCGGCCCCTCTGGGTGCCCATCTCCACCAGCTGTCCCACGCCCTCCTGGTCCAGGACGCGGAATGGGTCCTCCGGCAGCAGGCCCTGCTCGATGTACAGGGGCAAGAACGAGCCGGAGTCGTCTCGCGAGATCCCGAAGGCCGTCTGGGTCAGGTCATTCGTCCCGAAGGAGAAGAACTCGGCCGTCTCAGCTATTCGGTCCGCCACCAGGGCGGCCCTGGGCAGCTCGATCATGGTCCCGACCAGGTAGTCGACGCGACGGCCTCGCTCGTTGAAGACCAGTTCCGCCACGGCACGGATCAGCTGGTCTTGCCTCTGGAACTCTTCGGGCACTGCCACGAGCGGGATCATGATCTCCGGCAGGACACTTACCCCCTCCTCGGCGACCTTCACCGCCGCCTGAAGGATGGCCCGGGCCTGCATCTCGGTTATCTCGGGGACGGTCGTGCCCAGGCGTACGCCCCGGTGGCCCAGCATGGGATTGGCTTCACGGTGCCGCTCGACCGCCACCTTCACCTGGAGCAGCGGCCTGCCCATCGCCTGCGCCATCTCCTCCATCTCCTCATCCCCGTGGGGCAGGAACTCGTGGAGCGGCGGGTCCAGGAGACGGATTGTGACCGGGTAGCCGTCCATGGCCCGGAAGATCCCCTCGAAGTCCGACTGCTGCATGGGCAGCAGCTTCCCCAGGGCCGTCCTCCTGGACTCGGCGTCGGAGGCCAGGATCATCTCCCTGATGGCCAGGATCCGTTCTGCCCCGAAGAACATATGCTCAGTCCGGCACAGGCCGATGCCCTCGGCACCGAACTCCCGGGCCTTGGCCGCGTCCTGCGGCGTGTCGGCGTTGGTGCGCACGCGGAGTCGGCGGAAGCCGTCAGCCCATTCCATCAGGCGACGGAACTGCTCCGACAGCTCCGGCTCCACCGTGGGCACCCGGCCCAGGAGGACCCGCCCGCTGGCCCCGTCCAGGGTGATCCACTCGCCTTCCTTGATCCGCCGCCCCTGTGCCTCGAAGTAGCCGTCCCGGCCATGGATGTCGATCTCCCGAGCGCCTGCCACGCACGGCTTGCCCATCCCCCGCGCCACCACCGCGGCGTGGGACGTCATCCCGCCACGAGACGTGAGGATGCCCTGGGACACGGCCATGCCCGAGAAGTCGTCAGGCGACGTCTCCTGGCGGACCAGGACCACGGGCTCACCCTCTTCGGCAAGGCGTACGGCGTCATCCGGGTCGAAGACCACCCGCCCCGCGGCGGCACCCGGCGACGCTGGCAGGCCCACGGCCAGCTGGTCGGGCTCCACGGCGGGGTCCAGACCCGGGTGCAGGAGCTGCTCGACCTGTTCCGGGTCCACCCGGGTCACCGCGGTCTCCGGGGAGATCAGTCCCTCGTCCACCATCTCCACGGCAATGCGCACCGCCGCCGCCGCCGTCCGTTTGCCCGCCCGGGTCTGGAGCATATAGAGCCGGCCCCGCTCCACGGTGAACTCCACGTCCTGCATCTCCCGGTAGTGGCGCTCGATGCGGTCCTGGACCTCGAGCAGCTCCGCGTACGGGCCCGGGAGCAGCCGCTCCATCTCCGTGATGGGTAGCGGGTCACGGGTTCCCGCCACCACGTCCTCGCCCTGGGCGTTCAGCAGGAACTCGCCGTAGAAGACCTTTTCGCCGGTGCTGGGGTCACGGGTGAAGGCGACGCCGCTGCCCGAGTCGGCGCCCATGTTCCCGTACACCATGGTCTGGACGTTGACGGCCGTGCCCAGATCGTCGGGGATGCGGTGGTGGCGGCGATAAGCCATGGCCCGATCGCCGTTCCACGAGTCGAATACGGCGTTGATGGCGCCCCACAGCTGCTCCTCCGGGTCCGAGGGGAAGGGCGAGCCTGTGGCGTCCTCCACCAGGTCCAGGAAGGTCCTGACCAGCCCCTTCAGCCCGTCCGCGCTGAGTTCTGTGTCCTGCTTCACGCCCTCCCGGTCACGCAGTTCGGACAGGGCCGCCTCGAAGGCGTGGTGGTCGACTCCCAGGACCACGTCGCCGTACATCTGGACGAACCTGCGGTACGAGTCCCAGACGAAGCGCTCATCGTCTGACTCGCGGGCCAGCGCCTGGGCAGTTCTGTCATTCAGGCCGAGGTTCAGCACCGTGTCCATCATCCCGGGCATGGAGAGCTTGGCGCCACTCCGGACGCTCAGCAGCAGGGGCTGCCCTTCGCTGGCGCCGAATCCCTTGCCAGTGCTCTCCTCGAGGCGGGCGATGTTCCTCTGGACCTCCGATGGCAGCTCCGGCGGAACGTCTCCTTGCTCCATGTAATGGCGGCAGGCGTCGGTGGAGATGGTGAAGCCCGGAGGGACGGGCACTCCCATGAGGGTCAGCTCGGCCAGGTTGGCTCCCTTGCCGCCAAGCAGATCCTTTAGGTTCTGGTTCCCGTCCGCCTCACCATCGCCGAAATAGTAGACCCAACGAGCGCTCATTCTGGCCCCCAAATGGTTGATTCGATTCAGGCATCTCCGCGCACCTGCGTCGCAAGATGCGTCGGCTGGAACATCGGTGCCAGCCCGTGTCGTCCGCAGGGTTCGCACCACGGTGACCGGTCTGGCCCACATGGCGCGCCTGGTGGTGTCCGGTGCTCAGCAGGTGGTGGGAACTTCGAGTCCGTGCTCCAGGTCCAGCAGTGGCGCCACGTATTCACCTGAGAAACACGCATGGCAGAACGGCCCGGACTCCGACACGGCGTCGACCATTCCTTCCAGCGACAGATAACCCAGGGAATCCACGTTCAGGCGCTGGCGGATCTCCTCCACCGTGAGCCGCGCGCCGATCAGTTCCTCTCGCGTAGGCATGTCGATGCCGTAGAAGCAGGGGTAGCGTACCGGCGGGCTCGAGATCCGGAAATGGACCTCCGCGGCGCCGGCCTCCCGGATCAGCCTGATCAGGCCCATGCTGGTGGTGCCGCGGACCAGCGAATCATCCACGACCACCACCCGTTGGCCTTCCAGCACCTCGCGCACGGCGTTGTACTTGATCCTGACCCGGAAATCGCGGCCCTGCTGCGTGGGGTGGATGAAGGTACGGCCCACGTAATGGTTCCGGATCAGTCCCAGCTCGTAGGGGATGCCGCTCTCCTCGGCATAGCCCAGGGCAGCTGAGTTGGAGGAGTCGGGCACGCTGAAAACGATGTCCGCCTCCGCCGGCTGCTCACGTGCCAGCTGTCGGCCGAAGGCGCGCCGGGCCCGGTCCACGCTCTGGCCCCAGACCCGGGAATCGGGCCGGGTGAAGTACACCAGCTCGAAGATGCAGTGTTGCCGCGGCGCGTTCGAGTCGATGCTCTTCAGGGAGGTCAGCTCGTGCCCGCGGATCCGGATCATCTCGCCCGGCTCGATGTCCCGGACGAAGGTGGCGCCCACCAGGTCCAGGGCGCAGCTCTCGCTGGCGGCCATCCAGCCGCCGTCGGGAAAACGGCCCAGGCACAGCGGCCGGTACCCCCAGGGATCGCGGGCGGCGTAGAGGGTCTGTCCCACGGTGATGATGACCGAGAAGGCGCCCGTGAGCCTGGACAGGGCTTCCGTGATCTGTTCCTCTACAGAGGGACAGCGGGACCGTGCTATGAGGTGGACGATGACTTCCGAGTCTATGGTCCCCTGGAAGAGGGCCCCTTCCTCGACGAGCTCGGTACGGAGCAGCCCGGCATTGGTGATATTGCCGTTGTGGACGAGGCCCAGGTCGCCCTCCCGATAGCTGACGACTATGGGCTGGGAGTTGACCAGGCCAGCGCCGCCGGCCGTGGAGTAGCGGGTATGGCCCAGGGATAGGCTGCCTGGAAGGGTGTCCAGGTCCTCATCCGAGAAGGCTTCCGCCGCGAGTCCGCCGCGGCGGGAAAGGCGGGCGTAGCCATCGTCGTTCACCGCCGAGATCCCGACCGATTCCTGGCCCCGATGCTGTAACGCGTACAGCCCCATGAACACCAGGCGCGCGGCATCGGCCGCGCCACTCACGCCTACGATGCCGCACATGCTTCAACCCTCGCTCCCCTCATCTCCTCAATCCCCTACTGCGCCCGCCGACTCCGGCGCAGCCATGATCCGTGGAATCGCGGTGTGGTACTCCAGCGCCAGCTCGGTGGCCGGGACCCGCACCGTCGTCGCCGTGGCCTGGATCTCGATCGTCGCATCCCCGTCCGCCTCGCCCACGGTGCCGATACGCCGGGCAGGTACTCCGTGGGCGGTGGCCAGTTCCAGGACCCCGTCCACGTCGGCCTCGGTGCAGGAGACCACTATCCGGCCCTGCGCCTCACCGAAGAGCAGTGCGTCCATCGGGAGGTCGTCCTCCAGGGTGACCTCGAAGCCGCGGGGCTCCTCGAGCCGGAAGACTGCGCTCTCGGCCAGGCATACCGCCAGGCCGCCCTCGGCGCAGTCGTGGGCGCTGGCCAGCAGCCCCGCGTCGATCATGGCCAGGACTGCGTGCTGGAGCGATCGCTCCGTCGCCAGGTCGACCCGGGGCACCTGCCCCGCGGTGCGCCCGTGGATCGTCTTCAGGTACTCGGAAGCCCCCAGCTCCTCCGTGTTCCGGCCCAGGAGCAGGATGGCGTCTCCAGCCGTACGGAACGCTGCGCCGATGGACTTGGAGACATCATCGATCACGCCCACCATGCCCACGACCGGGGTGGGGAAGATGGCGCCCCGGGGGTTCTCGTTGTACAGCGACACGTTGCCACCCACCACCGGCGTCTCCAGGGCACGACAGGCCTCGGCCATCCCCAGCGTCGATTCCCGGAGTTGGAAGTACACTTCCGGCTTGTGCGGGTTGCCGAAGTTGAGATTGTCGGTGACGGCCCTGGGCCGCGCTCCCACGCAGACCAGGTTCCGGGCGGCTTCGGCCACCGCTATCATCCCGCCCCGCCGCGGGTCGAGGTACACGTATCGTGCGTTGCAGTCCACCGTGGCCGCAATCCCTCGCCGCGTGTCCCGGATCCGCAGCACGCCCGCATCGCCGCCAGGGGGCTGCACGGTGTTGGTCCTGACGGTGGAGTCGTACTGCTCATGGACCCACGCCTTGGAAGCGATGTTGGGCGCTCCCATGAGGGAGAGGAGCTTCTCTGATGGAGTCCGGTCATCGTCGATGGTGGCGAGCTCGCCCGGGTCCCACTCCCGGAGCCGGCGGACCTCCTGCGACTCGATGGCGTCACGGGTGTAGGTGGGGCAGTCCACGATGGCGCGGCCCGGGATCTCGGCGACGATCCGGTCACCTTCCCTGACACGGTAGAGACCGTCGTCGGTGACCCGGCCGATAACGGCTGCTTCCAGCTCCCACTTCTCCAGGATCCTGACCACCTCGTCTTCGTGGCCCGCCTTGGCCACCACCAGCATCCGCTCCTGTGACTCGCTGAGCAGGATCTCGTAGGGCGTCATGCCCGGCTCGCGGACGGGGACCCGGGCGACGTCAATGTCCACGCCCGTCCCCGCCCGGGCCGCCATCTCGGTGGACGCCGAGGCCAGCCCCGCTGCCCCCATGTCCTGTATGCCCACGATATGCCCCGAGCGGATCAGCTCCAGCGAGGCCTCGAGCAGGAGCTTCTCCGTGAACGGGTCGCCCACCTGGACCTGGGGCCGGCGTGCGTCCGCCTCGTCGGACAGCTCCTCGCTGGCGAAGGTGGCACCGTGGATGCCGTCGCGTCCCGTGCGCGCACCCACGGCCAGGATCGGGTTGCCAGGGCCGGACGCCGTCGCCCGGATCAGGTCCTCCTTCTTCATGAGCCCGATGGCCATGGCGTTCACCAGCGGATTGCCTTCGTACGACTCGTCGAACCACGTCTCGCCACCGATGTTGGGGATGCCCACGCAGTTCCCGTAGTCACCCACCCCCTTCACCACCCCGGCGAACAGGTAGCGCACGCGGGGGCTCGAGAGTGGGCCGAACCGGAGGGCGTCCAGCACCGCGATGGGCCGGGCGCCCATGGTGAACACGTCGCGCAGGATCCCGCCCACGCCCGTGGCCGCGCCCTGGTACGGCTCGATGGCGGACGGGTGGTTGTGGGACTCGATCTTGAAGGCGACGGCGTAGCCATCGCCGATGTCGATGACGCCGGCGTTCTCGCCCGGGCCCTGCAACACCCACGGCGCCTCCGTGGGCAGCAGCTTGAGCAGCGGCTTGGAGTTCTTGTAGCCGCAGTGCTCGGACCAGAGGGCGCTGAACAGGCCCAGCTCAGTGTAGGTGGCGTCCCGCCCCAGAACGTCACGGATCTGGTCGTACTCCCCACGCGTGATCCCGTGCTCGTCGACCAGCTCCGGCGTGATCTCCGGGTCGCCCGGCCTCGGCTCCAGCGCCTGAATACCTGCCTGTCCTCCCATCAGCCCACCTCCTCACCCGCCGCGGCCCTGGCCCCGGCGTCCTGGCCCTCCAGATGGTCTCGTATCGATTCGAACAGCGGCAGCCCGTCAACCCCTCCCAGAAGACTCTCCACCACCCGCTCCGGGTGCGGCATCAGACCCAGGACGTTACCAGCCTCGTTGATCAGCCCGGCGATGTTGTTCATGGAGCCGTTCGGGTTCGCCGCGTCAGTGGCCTGACCACCGGCGTCCACGTACCGGAACACCACCTGGCCGCCATCCTCCAGTCGATCCAGTGTCTCCCGGTCCGCCACGAAATTGCCCTCCCCGTGAGCCAGCGGAAGGCGGAGGACCTGCCCCGACCGGTAGCGCCGGGTATAGATGGTGTCTGTCTGTTCCACCCGGAGCAGCATGTCTTTGCCCAAGAACCGCAGGTCACGGTTCCGCACCAGCGCACCCGGCAACAGGCCCGCCTCGCACAGGATCTGGAACCCGTTGCAGATGCCCAGCACCGGGCGACCCGAATGCGCCGCCCGGATGACATGGTCCATGACCGGGCTGAACCGGGCGATCGCCCCCGCCCGCAGATGATCGCCGTAGCTGAAGCCACCCGGCAGTATCACGAGGTCCGGGTCCCCCAGCTCCGCCTCCCGATGCCAGACGAAATAGGCCTCCTCGCCCAGCACGTCGTTGATAGCCTTGTAACAGTCGTAATCACAGTTGGAGCCCGGGAAGGTGACCACCGCAGCCCTCATCAAACCGCCTCCAGCTCGATGGAATAGTCCTCCGTGACCGGGTTCGCCAACAGCTTACGGCACATCTCCTCCGCCCGTTCCCGCGCCTCCGCCTCGTCTGCCGCCCTAAGCCCCAGCCGGATCAACTTGCCAACACTCACCCCCGTTACACCGTCGAAGGACAGAGAGTGCAGCGCATGCTCCACCGCCTTCCCCTCCGGATCCAACAGCCCCGCCCGGGGCGTCACCCGCACCGCCAACCTGTACTCCGTCACATTCCCCTCACCGTTGAAGTGCCCCCGCCCA